>NZ_JACOFQ010000022.1:0-136544 GCF_019455395.1 Bradyrhizobium sp. BR 10261
AATCACTGCCGTCTCTGGAATACTGGATCGCCCGCCTTCGCGGGCGATGACACCGGGAATGGAGCCCTACCCCGCCTTCTTCTGCCGCGTACTCGCCGCGAGCACCAGCAGGAACGACGCCGCCGTCATCAGCGTCGAGATCGCGGCGATGGTCGGGTCGATCTCGTCGCGGAGCGCGGTGAACATGCGTTTGGTCAGCGGCTGATACTGGCCGCCGGAAATGAACAGCGCGATGATGGTCTCGTCCATGGCCGAAATGAAGGCGAAGATGCTCCCCGCAATCACGCTCGACTTGATCTGCGGCAGCGTCACCGCAAAGAAGCTGCGCAACCGGTTCATGCCGAGGCTGCGCGCCACCATCTCCTGCGCGGGATCGAAGCTTTGCAAGCCCGCGAGCACCGAGATGACGACGTAAGGCAAGCCCAGCATCACGTTGGCCAGCACGAGGCCGGGCATGGTCGCGACCAGGCCGATCCTGGCATAGACGAAGAAGATGCCGACCGCGGTAATGATGATGGGCACCACCAGCGGCAGCAGCAGCGCCATGTGGATCAGCCGCATGATGCGCAGTTTGGACTGGCTGATGGCATAGGCAGCGGCGACACCGCACGGCGTTGCGATCACCACGGTGAACAGCGCCACCGTCAGCGTCACCCGCGTCGCCTGCATCCAGGCCGGATTGGAAAAATACTGCTGGTACCAGCGCGTGGAGAATGAGGGCGGCGGGAAGGTCAGGAAGCGCGCACTGGAGAACGAGATCGGCGCGATGATCAGAACCGGCAGGATCAGATAGATCAGCACCAGCGCGCTGATCACGTAGAGGGCGATGCGTGCGGGCGAGATGCGCGTCATTTCTGCCCCAACACGCGATCGAGCGAAATGAAGCGGCTGACGACGAAGAAGATCGCGAGCACGCTGAGGAGCAGCACCACCGCGACCGCGCTCGCGGCACCGAACTGGTTGTAGAGCTCGACATTGCGGCTCACCAGCATCGACACCATCACGGTGCGGCCGCCGCCTAGCAGCTCCGGCGTGATGTAGAAGCCGAGGCAAAGTACGAACACCATCGTGCAGCCGGCGAGCACGCCAGGCAGCGACAGCGGCAGGAACACGCGGAGGAATGTCAGCGACGGGCTTGCGCCCAGGCTGGCGCCGGCCTGCATCAAATCACCCGGGATCTTCTGCATGGTGGCGTAGAGCGGCAGCACCATGAACGGCAGCAGGATGTGCACGGTCGCGACCACCGTGCCAAAGGTGTTGTGGACCAGCGCCAGCGGCTCGGAGATCACATCGAGATAGCGCAGGAATTGATTGATCACGCCGGTGCGTTGGAGCAGCGCCAGCCAGGCATAGGCGCGCACCAGCACTGATGTCCAGAACGGCAGCACCACCAGCGACAGGATCAGGATGCTCCAGCCCTTCGGCACGGAATTGGCGAGGTAGGCGACGGGATAGCCGAGCAGCAACGCGATCACGGTGACCGCGAGGCTGATCTCGAAGGTCAGCGCGAAGCTGCGCCAGTAGATGTCCTCGGTGAAGACGCGGCGATAGTTCTCCACTGTAAAGCCGTCATGGTAGATCGACTGCCAGGCCAGCCAGCCGACCGGCAGCACGATCAGAGCCAGGATCACCAGCAGCGCCGGCGACACCAATGCCAGCATCAGGCCGTGCTCGCGGCGCTGATGCTTTTGGGAGGGATCTGGCACTGAAGTCGTCAAAGCTGGCCTCACTTATTTCTGCATGAACGACGCCCAGCGCTTCTCGGCGGCTTCTCCGGCAGGCGAAGACCACCAGGCATAGGACATCAGCGCCTGCTTGGACGCATTCGCCGGCTCGCTCGGCAATTGCGCCGCGCGCTCGGGCTTGATCACACCAGTCTCGAACGCCTTGGGATTACCAGGGCCGTAATCAATGTTGAGCGGCAGATTGGCCTGGTGCACGGGATCGACGGCCTCGTTGAGGAACTTTACGGCCGTGTCGAGATTCGGTGCGCCCTTGAGGATGCACAGCGAGGTGCTCTGCAGGATGCCCTGGTTGTAGGTGAAGGCAACCTTGGCGCCTTCCTTGGCGACGGCGCTGACGCGGCCGTTCCAGGCCATCTCCATGTCGACTTCGCCGTCATTGAGCAGCTGCGCCGACTGCGCACCCGAGGTCCACCACACCGTGATGTTAGGCTTGATTTCCTCGAGCTTCTTGAAGGCGCGGTCGACGTCGAGCGGATAGAGCTTGTCAGGCGCGACGCCGTCGGCCATCAGCGCCGCCTCGAGCGTCGCAAACGGATGGTTGCGCAGCGCGCGGCGTCCGGGGAATTTCTTCACGTCCCAGAAATCGGCCCAGCTGTTCGGCGCGTCCTTCGGGAAGGTCTTCTGGCTGTAGGACAGCACGCTGGAATAGAACTCATAGGAGACCGAATAGGGACTGCGATAGGCTTCCGGCATCGCCGCGCCGTTTGGAATCTTCGAGAAGTCGAGCTTCTCCATCAGCCCCTGCTCACCGCCACGCAGGCAGTTGCCGGTCGGGGTGTCGACGACGTCCCAGATCGGCTTGCCGCTGCCGACCTGGGTCTTGATCGCAGGCCAGGCGTCGGGGATCGAATCCTGGTTGATGGTGATGCCGAGCTTCTTGGCGGAGGGATCGAGGATCGCCACCGTCTGCGCCTGCTGATAGGCGCCGCCCTGCGAGACGAAGGTGATCTGTTCGGCGGCATCAGCCGAGGTGGTCAATCCCATTGCGCCCGCCAGCGCACAGCCCAATCCAAAATTCCGTTTCGTCATCATCCTCGCCTCCTTCAATGAATCTCACTGGCCGATCGCATCGAGAAACTGGTACCAGCCGGCGACCATGCGCACGGCTGGCTCGCGCAGCGGATAGAACGGAATGGGTTTCATGCGGCTGACGTCGAGCAGTCCGACATCGGGCCTCTCGCCGCGCACGAAGGCGGCGAGATAACGGCCCATCAGGCTCGACATCGCGACGCCGGCACCGTTATAGCCGAGCGAGACCAGCGTGCGGTCGTCGATCCGGCCGATATGCGGCACCGAGTCCAGCGTCATCGCCACGAGGCCCGACCATTTGTATTCGAGCGGGACATCGGCCAGATCAGGGAAGATGCCGACCATCGCCTTGCGCAGCGCGTCGAAGGCGGTTTGCGAATCCTGCTTGCCGAAGGCGCCGCGGCCGCCGAAGATCACGCGATTGTCGACCATGCGGAACCAGCGCATCATGCGCTTGGTCTCGGTGTAGGTGCGCCCCGTCGGCATCAGTTTGCCGGCGAGATTGCGCGGCAGTTTTTCCGTCGCAATGAGGGCGCTGCGGAACGGGATCAGCGTGCGCTGGAGTTGCGCGGTGGCGCCGGTGAGATCGGAATAGCTGTTGGTGGCGATGATCGCCTGCCTGGCGCGCACCGCGCCTTGCGGCGTCTCGGCGACGACACCGTCGCCCTCGCGCCGGAGTTTTACGACCGGCGATTCCTGGAAGATCTGAACGCCGCGGCGCGCGACGCCGTCGGCGAGGCCGCGCAGATAATTCAGCGGATGGACGCCGCCGGAGCCGGGATTGAGCACGCCGCCGACGAAAATGTCGGAGCCGGTCTCCTCGCGCACGCCGCGCTTGTCGAGGATACGGACCTCGGCCGAGCCCATTTCGCGCGTCATCCAGTTGGCTTCGTCGATGGCAGCCTTCAGCGTGGTTTCGTTGTGCGCCGCCTTGACCTGGCCGGTGCGGGTCAGGTTCGCACTGGTGATGCCGAACTCGGAGACAAGCTCCTCGACCATGTCGGTCGATTCATGTGCGATCTCGTACATGCGTCTCGCCATGGCGCGGCCATGCGCGGCATCGATCTCGCGAAACGAGAGACGGAACTTTGCGGTGACCACGCCGCCATTGCGCCCGCTCGCGCCCCAGCCGGGCCTGTTGGCCTCGAGCACGACAGGGGCCAGCCCGCTCTTGGCGATGTGGTGCGCGGCGGAGAGGCCCGTATAGCCTGCGCCAATGATCACCACATCCGCCTGTTGCTCGCCGGAGAGCACCGGAAAGGCGCGCGCCGGCTCCGCCGTGGCTTCCCACAGCGACTTGGCCGATGGCAGCGCGCTCCAGTCGCGTGTCATGCCGGCGCTCGTCTCTTAAGCCGGGCCGATGGCCGCGTCGGCCAGCGCCTTCAGAGTCGGGTAATGGAAGTCCGGCTTGGTCAGCGTTTCCACTGCGGGCGTCCCGCCGAAACCTGCGATGCCCTGGCGGCGCTCGATCCAGCACACCTTGTAGCCGAGTTTTCGCGCGATCCCGATGTCGTGATACTGGCTCTGCGCGACGTGCAGGATGTCGGACTGCTTGTAGCCGAACGCGGATTGCCGGCCCTTGTTGTAGGCGAAGAATTCCGGATTCGGCTTTGCCACCCCGGTGTCGTCGGCGCAGACGGTGTCGTCGAAGGGATTGCCGAGCGCGTGGGCGTAACACGACAGCGCGACCCGGTCGGCATTGGTCATCGCCACCAGGCGAAACTTTGTCCGCAGCCGCTTCAGCGCCCCGACGGAATCCGAGAACGGGCCCCAGCGCAGCACCGAGAGCTGGAACACGTCGCAGGATGCGTCGTCGGCAGGCAAACCGAGTTCGGTGGCGAGATGGCGATAGACGTGGAACATCACCTCGCTGGAGCGCTCGTAATGCTTGTCGCGGCCGCGCTTGTAGGGCTCGAAAATCTGCTCGTCGCTGAACTCGGCCGCCTTCCTGCCTCCGATCCTGCGCACGGCTTCGAGCACGCCGGTTTCGAAGTCGATCAAGGTGCCGACGACGTCGAAGGTGAGAACCTTGAAATTGCTGAACGCGGCTTGGGTCGACATGTGCTTCTTCTCTCAGGTTGCAACAAGGCTTCAGTCCACCCGGGGCACGACGATGGTGTCCTCGGGGTGGAGGGTGACGGTGAGGCTGCCGCCGAGCGGCGGGATACGCTGGTACGCTTGATGATAGGAAGGCTGGCGCAGGCTGAGCGCGACGGCGCCTTCGAGCGCCAGGAAGATACGCAGGCTCTCGCCCTGATAGACGATGTCGGTGACCGTGCCGGTCAGCCGGTTGCAGGCATCATCCTGCGCGCCGTCGTCGATCAGCAGCTTCTCGCTGTGCACGGCGAGCATCAGCGCATCGCTATCAGGAATGGCGCGGGCGCTGCGCAGCAGCGCGTTGCCGAGCGCGACACTGCAAGCGTCGACGCGGCGGACGGGAAGCATCGTCGCCTCGCCGATGAAGCTGGCGACGAAGGAATCGGCCGGGTGATCGTGCAGGCGCGCCGGCGCGTCGATCTGGATCAGTCTTCCATCCTTCATCACGGCGACGCGGTCGCTCATGGTCAGCGCCTCGCGCTGGTCATGGGTGACGTAGATGATGGTCGCGCCGATGCGCCTGTGCAGTGCGCGCAGCTCGATCTGCATGGTCTCGCGCAGCTGCTTGTCGAGCGCCGACAGCGGCTCGTCCATCAGGATCAGCCGCGGCTCGAAGATCATGGCGCGCGCCAGCGCCACGCGCTGGCGCTGGCCGCCCGAGAGCTGCGCGATGCCGCGCGCCTCGTAGCCGGCAAGGCCGACCATGCTGAGCGCCGCGCGCACCCTGTCAGGCCAGCTCGCCTTCGGCAGGCGGCGTGCGCGCAGGGGAAAGGCGACGTTCTCGCCGACACTCATATGCGGGAACAGCGCGTAGTTCTGGAACACCACGCCGATGTCGCGCTTGTGCGGCGGCATGTAGGTGACGTCGCGGCCGCCGAACAGGATGGTGCCAGAGGTCGGCAGGATGAAGCCGCCCAAAATTCCGAGCAGCGTGGTCTTGCCGGAGCCGGAAGGACCCAGCAGCGAGACGAACTCGCCGGCGCCGACATTGAGGGACACATCGTCGAGGGCGCGAACGGCGCCATACGCCTTGCTCGCGGACCTGATCTCGACGCTTTCCGCTCGTTTGTCCAACGATCGACCTCGCGCAATCCCGCCATGACGTGCCTCACTGCACGCCATAAGCCTGCTTTATAGACAGGGTTTTGGAGCATTCAGAGGCGCGGCGTGCACCGCACCAAATCTTCGCTCGCAAGCGCCTGTCTTTAGCCAGTCACGGCAATGACACCAGACTTGCGAAAATCCGGCAATTGCCAAATTCTCACCAGCCTCATAACATGACGTTATGCCCGAGCTCCGCCGCATGCTGCCCTCCAGCAACGCCCTGTTCGTCTTCGACGCAGCGGCGCGCAATGGCAGCTTCACGGCCGCCGCCGCCGAGTTGAACGTGACGCAGCCGGCGGTGAGCCGCATGCTCGGGCAATTCGAGGAGCATCTCGGCGTGCGACTGTTCGACCGCAAAGCCGGCCGCGCGGTGCTCACCGAGGAAGGCGAGCTGCTCTATCGCCGCGTGCTCGAGGGCTTTCGCAGCATCGAGACCGGGCTCACCGAGATCGAGCGGCGCCGCAAGGGCACCGAGACGGTGACGCTGTCGGTCTCCTCCGCCTTCACCACGCATTGGCTGATGCCGCGCATCGACAAGCTGCAGAAGCAGTTTCCGCAGGTCGATCTGCGCTTCCAGCTCATCTCCGGCGCGCTGCGCGGGCCGGTGGAGAATGTCGATCTCGGCATGCGCTTTCGCGATCGCGACGAGCCGTCCTCAGGCGGCACGCTGGTGATGAAGGAAGTGATGCTGCCGATGTGCAGCCCGACCTATCTCGGCGCGACCGATCCCGCCGTGGGCAACACCATCATTCGCCTCGCCGAGACGCCCGGCGACTGGGCCGCGGATTACGCCTCGCTGCTCACCGGCCGCCGCGGCGCCGCCAAGGGCTTGAGCTTCACCGACTATGCCGTCGTGGTGCAGGCCGCCCTGCTCGGCCAGGGCATCGCGCTCGGCTGGCTCACGGTCGCCTCGCACTGGCTTTTGACCGGCGCATTGGTGCCTGCCTCCGACCGGCTCACCACCACGCGCCGCATCTGCGAATTCCTCCCCCCGCGCAACCGGCCGATGCGCCCCATCGCCGCCGAGATCCGCGACTGGATCATCGCCCAGATGCACAGCGAGATCGCCGCGATCGACCAGCTCTATCCCAAGCTCGGCGCGATGGCGGCGTGCTATTGAGAGCAACCGGCTGGTGATGCGCTCCTGAAGCGCAAATTGGCGCGCGACAGCTGGCCGAGCGAGTTACATCCCATCAATTTCATGTCGCGCTCGAGCTCGGCGCGCAGCAGGCCGAGCGCGCGCTCGACGCCGGGCTGGCCGGCCGCGGCGAGCGGATAGAGATAGTATCGTCCAAGGCCAACGGCCTTGGCCCCGAGCGACAGCGCCTTGAGGATGTGGGTCCCGCGCTGGATGCCGCCATCCATCATCACATCGATGCGGTCGCCGACCGCATCCACGATTTCGGCAAGCTGGTCGAAAGCCGAGCGGGAGCCATCGAGCTGCCGTCCGCCATGATTGGACAGAACGATCCCCGTGCAGCCGATCTCGACCGCGCGTCGTGCGTCCTCCACCGACATGATGCCCTTGAGACAGAACGGCCCGTTCCAGGTCCGCACCATCTCGGCGACGTCGTCCCAATTCATGGATGGGTCCAGCATGTCAGTGAAATAGCGGCCGATCGACATGGCGCCGCCGCTCATGTCGACGTGCTCGTCCAATTGCGGCAGCCTGAACTTCTCGTGAGTGGCATATTGGATGCCCCACATCGGCTTGATCGCGAACTGAAGCATGCCTGATAGCGTCAGGCGGAAGGGTATGCTGAAGCCGGTGCGCAGATCGCGCTCGCGATTTCCTCCGGTGATGCTGTCGACCGTCAGCATCATCACGTTCACGCCGGCCTCCTTGGCGCGTTGCATCATGGCGCGGTTGAGGCCTCGATCCCGGTGGAAATAGAACTGATAGACCTGCGGCGTGTCGTGGGCCTTGCGCAGCTCCTCGAGGCCGACCGTGCCGAGGGAGGAAACGCCGAACATGGTGCCGTAGCGCGCCGCGGCCGCGGCGACGGCACGCTCACCTTGGTGGTGGAACAGGCGCTGCAAGGCGGTCGGCGAGCAGTAGAACGGCAGCGCCAGTTTCTGGCCCATGACGGTGACCGACAGGTCGACCTGCCCCACGCCACGCAACACATTGGGCACGAGGTCGCACTGCTCGAAGCTCGCGGTGTTGCGCCGATGGCTCGTCTCGTCGTCGGCTCCGCCGTCGATATAATCGAAGATCGGTCCCGGCAGCCGGCGGCGTGCCAGCCGCCGGAAGTCATGGAAATTGTGACACTGTGCGAGACGCATCTTGCGGGCTCCCTTAGGGCACGAGGAGCTTCAGCGGCCAGAGATAGGCCTGACCCAGCACCATCAGGCCGACCAGAACGGCCAACGCGAGGCTGTGGAAGAAAACGAAGCGCAGGATCGTGCCTTCGTGGCCGTACCATTTCGTCGCGGTGGAGGCGACCACGATGCTCTGCGCGTCGATCATCTTGCCCATCACGCCGCCGGAGCTGTTGGCAGCCGCCATCAGCACCGGGCTGACGCCGATCTGCTCGGCGCTGATGCGCTGCAGCCCTCCGAACAACACGTTCGACGACGTGTCCGATCCGGTCAGCGCCACGCCGATCCAACCGATCAATGCACCGAAGAACGGATAGAGCGATCCGGTTTTGGCAAAGGCGAGCCCGAGCGTGGCGTCCGTGCCGGAGTAACGCGTGACGAAACCGAGCGCCAGCATGCAGGCGATGGTTGCCAGCGAATAGCGCGTCAGATGCAACGTACGGACATACATGCGCGCCAGGCCGAGGGGGCCGTAGCCGACCAGCAGTCCCGAGATGATCGCCGCCAGCAGGATGCCGGTACCGGCCGCCGAGAGCAGATTCAGCACATAGACCGCGCCTTCGGCCGCGGGCTTTGCCACGACCGGGGGCGCCTTCTGCACGAGGTTGTGCAGCCCCACGACGGGAAACTTCGCAACCCAGATACTGTCGAGCCAGCTCTTCACCTGCGGCGTTCCCCAGGCGAAGACGAAGGCAGAGAAGATCAGCCACGGCGTCCACGCCTTGGCGACGGCCGCCTTCGTCGTCTTGCCGCTGGGTGCTTCGCCCGCGAGCGGCGCGCCATAGCGCGCCGGCATGTCCTTCATCGCATTCGCCGGCCGCCATATCTTCAGGAACAGCGCGAGGCTTGCCATGGAGACCACTGCGGCGATCACATCGACCAGCCACGGACCATGGAAGTTCGAGACCAGATATTGCGGAACGGCGAACGAGACGCCGGCGACCAGGATAGCCGGCCAGATTTCGAGCATCCGCCGAAAACCGACGAAGGCCCAGATCAGCCAGAACGGCACGAGCAGCGAAAAGAACGGTAGTTGACGGCCGATCATCGCGCTCAAGGCCTGCAGATCGAGTCCCGTTACGGCGCTGAGCGCGATCACCGGCGTTCCGAGCGCCCCATAGGCGACCGGAGCCGTATTGGCGATCAGCGACAGGCCGGATGCGGCGAGCGGAGAAAAGCCCAGCCCGATCAGCATTGCGGCGGTGACGGCGACGGGCGTGCCAAACCCGGCAGCGCCCTCGAAGAAAGCCCCGAGCGAGAACGCGATGAACAAGAGCTGCAGCCGCCGATCGTCGCTGATCGAGCTGATCGAGCGTTGCAGCACCGCGAACTCGCCCTTCTCGTTCAGCAACTGATAAAGGAAGATGATGTTGATGATGATCCAGCCGATCGGCAGCAGCCCGAAGCCGGCCCCATAGATCGCCGCCATTGCGGCCATCGGCGCCGGCATGCCGAAGCCGAGGATGGCGACGCCAAGCGCCGTCACGAGGCCGATCGCCGCCGCCCAGTGCGCCTTGATCTCGAAGATCGCAATCGCGCTCAGCAGGACGACCACGGGAAGGGCCGCCGCCGCGGTCGAAAGCCACGGATTATTGAAAGGGTCGTAAACCTGCGTCCACGTCATGAGACTTCTCCTCGCGTTTCCTCACGCCGCCGCGCTGAACCGCGATCTTGGGCATATCTGTTATCCTATCCTCATATTGGTAAAATTAATTTACCAGTGCTGTCAATTGGGAAAGATATTTCATAATCGGTCGATGACGGGGAGCGGACTTGACCGATGCCTTCCAAGGTCCATAGTCGCAAGACGAATCCATGCGCTCGGCCAGACAGATAGGTGCCACTTGAGCAACGTCGTTCGCACACCCAAGATCGCGGAAGCGATGGCCGAGCACATCGAGCGGCTGATCCTGGAGGGCGTGCTCCGGCCGGGTGAAAAGCTGGCGGCCGAGCGGGACCTGGCCGAGAAGCTGGACATCTCGCGGCCGTCGCTGCGCGAGGCGCTGCAGATCCTGGAACAGCGGGGGCTGCTCGCCACCACGCGCTCGGGAACGTTCGTGGCCCAATTCCTCTCGCCGCTATTTCGGCCGCTCGCCACGCTGCTGCAGGACAAGCCGCGCGTCACCGCCGACTATTTCGAATTCCGCCGGATTCAGGAGGCTCATGCGGCCCGCTTTGCCGCCATGCGCGCAACCGATCTCGACCGGAAGGCGATCCGGCACTGCGTCGACCGGATGCAGAAGGCTCACAAGCTCGAGGATCCGACACAGGAAGGCGACGCCGACGTCGACCTCCATTTGCTGATCTACGAGGCCAGCCACAACGTGGTCCTGCTTCACGTCATGCGCGCGCTCGCCGACCTCCTGCGCAACAATATCTTCTACAGCCGCGCGCAGCTCTATTTGCGCGAAGGCGTCCGCGATCAGCTGCTCCAGCAGCACCTGACGCTCGCGGAGGCCGTGATTGCCGGCAAGGCCAAGGAGGCTGAGGCGGCAGCGGCCGCGCATATCGGCTTCACTTTCGAGACGGTCGAGGAAATCAGGCGCGACAGTGTCCGGCTGGAGACATCGTTGAGCCGCGTCAACCGCAGCGATTTTCTCGCCTGACGGTTGATGACCGGACGGCCGTCAGCTCGCATCCAGCGGCCATTTCGGGCGCTTGATCTTGCGATATGGCAGCGTGGTGATGTCGCGGGCCACGACGCCGGGCGCGTCGACCATGATGACGCGCGTGGCGATCGGCTCGAACGACGCGCGGAAATGCTGCGATGATTTGACCACGACGATCTTGCGCTGCGCGGGATCGAGCCCGAGCTGGGTGAAGACGTCGACACCGAAGGTCTGGCAGCGGAAGGTCGAGAGCACGACCTCGACGCCGTCAGAGGCAATCAGGGCGCAGTCGCCGAGCTTCGCCGGCGTCCCCGCAAGTCCCGTCATGACCATGTCCGGCTTGAGCGCGCGGATCTCCCAGACGGCGTCGACAGGATCTCCCGACAATGGCCCGATCTTGCCGCCGATGCGCAAGGCGATGCGCGCGCCGACGCCGGCATCGAAGGCGATCCGTACCGCACCGGGATCCCACAATGGCCCGAGACAAGTGCTCGCGACCTTGCGATCGATGAGCCGCCGCAGGATATAGGTCGAATCGCCGGGTGCGCCGCCGCCCGGATTGTCGCTGCCATCGCCGAGCACCACCGTGCCGTTCGAAGCGAGCGCGGCGTCGATCGCGGCATCGATCCCGACCGGTCGCTCGCTCAGCGCCCCGCGCAGGTCGCACAGCTCGCGCGCCAGGCGCTGCGCCACGTCTTGTCCCCGTGCGCCGTCCGGATCGGCGGCGGCATCGCTATAGACCAGCATCTTGGTGCCCATGTCAGGCACGTCGCCCGATGCAAAGCCGTGCACGATGGAGATGGAGACGATGCCGTCCTTGCCCTCGCGGGCGCGCACGCGGTTCACGAAACTCTTGCCCGGCTCGCGCGTGGTGTGCAGCGGGGCGATCATCCCGGTGTCGATAACAGCGACGCGCAGCTCGAGGCGCTGCTCGGCCAGCGCCGTGCAGAATTCGACGAGCTCCCGCGCCCGCTCCAGGATGTCCGTGTGCGGATACTCCTTCCAGCAGATCAGGAGGTCGGCATTGCCGACCATCGCGTCGCTGAGATGGGTGTGCGGGTCGAGCGTCCCGCCGACCACCGTGTCCGGTCCCACGATCTGCCGGACGCGCGCCAGGAGGTCACCTTCGCAATCGTCATAGCCGTCGGCGACCATGGCGCCGTGCATGCCGAGCAGGACCATGTCGACGGGAAGCGCCGCCTTGAGATCCCCGAGCAGCTGGTCGCGGAGACTTTCATAGGCTGTGCGCGTCACGATGCCGTTCGGCACGGCTGCCGCCACCAGACCCTCGATCAGCGTCCAGCCACGCGACGGCCCGACCTCCCGCGCGGCCCAGAGCGGGCCGCCGTGCATCTGCATCGCATCGGGATGCTTTCCCGCGGGATAATAGGCGCGCTCATGAAACGCCGACACGCCCGTCGGCATCGGCGTAAAGGTGTTCGTCTCGGTGGCAAGGGCGGCAGAAAAGACGCGCATGGGATTTCACTTCTCACGTTGAGAACGCAATAACGCCCGCTATGGCGGCAGGCGCAACCGTCTTTGATGTCCATTGAGCGACGGAACCGCGCGACCGCTTCCTCGTCGGCGCCGAGCTGTAGCTTAGCGTGGCCGGCGATTATCATCCAAATAAAAGCGTCCGTATCGCGAGGACTGAGGCGGAGTGCGTTTTGGATATGGGCCTCGGTCTCAGCGCCGCAACCAAGAAAATACTTGGCCATACCGATGGACCCGTGTGCGCTGGCCAAGTTTCGATCCAGTGCCAATGCCTGCTCGCATTCAGCAAGGCCTTGAGCCGCGCGGTTGGTGAAAATCTTGACGTGTCCAAGATGCCGGTGGGCCCGCGCGTGCTGTGGGGCCAATGACAGAGCCTTGATCAAGGCCGTCTCAGCCGCCGCGAACCGTGCGGCCGGATCATCTGTCAAATAGAATGCACCACTATTCAGGTCAATATTTGCCAACGCGACCAGCGCCTCGACATTTTTGGGATCGAGCGCCAAGGCGCGTTCAAGAAAACTGCGCGCTTGGGCAAGATACTCGGGAATCCTTCCCTTGTTTAAGCAAGCCATGCCTTGGAAATACAAATCTCGAGGTCACCTCTGAAGCCTCAGGAGCGCAAAGAATAAGCTGCCGGTAAGGAGAATGTAAGCCACCTGTTAAGCGCGCCAGCGGATGTGCAGGCAGCTTTAGTTTGGTGAAAACAGCCCAACTTGGACACACCGCGATGAGCACGATCCACGGGACCACTGAGTTTGGACCGGCAACTGCAAGGCGGCAGTATTACAGCCCCCTCGAAGCATATTGGGATGCGTTTTGTGAGTGGCGCAAACGCGAGAGGCTGCGAATGCAGCTGTGTTGCCTGACGGACAGCGAGCTTATGGACATTGGTATCACGCGCGGTGAGATCGACTTCGTCACCTCGAACCCATCCATCGACCCAACCATTTTTCGTTCATCCTAGCTCGGCAATCGGCGATAGGCGTGCTCACGATGGGCGGTCTGTTTGTATCCCGGCGAGGTACCACCCGCGCCGCTCACCAGCATACTCGGTGACCGGCGTTGTGGCTTCTCTGGTGTGAATGGGTTCACAATGGCGTCGGCAAGCGAATGCTATGATTCAGCCATTCAACTGCTGACTAAGGGTATTGGAAGAGCGTCCGTATTCCGAACAGCCTCTAGGAGAGGGTCATGTTCAAAGAATTCCTTATGGTCGCTGTAGTTGCCTCTCTCACGTTGGCGACATCCTCAAGAGGTCATTGCGAATATGCTTTGGAGGGCAGCGCGTCCACCGGGTCGCGTTCGGTCTTGTTGCATTCTGACGCGGTTCAACCTTCGGAAGACCTGTTGGAAGAGATTGTAACTTGGCTCTCGTCAAATTTTGACCTCCCAGCCAACAAAGATCGTCCTGCCATTGAATTTGCATCAAGGATGGAGCTTGCGAGGTTACGTGCAAGGGACCTTGCGTCTTCGCAAAGCTTCATGGGAAACGATGGGCAAGCCGCTCAGCGCGAGGTCGTCGCACTCTACGACAACCATAGGAGTACGATCCTGCTTCCTGACGATTGGGACTCGACTTCGCCGGCGGACCAATCGGTCCTGGTCCATGAAATGGTCCATCACCTTCAGAATCTGGGAAAGCTCAAATTCGATTGCCCCCAGGCGCGGGAGAACACGGCCTACCTGGCTCAGGCAAAATGGCTGGAGCGGTTCGGTCTGAGCCTGGAGAAAGAGTTCGACGTGGACATGTTTACGGTGCTGATTTCTTCAGCATGCATGTATTGATGTGGTCGCGGACGATTGCTTTTACGACGCAGCGCAAAGCCAAGAACTTGGACGTACGAACAAGTTTTCAGCAGAATTCGATCGATGGTCAAACTTCTCGCGGTCATCGCAATCATCTTGATAATCCTGGCGATGGCCCGGGGGCAGCAGAATCAATTTGTCCCACTGCCAACGGGGCCGCTGCCAGCGCCGCTTATTCCCTGAGTTCGCCGACGGTGGCGCACCTACCCAATTTGTCGCTGGCGCACAGGCCGGCTCTTGGCCCGAATGCGAAGTTTGGGCGGCGTCTTCAATTGTCAGCTTATCGGATTGGACCAGAAGCAAGGGCCGACCGTCAAAACGGCGCGCCTGACCCGAAGTGGACTTTGAGGCCTAGCCGCTCCCCGCTTCTGTGTGGTTGAATGACCGAGCAAAACGAAGGCGATGCGATATGGACAAGCTCAGCTTTCACGATCCGCTTTTTCGTACCTATGCGATCGCTGCCTCCATCATGGTTCTCAAAGCTCTCACGATGTCGTGGTTGACGGTTGTTCGGATGATGCAAGTAAGAGGCGGATTTCGCTCACCCGAGGACATCAAGAAGACCATCCTCAACCCACATCCAAACTCAGAACAACTAGCACCAAATGAATATGTGGACCGCATCCGGCGAATTCAGCTGAACGATCTCGAAAATCTGCCGTTTTTCCTAGTCGCTGGATTCCTCTTCATCTTGACCGAGCCATCAATAGCGCTCACGCAATGGCTGCTGTACGGTTACGTGGTCTCGCGGCTATTGCATTTCGCCGCATATTTCACGGCAAGGACTCACGATACGCGCGCAACACTCTGGACGGTGGGTTCTCTAATTCTAATCTTTATGACTTGCTGGACGCTGATTGTTGCTTTGCGTCAATGATGTCGGCAGCCACTGGGCCCTTCGCATGTAAGTTCGTAGCTTGCTATCGCATCCAACGTGGCATGGGCAGAAGCATCTGCCGGAGGTCCGTTCACCGCTCCTCAACGGACATCCTGCGATAGCATAGGGCGTTGGGCTCCGTTCCTTTGGCACTCTCAAGGAATTAACCGCATTGCCTCATGAAATCCATGCATTTGGCATCTGTGCTGCCGCGGCTGGCGACACAAGGGCGGTGCGAGAGTACATCGAAGGCTTTATCTGATATCTCTCGGGTCTATGTCTGCCTTTGGCCCATCGCGACATACTGCGCTGCCGCGCGAACTTGGTCGCTATAGGGGCAAAGCGGACATTGCTTTCGTCGCATCAAATCGCCGGGCTTATGGGTACACGGCCTACATTCTCCCTATTCCCGTTCCTACGGGGCCGGGACGAGCTGCGCTCGCCCTGAGAGGGTGGGGCGAGGGGCTACTTCCGCAATCACCGTGAGAGATGGACTCGCGGAGAGTCCCCTCACCCGCAATCAGCGCTTTCAGCGCGCATTCCGGCCTCTCCCGCACGCGGGGAGAGGCGAAGAGTTCACCGATGCCCGATCGCCCGGATGGCGCCACGCAGCTCGGCGAGACCGCGGAGGCGGCCGATTGCGGTGTAGCCGGGATTGGTGCGCTTGGTGGCGGCGAGATCGTCCAGCATGCGATGGCCGTGATCGGGGCGGAATACGATGCGCTGATCCGGCGAGCGCCGGGCGTTCTCCTTCAGGAGCGCCTTCAGCACCGCGATCATGTCGACGTCGCCGTCAAGATGATCGGACTCGTGGAAGGACAAGCCGTCGGCTTCGCGCCTGGTCGCGCGCAGATGGGCAAAGGCGATGCGCGGGCCGAAGCGTTCGGCCATGGCAGGCAGATCGTTCTCAGGGCGCACGCCGAGCGAGCCTGTGCACAGGCAGATGCCGTTCGCCTTTGAGGGCACGGCATCGAACAGCGCTTGGTAATCCTCTGCCGTGGAGGCGATGCGCGGCAGGCCGAACAGCGGCCGCGGCGGATCGTCCGGGTGCAGCGTCAGCGAGACGCCGAGCTGCTCGGCGACCGGCGCGACGCGCTCGAGAAACTCGACGAGATGCTGCCGCAGCATCTTTGGCGTGATATCGCGATAGGCATCCAGCTTGTCGCGAAATTGCGGGATGGTCAGCGGCTCGGTGGTCGAGCCCGGCAGCGCGCTGGCGATGGCCATGATGAGATAGTCGATGTCGGCCTGGCTCATCTTGTCGAACCGCGCCTTTGCGCGCGCCTGCTGTTCGGGCGAATATTCCCGCAGTGCTGCCGGGCGCTGCAGGATATGGAGTTCGAACGCCGCAAACCGGTCCTGGTCGAAGCGCAGGGCGCGGGCGCCGTTCGGCAGCTCCCATTCGAGATCGGTGCGGCACCAGTCGACCACGGGCATGAAATTGTAGCAGATGATCTTGATGCCAGAGGCGGCCACCGCCTCCAGGCTCGCGATCCAGGCGTCGATGGATTTGGTCGCCTTAGCCCCGAGCCGCTTGACGTCATCGGGAATCGGGATCGATTCCACCACCGACCAGGTCAATGGCGAGCGGCCGGGGTGGCCGTCCTCGATGAAGCTCTTGCGCTCCTCGACCGCCCGGCGCGTCCAGGCCTCGCCGATCGGCACCTGATGCAACGCCGACACGATATCGCTTGCGCCGGCCTGCCTGACATCGTCGAGCGACACGGGATCGTTTGGCCCGTACCAGCGCCATCCCTCGCGCATCATCGACATTCTCCTAAAGCGTTTTCGAGAGAAGTGGGCACCGGTTCGCGTGAAGAAAACGCGTCAAAACGAGATTCAGTTCGCAGTCAGCACGACCTTGACGCTCTGCGAACGGTCGAGCGCCAGCCGCAGCGCGTCGGGCGCGGTCGATAGTGGTCGCTCGGCGGTGACCAGCGCCAGCACGTCGACGCTGCCCGCGCCGATCAGTTCCACCGCGGTCATGAATTCCAGCCCGAAGCGGAACGAGCCGCGCAGGTCGATCTCCTTGGCCATCACCGCATTCGACGGCGTCGGGATCTGGCCGCCCGGCAGATTGCCGATCTGCACCACCACGCCACCGCGCCTGACGATGCCGATGGCACTGGCAAGGCCCGCGGCAGTGCCCGAGACTTCGAAGGCGACGTCATAGGGACGCGACGCGGCCTGCGCCTTGAGGCCCTCTTCGCCGCCCGAGACGTTCTCGACATGGGACGCACCGAGCTTGGTCGCGAAGGCCAGCGGCGCCGGCGCGATGTCGGCCACCGTGATATCGGCCATGCCGGCGCGGCGCGCGGCCAGCATGGTGAGAAGTCCGATCGGGCCGGCGCCAAAGATGATGCCGCGCTTGCCCTGGATGTTGCCGGCGCGCGCGACGGCATGCAGGCAGACCGCCAGCGGCTCGGCGAGCGCTGCGGCCTGATAGGAGACGTGGTCGGGGATCTTCACGCACTGCGCCGGGACGGCGTCGAAATAGTTGGCAAAGCCGCCCTGCATGTGCGGCGTCTTCGAGGCCGAGCCCATGAAGTAGATATTTTCGCAGAGGTTCTGCCGCCCCTCGCGGCAGGCGACGCAGTGACCGCACCAGCGCGACGGATTGACGGCAACGCGGTCGCCGACCTTCAGGTTCGCAGGCATACCCGCGATCTCCACAACCTCGCCCGAGATCTCGTGACCGAGCACCAGCGGCGACTTCACCACGAAATCGCCGGTGCGGGCATGGCGGAAGTAATGCATGTCAGAGCCGCAGATGCCGCCGGCGCCGAAGCGGATGCGCACCATTCCGTCAGCGAGCTTGTCGAGCGGATGCTCGATCATGCGCAGATCTTCGGGTCCAAACAGGGTTGCGGCGAGAGCGGTCGAGGTCATCGGTAAAATCCCATTGTGTCTGCAGCTTCGTTCACCCGCCCTAACAACGAGACGAGCGGTCCAATCTCATCGTCGCCCCGCGCTGCCGCCTTTGGCCTGCACGCCAGAGGATCGTTTTGGCTTCGCCGGCTGATCTCCGGATCGCGCCGTCCGCTTCCGCGCCCCCGGCGCGCCTGCTGATGTCTCGGCGCCAAAGCTCTGCGCAAAGCGCTCCTGCGAATGCGCGAGGTGATCGCGCATGGCGTCGTGAGCCGACATTGGCCGGCGCGCCGCGATGGCGTCGCGCACGGCGCGATGCTCGCTCAGCGCGGCGAGCCAGGTGCCGGGGTTTTCGAAATAATGCGCAAGCTGCGTGAAATAGGGATTGAGGCGCTGGTCGAACAGCTCGCCGACGACGCGCACCAGCACGGCGTTGCCGAGGCATCCGGCGATCGCGATGTGGAAGGCGCGGTCATGGACCATCGAAGCTTCGCTGGGATGCTCGACCTCAGCCATCGCGACAAGGGCCGCGTCGATGCGCGCGACATCGTCGCTGGTCGCCACGCGGGCGGCCTGCTCCGCGATGGCGCTTTCCAGGAATTCACGGGCGCGCAGCAGCTCGAACGGCCCCTCGAGGACGGCCGAGGACACCGGCGCAGCGTCGACGGGCTCTGTTACATAGATGCCGGAGCCGACGCGAATGCGAACGCGTCCCTCCACTTCGAGGGCGATCAGGGCTTCGCGCACCGTCGGCCGCGAAATCTTGAGCTGCTCGGCGAGCTCGCGCTCGGTCGGCAAGCGGCTGCCGACGGCGTACTCGCCGCTGTCGATCAGGCTTCGCAATTGATCGGCGACCTGGCGATAAAGCCGTCTCGCCTCCACAGCTTCCAGCGGCACGCCGGCCTCCCCGAACGGTCTCGCCGGATGGATTGCTGCCGGCGGCCACGTCCACTTTGGATAATTGGCCTTACCAATTGACCCGATACGGCCGCCATGTCAAGCAACGGGCCAAACCCAGGGAGACGACCATGCGGCTTGGTCACGCCCATCTCGACCTGTTGCCAGCGGCCATCCGCCGCCCGGCCTATGACCGTTCCCTGATCACGCCAGGCATCGTGCATCTCGGTCTCGGCGCGTTTCATCGTGCGCATCAGGCTGTCGCCATCGACGATTGCCTGGCCGCAGGCCCCACATCCTGGGGCATCGTCGGCGCGAGCCTGCGCAGCCCCGATACGCGCGATGCTCTCGCCCCGCAGGATCATCTCTACACGGTCGCCGTGCGCGCCGCCGAGGGCACCGAGCATCGTGTCATCGGGGCATTGCTGGACAGCGTCGTCGCGCGCGAGAAGCCGGCTGCGCTGGTCGAACGGATGGCTGATCCCGCCATTCGCATCGTCTCGCTGACGGTGACCGAAAAGGGCTATTGCCACACGCCGCAGTCAGGCGATCTTGACGAGCGACACCCCGATGTCGTGCACGACCTCAACGATATCGACGCGCCGCGCTCGGCGCCGGGCTTCATCGTGGCGGCGCTGGCGCGGCGGCGGGCGCTGGGCATTGCGCCCTTCACCGTGCTGTGCTGCGACAATCTCGCCGCCAACGGTCACACCGTGCAGCGGATCGTGACGCAATTCGCCGCGCTCCGCTCAGAGGAGCTTGGCAAGTGGATCGCCGCTAACGCCACTTTCCCCTGCACCATGGTCGACCGCATCGTGCCCGAAACCACCCGTGCCGATCGTGATGGGGTCGCAGCAGTGCTCGGAATGCGTGACGCCTGGCCTGTGATGACAGAGCCGTTCACGCAATGGGTGGTCGAGGATCGCTTTGCCTCGGGAAGGCCCGATCTCGCCGCGGCAGGTGTCGAGCTTGTCAGCGACGTCAAGCCGTTCGAGCTGATGAAGCTGCGGCTGCTCAATGCCAGCCATTCAGCGCTCGCCTATCTCGGCTACCTCGCCGGGTACGAGACCATCGCCGACACCATGCAGGATCCGCATTTCGCGCGCCTCGCCGCACGGGTGATGGAAGAGGCCGCGGTGACGTTGACGATGCCCGAAGGCACCGATCTTGCCGCCTATCGCGCCTCCCTGCTCCAGCGTTTTGCCAATCCGGCGTTGCATCACCGCACCTGGCAGATCGCGATGGACGGCTCGCAAAAACTGCCGCAGCGCCTGCTCGGGACGATGCAGGATCGTCTCGCCATGAACCTGCCGATCGCGACCCATGCGCTCGCGGTGGCTGGCTGGATGCGCTACGTCACCGCATCTGACGAGCAGGGCCGCGCCATCGACGTGCGCGATCCCTTCGCGGCCGAGCTGGCGGCGCTGGCGCGCGAGGCCGGTCCCGTCGCCGAACGGCTTGCGCCTGCATTGCTCGGCGTCACGAAGGTGTTTGGGCCGCTTGGCGCCGAGCCGCGGCTGCGCGAGGCGGTGACCGTAGCGCTTGGGCGCCTCTACTCGGAAGGTGCGCGGCGCGCGGTAGAGATGCTCGTTTCGGCATGACCAGAAACTGGGCAGCGATGCTGCACTGCGTTCAAAGTCGGACTGAAGTCGCGCTTGATTTTTGCCTTCCATTGCCCCACCCGAGAGAGATGGCAAAGGACAGCAAGGTCATCGCCGCGAACGCGGCTTTTTACGCCGCCTTTTCGACGGGCGATTTTGACAGCATGAAGCGGATGTGGGCGGACGACGACGCCATCTCCTGCATTCATCCCGGCTGGCCCGCGATCGTCGGCCATGCCACTGTCATCGGCAGCTGGCGCGACATCCTGCAAAATCCTGAGAGGCCGCAGATCGTCTGCGCCGAACCGCAGGCGATCGTCGACGGCGACAGCGCCCGCGTGCTCTGCATCGAGATCGTCGACGGAACCGCGCTGGCTGCCGCCAACCATTTTCGCCGCGTCGGCGACGACTGGCGCATGGTGCATCACCAGTCGAGCCCGATCGCACAGATTGTCGAGCAGGCCGAGGACGATAGGGCGAGCCACCGGGTGCACTGAGGGCAACCCTCACGCCGGCGTGATGTACTGTGCATGGGGTTGTTTTGCGGTTTTGATCTCTTATGAGCGAGGACGCGCCGGCTCGCGCGAACGAACTCGGACCCGGCACGGGAAGACGCATGCGGCTCTTCATTGTTGGCCTCGGCTATAGCGCCCGGCATTTCGTCCGCAGGTTCGGCGGCAGCTTCTCGCATGTCGCCGGCACCGTGCGCGATCCCACCACGCGGGACGATCTCGCCGGCGTCGAGCTGCATGCCTTTTCCGGCAGCCGCCCGGCTGATGCGACCGTCAATCGCATCCGCGATGCCGATGTTCTCCTGATCTCGATCCCGCCTGATGGCAGCGGCGATCCCGCGCTCGCAGCGCTCGGCGACGTGCTCGCAACAGGCCGCCGCAAGGTCGTCTATCTCTCCACCATCGGCGTCTATGGCGATCATGCCGGCGGATGGGTGGACGAGAGCACGCCGCCGCAATCTTCCCTGGATCGCGCCCGGCTGCGCGTCGCCGCGGAGCAGGCCTGGACCGAGACGGCGCACGGCGATGTTGCGATCCTGCGCCTTGCCGGCATCTACGGTCCCGGCCGCAACGCGCTGGTGACGCTGCGTGGCGGCACCGCCCGCCGCATCATCAAGCCCGGCCAGGTTTTCAACCGCATCCATGTCGACGACATCGCGAGCGCCATCATGGCCGCGATCACCCACACCAGCGGCGGCACCTGGAACGTCTGCGATGACGAGCCCGCACCGCCGCAAGACGTGATCACCTATGCCGCACAGCTGATGGGCATCGCGCCGCCGGCCGAAGAAGCGTTTGCGACGGCCGAGATGTCGGCGATGGCGCGCAGCTTCTATGCCAGCAGCGCGCGCGTCTCCAATGCGAAACTGAAGCGCGAGCTCGGCGTCACGCTGGCCTATCCGACCTATCGGCACGGCCTCGACGCGCTGTGGCGCGGCGTCAGCTCAGGACGCCGTATTTCTTGAACCAGGCTTGCGCCTCTGCCCAGGCATCTTCCGCCGCTTCCTTGCGATAGCTGCCGCGATAGTCGGCATGGAAGCCATGCCGCGCGTCCGGATAGATCTTGAATTCGGCCGGGGAATGCCGGTGTCGGCGCCGCCGTAAACGTGCCCGATTTAACCGTGTAGCCGCATTGCGTCGCAACATCCATTAACCGAAAAAACGGGTTCTCCCGCCCCTTGCCGTGCCGTCACGTGTTGCGCCTTGTTTGCAGCTTCGCGCAATTCGAAACGTTTCGACGCAAGAATCGGACGCGATCGTGGCCGCAGCGACACATGATGTTGCCCGAACACAGCGGGCCCGCACCATTTGACTGAAATTTTCGGATCAGTTGAGCTTCGCAGTTTACTCGAACTTTCTTTGTGACGCTCTAGTTCCACTCCCGAATGTTCCATCTCCAGAACGGAGAAGCGTCTTCCAAGCGCGGCATGTTCTTTTGGACTCGCGCGAAGCAAACGCTAGACGGCTTCATTCCGAACCCGCAGCGATTGCGCCCCCGAACACTCAATTGAACAAAGCTTTATCCGATCTGGCATCGAAATGAATTTGGCTCGCGAAGCAATCGAATTGTTGGGACAGGTGGCGCGGATCCTGTGGTTCGAAGGCACCAAGCATGGCATGCGGGATCGCGAGTGGATGGCGCTGCGCTTCCTCTTCCGTGCGAACCGGTTCTCACGGACGCCATCGGCGCTGGCAAGCTATGTCGGCACGACGCGCGGCACCGCCTCCTTCATCATCGGCGAGCTCGAACGCCTCGGTTATGTGGAGCGAACCCGCTCCTCCAAGGACAAGCGATCGGTCATGCTGAGCGTGACGCAGCAAGGCAAGAAGTTTCTGGCGCGCGATCCGGTCAACGGCCTGGTCGATGCCTTCGCCGTTCTCGATGACGACAGCAAGCTTCGCTTTCGCGACACGTTGCGTCACGTGCTCGATCAGGCGGATGCCGCCGAACAGCGGCCCCACAGCGACATCTGCAAGCGATGCATCTTCCTGCGAGAGGATCGCACAGCTTCCGAGAACAAGTCGACGGTCGAGTTCACCTGCCGGCTGTTTCGTGCGCCGATCGCGGAGGCCGAGATCGAGCTGCTATGCACCAGCTTCGAGCATCACCGACAATAGAAGCCTCCGCCGCTTACTTGCGCGCTGAATAGATGACGCCGCCGCCGCTGGTTTCCACGACGAGACGGCCGTTCTCGTTCCTGATCTCCTCGATCCGACCGAGATTCGGCACCTGCTGCCCGAGCACGGCCTCGACGACACCGTTCGGGCCCTGCAGGATCGCGATGCCCTCATAGGCCTGGCGAACCGACCAGCCCTTGACCACTTTGCGCGGCGCCGAGCTGCGCTCGACCGGAGCCACCGAGCCCGTGGTCTCCGGCGCGGCCACCGACGCCATCACCGGCATCGCCGGCGACGGCTGCGCGGCGACTTGCACCGGCGCCTGGATTTGGGCCTGGGCGAGCCTGTCGAGCTTCGCCGTCGAAGACGAACTGACTCGCTCGATTCGATCCAGATTTTCGGCAAACCGGCCGAAACGATCGCTGGTTGCCTTGCTTGATTGATCGACCGCGGTGCGCAGGCCATCGAGATTCTCTGATACGCCGGCCAATTGCTTGCGGACCTGGGCGACCGTTTCGCGCAGATTCCTGATCTCCGCATTGGCCGTGGCATTGGTCTGGCCGGGCTGCGTGGTGAGATAGGCAATGACGCCGGTGCACGCGCAGACCACCAGGATGGCGGCAACCGCCAATGTCGCGAGCGGAACGACCCAGGCAGGGCGCGGCGGCGGCGGCTTGGCCACGATCATCGCCGGCTTGATGACGGCCGGCGCAGGCTTTGGTATCGCCATCTTGTCGAGGCGAGCCTTGGCACGAATGCGCTTCAATCCCTCGAGCGCCTCTTTCGCTGCGGCCTCGTCGTTCGACAATGATGCAGGCTTCGCGGCTGCCGCGGGCTTGGCCATGCGCGTGTAATTATTGGGCTTGGTATCGCGTGTGTCCGGAGCAGGCTTCGCCGCTGCGATCAAATCCGCAGCTTCAGCGGGACGCGTTTTTCCATCGGACAACATTTGAAAATGCTCCGTTCGTTTCGATCTGTCGAATGAAACTAGTTGGCGAAGCTTGCCTGAAACGTGCGCATCAGAACTTTTTCGCCGCGCATGATGCAAGGGCGCGTGTGGCGCATCATGCGGGACTCAAAAGTGCGACTCGAAAGACACACACTCGCCAAGATTTTGCCAAGCTGGAGTCTCGCCGCCATACATGAGTCGAATTGTCGCATGTCAGTCCACGGCCAGGAGAGTCAATCCGGGGTTGAAAGTCCTCGGTATGACGGCTCAGTGACACGACTCAAAATGGCTTTGTTTGTACGGGCATAGGAACTTTATAACCGCTAAGGTGCAAAACTGGTTCGAATTTCAAATCAACTGATGCGTTCGGACATACAAAAAGACAACTGGAAACAAACCAACAGCATCAAGCACACGTAGCAAACGCTTTGTTCCGCACGCTTGATCGGAAATCGGCAATTGTTACGGTCTGTCTTAAGTGATTCTCGCCCGTTGGCGAGGAGATCGACAGAGTTCAGTGGCGTTCGGACGCGATGAGCAACGTAACGCAGCTGTACTACGTCGCTATCTCAATCCGCCCCGCAAGGTGATCTGTCAGACACCCGCCGGGCTTCACGCAGTAAGCGTTCAGTATCGAGTCGAAGTAGCAGGCCCACACATGTGGGCACTGAATGCGTAGAGCTGCCCGCGAATATCGAAACCACAATAACGGTTCGCGGGAGGGAATATCGTCAAACAGCATGGCTGCCGAACCGGGGCATCACAAACAAACCTCCCGGCTACAGCAAGTGCGAAACAGGGGCGAAAGACCGATGTATATTATCGTTGATGATCGCGAGAGCGTCACGAACAGCTACGTAGGAGGGCTCGTTCGCGAAGGCGTATCGTCGATCGGCTTCTCCTCCGGAGAATTCTGGGACTGGCTGCAATCCGCGAGTGAATCGGACCTTGCAGCCGTCGATGCCTTCCTTCTGGGGGACTGCGATGCCCGCGGAAGCCTGCCGCGGGCGATGCGCAAGCGGTCTACGGCTCCGATCATCGCCATGAGCGGCCAAAAGATGCTCAAGAATACGCTGGAGCTGTTCGAATCCGGTGTGGACGACGTGGTCCACGTGCCGATCCATCTGCGTGAGATCCTTGCCCGAACGGCCGCGATCGCTCGCCGCCGGGTCGGAGAGTTGCCGAGGCCGTGCGAGACCAGGATCCAGGTCTTCTTCAACGGACGTGACCCCGAAATCGCAGGCCACGCCCTGACGCTGCCGCGCCGCGAGCTGCGCATCCTCGAATATATGGTCAGCAACCACGGCAAATGGATCACCAAGACGCAGATCTTCAACGCGGTCTACGGCATCTTTGAATCCACCTTCGACGAGAGCGTGATCGAAAGTCACGTCAGCAAGCTACGCAAGAAGCTCCGCGACCGCCTCGGTTTCGACGCGATCGTGGCCCGCCGCTATGTCGGATACCGGCTCAACATCCCGGCCAATGAGACGATCGACGAGCCGATGCAGGAGCTCGACGAGGTCGGCATCCTCCTGAACCGGGCCCATGCCGCGCCTGCGGCCTACCCGGCCGGCAACTGACGCGGCAAGCCGGCTCGCAAACGACCACCGGCCCCTGCGGGAAGCTCGCGCAGGGGCCGGTTTGTTTTTGACGGCCGGGACGTCGTCAGCCTGCGCGGCTTCGCGGACCGGCGCACTACGGCTTCTGCTGGAATTCTTCCTTGGAGACGTAGTTGAAGTCCTCGACCAGAACGTCCTGGACGATGTCGGCCTGCATCCGCTCGTTGACGCGCTGCTTGATCGCCGAGGTGAGGACGGAGAGATCGTAACGGGCGAGCTTCCTGAAATCGAGTTTGTCGTCAGCGTAGATCCTTCGGAAGGCCTCGTCGACGACGAACGGCTCCGGCGGAACCGTCAGCTGGTGCATGGTCTTCGCCTCAACTGTGTAGACGAAGCGCGCGACGATGTAGCCCTGCACAGCGCCGCCCTCGACCATGGGCACGCTCAGCGCCCGGGTCTTCTGGTATTGCAGGCCTTCAAGATATTCGTCCTTCGCGGGCAGCAGGCTGCCATTTTCCTTCCAATAGGCAACCCCATAGCTCGTGCCCGCGGTGAGGATGCATACCCAGAGCCCAGCCAGCACCAGCTTGATCATTTTCTGTCCTGCGCTGCGCGACCGGTGTACGTGCCGTCCGATTCGGCTTCCTTGATCGCCCTGAGGATGATGCTCGCGACCTCACGCACGGCGTCGTAGTGCATTTCGAGGAGAGAGCGGTTTCGCTCGAGCTTCTCGCGCAGCCGCTGAATTTCCTCGGTGATCTCGGTTTCGCTGCCGAGATGCATCCGCGCCCGCATCAGGCGGACGAATTCCAGCATGCTCCGGCTCTTGCGGGCGCTGAAGTCGTCGAAGTCGACCTTCTGTCCGGTGGCGAGCGCGGCGGTCTCCTCCTCGACAATGGTTTCGAGCCGGCGAATTGCGACCAGCAATCCGCGGACCTCTTCGGACCGCATCACCTCCAACCTCGCCGCCGCCTCAGGGTCGTCGGGCGTCATGTCGCTGGCGACATTAGGCAGGAGCGCGGGCAACAGAACGTCGCTCGGCGCAGCCTCCGTCATCGCCTCGATGTCAAGGACGTGTTGCTCAATGACCGGCTGCTCCATCACCTGGGCCGTCGCGCCTTGTTCTACCTGCATAGCAAATTCACCCCTCAACTTTCGTCACCCATGTCCCATATCCATCAGTCCGACCTGCCCGCGGCCCCCGGGCCTGCCGGATGCGCAGCCGCGAGCTGCTTGGCAATTCCGATGCCCTTGCCTTTCGCGAGCTGGGCGCCGAGCTGCTCGGCCAGCATCGATTTCCAGATGCCGCCCGCGATGCCCTTGCCGAATACTTCGTCAGACTCCTTAGGCAGCATCGTCTCGACGAAGGTCTGGAGAATGAACGCTTCGAACTTGCGATAGACCTCGTCCGGGCCAGGCTTCTTGATCACCTGCACCGGCGGCCCGTTCACAACGCCCGATTGCGCCTCCGTCACACTTGCGGCGGATTGATCGGCCGCCTTGCTGGCCGTCGCATCCATCGTCGCAGCAAAATCGGCGCCCGACGATTTCAGCGACTCCAGCTTCGCCGTCGCCGTCCGCTGCGTCACCGGATCGGCGGCGTCGAGGACATCAAGAACGAGGTCGGATGTCGGTGTCACGATCATGTCTTGGTCCGGCTGGTCGGCCGCGGCGTCAGATCGCGCGCGGCGGCGTGTGTTCCCATCATGTCTTCGAGCGAGCGCTTCTCTGCGGCACGCAGCTTGTCGGCGAGCGCCGCCCTGGCGACCTCCTCGAGCTGCTTCACACGCCGGGTCTCCGAGCTGACCTTGTCGAGCTGCATCGCGGCGCGTTCCTGCACGGCACGAGCGTCGACGCTGGTCCTGTTGAGGCGCCGCGCAATCGAATCGCTCGACGATCCCGCCGGCGTTTTGCCTTCGTTCAGCGTCGCCACCAGCCAGGCCTGCTCATCCTGCATGGTCTGCTCCTGCTGTCGCAATTGTGAAAGCTGCCATTCGGACAGCCGGAGCTGAAGCTTGATCAGCGAGACGATTCGGCTGAGCTTGTCCGCGCGCGAGGTCATGACCCCATCATCCCGCCAGCCACGACGACAGGCCCAGCATGAATTGCGCCAGCAGCTCGTCGCTGGTGAGATAGAGCAGCAGGAAACCACCGAACAGGACGAATGGCACCGAGACGAAATAGACCGGTATCGCCGGGGTCAGCTTGTTGATGAGACCGACCGAGAAATTGACGATGACGGAATAGACAATGAAGGGGCTGGTGATCCGCAGCGTCAGCACGAACGCGTCGGCGAGACGGCTCACCAGCTGGTTCAGCGCCATCTCGCCGGTCAGCTTCTCGCCGGGATGCCAGACGTCGTAGGAGTTCATCAGCCCGCGCAACACCTGCCAGTGCTGATCGGTCAGGAAGAACAACGTGGTGACGGCGGCCATGATCAGCGGCACCACGGGCGGCGCCGGATCGGTGTCGCCGACGGGCGTGCCCGGGATGCTGCTGAGCCCGATCGCGCTCGCCATGACGGTGAGCATGGTCTGGAGCGCGAGGAAGAACACACGCCCGCCGAGACCGATGACGCCGCCGACCAGAAGCTCTGTGCCGATCAGCAGCGCCATCGTCAGCGGCGAGGCGCCGTCGACGAGCGGCTTCAGGATGGCGACAAGAATCGGCGCGAGCGCGAAGGTCGTGACGAGAGCGACGAACAGGCGGATTTGCGGCGGAACGTTCACGCTGGAATAGCCGGGCACCAGCATCAGGCAGGCGCCGATCCGGCAGAACACGATGAACGTGACGAGCACGTGGTCAGTGAGGCCGATGATCACGAAATGGCTCCGAGCGCCCGGATCTCGGCGCTGCGGGCGACCTCGACATGCGACAGGATCGGCAGGGTCGGGAACACCCGCTCCAAAATCATGCGCACATAGGGTCGGGCCTCCGGCGTCACCGCGAGCACCACACTGGTGCCGTCCTCGGTGAACTTCCGGACCGCGGCGCTGGCTTCGGTCGCGAACTGCTCGATCAGCCGAGGATCGGCGTCGAACTCGACGACGTCGCCCTTGGCGTCGCGCTTCAGGCTCTGATGGAAGGCAAGATCCCAGCGATTGCCGAGGCGAAGGACATTGAGCACGCCATTGTCGGAGAGGTCGCCGCAGATCTGCTGGGCCAGCCGCATCCGCACGTGCTCGGCAACCTGCTCGGACCGCCGGACATGCGGCGCGATCTCGGCGATCGCCTCGAGGATCAGATGCAGATTCCGGATCGACACCCGCTCGCCCAGCAGGATCTTCAGGATCGCCAGCAGGCCGGAATAGGAGATCTGGGACGGGCAGAGATCGTCGACCAGGCGCTTGTATTCGGGTTCGAGCCGGTCGAGCAGTGCGCGCATGTCCTTGTAGGACAGCAGCTGCGACAGATTTGCCCTCAGCACTTCGCTCAGGTGCGTGAGGAGCACCGACAGATTGTCGACCGGCTTGCAGCCCTGGCGCTTGACCTCCTCGGTGAAGGCTTCCGTCACCCACAGCGCCTTCATGCCAAAGGCGGGCTCGATCACCTCGTCGCCGGGCACGTCGGGCTTGCCGTCCTTGTCCACCAGCACCATCACCTCGCCGATGCGGAGCTCGCCATGGGCGACGCGCGTATCGTGGATCCGGATCTGGTATCCCTTGGGGTCGATCGACAGATTGTCCGACAGCTTGATCTCGGGAATGACGAAGCCATACTGCTTGGCGAACTTCTTGCGGATCTTGGCGACGCGGTGGGCAAGCTCGTTGCGCGAACCGAGCAGGTGAACCGACAGATGGCTGCCGAGCGACAGCTCGACCTCGGCGGTTTTGAGCGATTCCTTGACCGATTCCTTGGCGTCGTTCTGGGCGCGTTCTTCGGCCTTGCGCGCATCCTCCTTCTGCTTCGCGGCCGCCTGCCGCTTCGGCAGCGAGTAGCCGACAAAGGCCATGACGCCGCCCAGAAGCACGAACGGTGCCATCGGCAGCCCCGGCATCAAGGCAAGCACGAACATCATTAAGGACGCGGCAGACACCGCGCGGGGATAGCCGCCGAGCTGCCGCAGCACCGCCTGCTCCGCCGAGCCTCTGGTGCCGCCCTTGGACACCAGCAGGCCCGCCGACAGCGACACGATCAATGCCGGCATCTGCGTGACCAGACCGTCGCCGACGGAGAGTTTTGTGTAGACGTCGGCGGCGCGCGACAGGGTCAGACCGTGATGAGTGACGCCGATGATGATGCCGCCGAAGATGTTGATCGCCGTGATGATCAGGCCGGCGATGGCATCGCCGCGCACGAATTTCGAGGCACCGTCCATCGCGCCGAAGAAGGAGCTCTCCTCTTCGAGCTCGCGGCGCCGGCGTTGGGCTTCCTTGTCATCGATCAGGCCTGCAGAGAGGTCCGCGTCGATCGCCATCTGCTTGCCGGGGATGGCGTCCAGAGTGAAGCGCGCGCCGACTTCGGCGATACGCGTTGCGCCCTTCGTGATCACGACGAAATTCACCGTGACCAGGATCGCGAAAATGATCAATCCGATGACGAAGTCGCCGCCCATGACGAACTTCGAGAAGCCGGCGACGACGTGGCCGGCAGCGGTCTCGCCCTCCCCGCCGCGCGACAGGATCAGGCGGGTGGTCGCGACGTTGAGTGCGAGCCGCAGGATCGTCGCGATTAGGAGCACGGTCGGGAAGGCGGAAAAATCGAGCGGCCGCTGGATCCACAACGCGACCATCAGGATCAGCGCCGCCAGCGCGATCGAAAAAGCGAGGCCGAGGTCGATCAGGATGGGAGGGATCGGCAAGAACAGGATCGTGAGCATGGTCACGATGCCGCCAGCGAAGACGGCGTCCGCGCCGAAGCGTCGCGGGTTCGGCAGGCTAGCAGCTAACGTATCGGCCATAGGTCACCGGGCAGCAGGGTCCGCCCTGCAATCTGCCCCGCAAAGCTTACGCGAGGGTGGTGGCCGCCGGATTAGAAGCCGTGCTCGATCCGCGAATAGACCATCTCGGTGAAGGTGGAGAGATGGGCGCCGATGAAGGAGCCGGAGATGGCCACGACCACGAGGATGACGATGATCTTCGGAACGAAGGTCAGCGTCGCCTCCTGGATCTGGGTCAGGGCCTGGATCAGCGCGATGACGATGCCGACCAGCATCGCCGCGCCGACGGCGGGTCCGCAGGCAACGAGGATGGTCCAGATCGCCGCCTGGACGAGGTCGAGGGCGTCCCGCTCGTTCATGGTTAGTTGCTGATCGTAAGACCAGGGCCGACCGCGACCTTGGTGCCGTCCTGGAGGGTCGCGACGGAGCCGTTGCTGTTGATCGAGATCGAGGCGACCTTGCCGGTGAAAGTCGCGCCGGTCGAGTCGGTGAAGCTGACATTCTTTCCGATCAGCCCGTCCGCCTGGGACAGCGACTGGGAGGACAGCAACGCATCCAGCTTCGTGTTGGTTTGCATGGCCTGCTCGACCGTCGACAGCTGGGCGAACTGGCTCATGTATTGCGACGTATCCGTCGGATTGGTCGGATCCTGGTTCTTCATCTCGGCGATGAGGAGCTGGAGGAAGGTGTTGTAGTCGACTCCGCTGCTTGACGGCGTCGAGCTGGACGAGGTCGAGCTGGTCGAACTGGTGCTCGGGGTATCGGTCGCGCTGGGAACGTTCATGGGCCTCTCCGCTGTCAGGCAGCCTTGAATGGAGATTTGGTGGTGGTGCCGGCCAGGATCGCCTCCTCGAGAGGGAACAGCGCCCGGATCCGCTTGAGTGCCTCGAAGTAGCGGGTTCCGCCGACCATCTCGTCGATCGCGGCGAGCCCGTCCAGCATTTCGCGGTTCTCGCAAACAGCCAGCAGGGCCGCGTGGTGCTGCCCATAGAGCGAGGCGGCGGCGCCAACATCTGTCGGGTTCATCAGCATGAGCTGAACGATGAAATAGAGTTGGCGCATCGCCGTGGTGGCGTCGGCAGCCTGCATCACCTGCCCTTCCAGCAGGAACATCACATCATTGACGAGTTCGAGCGAGACCTTGCGGTCCACGCGCAACACCGCGCCGTTGATGTAGACCCGTTCGCCCGCTCGCAAGGAGATCTTCATTAAAGCGCGTCTCGAATCAGGCGGTTGATTTCGACGAGCTGCGTCACGTCGTTCGATTTTTCCTCGCGCAGGCGATCGGCTTCCTTGACGACCCACAGACCGATCGAGATGATGTCGGCGCGCAGCTGCTCGGGCAGTCCGTTCTCGGGATGCGCCAGATCCTCGATGAAGATGGTCCACAGCCGCCGGACATAGAGCAGGCTCTGAACCTGATCTTCAATGCTGAAACACTCCCGCTGGAGCCGCTCCAGCCGGTCGATGCCGAGGCTGAGCGCCTGGCGCTCGCGCCCTCGCGCCTCATGGCCGCTGTCTTCAACGACCGTCTCATAGGCTTCAAAAGTCATCCGTAATACTCTGCGCAGGAAACTGAAAGCGTAAGCGGCTCGGGCTCAGAGATAGTTGATGAGACTGATCTTCTGGAGCTGCGAAGTCAGTGCGAGCGCCGTCTGGATCTGGGTCTGTAGCGTGTTGACGCGTACCGACGCTTCGGTCGGATCGACCTTCTCTATGCCGACGATCTGATTGTTCAGAATATCCTTCTGGGTCTTCAGCTTGTCGGTCGCCGTGGTGATGCGCTGCTGCACCGTGCCGACGTCGCCGCCGAGCGTCGCGAGGTCTGTGATGGCGCTGCCGACGAGGCCGATCGCCTTGTCCACGACCACCTGGAACGTCGACTGGTCGAGGTTCGCATTTCCGAGATCGGCCATCATCGTATAAGCCTCGGCGAGCTTGCGAAAACCGGTCTGGTTGGCGCTGACGGACGTATCGGCGATCTCCGTCGTGGAGATGCGGCTTTGCATGACCTGGTCGGTGGCCGTTGACCAGTTGGTGTTCCAGGCGGGACTTGCGAACTCGGCATCGAAGGGACCGTTGAGGAATGTCTGCATCTGCGCCGGCGTAATGGTGTTCACGCTGGCCGAGGATTGCGTGAAGCCGAAGGCTGCAAGGAAATCGGCATCGACCTTGTTCTTGCTGGCCGAGCCGGCCTGGTAAGGCGTGATCGGCTGGGTCTGCGTGTTGATGCCCGAGAACAGGAACGAGCCATTGTAGGAGACGTTCAGCGCGCCGATCAGGTCCTGGAGATTGGAGGACGCCGGTGGCAGGATGATTCGCCCGCCACCGTCGGTGCTGCGGGCCGCGATCAGGTCCTTGAGGAAATCAGTTGCGGTCGACCCGAGCTGGGTGATGCGGTCCTGCGTCACGTCCAGGCGTCCCCCGACCAGGCCGTTGGTATCGACGAGCTGGTCGGCGAAGCTGAGGTCCGCCCTCAAGGTGACGTCGCCCCCCGTCGTCGCCCCGAGCTGGAGGCCGACATCGGCGAAACGGCCGGTGGTCGCTTCCGTTGACGCCTTGCTCAGCGCCGCCTGGTTGTTCGTGATCGAATACCTCAAGGACGAGGACAGCACGAGGGTGGAAATGTAGTTGGCGCTCATCATCACGGATTCCCCACGGCGGCTAGCAAGGCTTGCAACATCTGGTCAACGGTCGAAATGATCTTGGAGGACGCCGAATAGGTGCGCTCGACCTGGAGCATCAACGACATCTCGTCGTCCATGTTGACGCCGTTGACGTTCGACAGCGCCGTCGTGCTGCGGTCCAGCAGCGTGTTCTGATATTGCGAGCTGTCGTTGGCGGCCTTGCGCTGGTTCTCGATCCAGCTCGTCGACGACGATGCGTAGTCGATCAGGCTGCCGTTCGGCTTACCCTGCGTTGTCGCATCGAACGGCTGCGACGCATCCATGTTGCCGATGAGCTGCTGCAGCCGGGCCGAAAAGCCGCCGTTGCCCGCCGTGTTGTAGTTATAAGCCGGGTTCCCGCTGATCGCGCCGTCGCGCAGCAGATTCGGGTTGCCACCCAAGGCAGGATCGACCGACGCCGCGACCGAGATCGTGCCGGCGAGGCCCACCGAGACGGTGGCGCTCGCGGGCATCGTCGGCGCGCCAGGGTACGTGAAGAGACCGGGAACGTTGGGCAGCGCCGCGGCCGTTTGGTCACTTTCCTTGAAAGCATTGATCAGACCGCGGGCGATTTCGTCGAGCTGGCTCTGATAGGTGACCGTGTCGCTGTCGCGCAGCCGGGCGAGGCCGGCGAGCTTGCCGGACTTGATCGGCATCACCGAATTGGCGCCGGTCACCGGCACGCCGTCGATGAAGACCGCGTTACCCGTGATGCTCGCCGAATACGATGTGGTGGGAGCGAAAGTTACCGCCCGCGCCGTCTTGTCGAACAGCACCGCGCCGCTGTCGGCGTAGAGGGCTGCATCGCCGTTGGTGCGGATCGTCATCGTGACGCCGACCTCCTGCGACAATTGCGAGACAATGCTGTCGCGCTGGTCGAGATAATCAGTTACGTCGTCGCCGGCGATTGTACCCTTCACGATCGCCGTGTTTACCGCCTGGAACTGGGAGAGCAGCTGGTTGATGTTCTGGACCGACGTCTTCATGTCGGCGTCCGCACCCTCGCGCACCGACTGCACGGTCACGGTCGCCTGGTTGAGCGCGCTCGCCATGTCTTTGGCGGAGGTCACGGCGGCCTGAGCCAGCGTGGTGTTATCGGGCGCGTTGGCATATTGCTGCAGCGCCTGCTTCAGCGCGTTGAGCTGCGCCGTCGGTGACTGGTCGAGCTGCGGATCGTCCACTGTGGCAGCGGCGATCTTCTGCAGACCGGCATAGATCGCGCTCTGCGTTGCGGCTGCCGAGGTCGCGGTCAGGACGTTGCTGTACAGGCCCGAAGAGGCGGCGCGCTGGATCGCCGCGACATAAACGCCGGCGCCGGGAAGGTTATCCAGCTCGGTGATCTTGCGCGAATAGCCGGTCGAACCGGCACCGGCGATATTGCGCGAGATCGTCGAGGACTGGATGCCCGACGCCATGAGCGAGTTGCGGGCCGAGTCGAGGGCTGAGGTAAGGGACATGGCGTGCTCTTGAACGTTCTCTTGCCCGGAATCGGCGTTGAGCTACTCAGCGCTTCAGGTTGACGACGACGTCAAGCAGATCTGCGCCGGTCTGGAACGATTTCGAGTTCGCGGTAAAACCGCGCTGCGCCGAGATCATGTCGGTCAGTTCGCTCGCAAGATCGACGTTGGAGTCTTCGAGAGCGCCGGACTGGATGGTTCCCAGGCCACCCTGCCCGGCCAGACCGACCTGCACGTTTCCGGAATCAAGGTTCGGCGAATAGACATTGCCGACCTCCGGCGTCATGTGATCCGGGCTCGGCACGGTTGCGAGCGCAACCTGGAAGCTCGGCAACTGGGTGCCGTTCTTGAGCACCGCGCTCACCACGCCCTTGCTGTCGATGTTGACTTTCTCGACGGAGGACGGCGCGTTGCCGTCAACGGTCGCCTTGAAGTCGAAGCTGGAGGCAACCTGGGTCATGGCCGAGAGGTCCATGGTGAAGGCCGAGCCGCCGGGGACGGTGAACGCGAGCGTCTTGGGGCTTGCTGCGGCCAGCGCGCCCTTTCCGGCCGCCGTGACGTTGAAGGTGAAACTGGTCGCCGCCGAGGGACCACCCGTCAGCAAGGCTGCGCCGTTGTAGACTTCGATGTCCCAGGTGTTCGCAGCGGTTTTCGCGGCATAGACGTCGAGCGTCACGGCGTTGCCGATGTTGTCGTAGGTCACCATCGATGTCTTCGACGTGTAGTTGCCCGGACCAGCGGCGGCCGCCGGAGCAGCGACAATCGCCGCGCTCGGATCCAGATTGGCAGCCACGGTCGCCTTGGTCGAGGGCGAGGCCTGCAACGCCATCTGGTTGACGTTGATGACCTGGAGGCCGCCGAAGCCATTGGCGGCCACGTTGGGGACGGCGCCGTTCTGGATGTTGTAGCCCATCAACTGGAAGCCGGCGGTGTTGACGAGGTTGCCGGTGCTGTCGGGCACGAATGAGCCGGCACGCGTGAGGAAGTTGTTGCCGTTCGCATCCTGCACGACGAAGAAGCCGTTGCCCTGGACCGCGAGGTCCGTCGTCGAGGTCGTGAACTGGAGATTGCCGGGATCGGTGATGGCGTAGCGGACCGTGGTCTCGACCGCGCCGGAATCGTAGTTGCCGGAGCCGCTCTTCAGGATCAGCGAGGAGAATTCCGTCGAAGCCCGCTTGTAGCCGACCGTGTTGACGTTCGCGATGTTGTCCGAGACCGTCGACAGCTTGTTGGACTGCGCATTCATCCCGGAAACGCCGGTGCGCATAACACCATACAGGCTCATGTAGTGGGCTCCTTTGGCAGATTGGAGTTACAATGGGGGGTCTTGCTTGCGCGGGGCTGATGGTTGGTGGCGATGCACAACTTGATGTCGCGCCTCGCCATCCCAGGTCGTCGTTTCATGTTATCGTTTCATATTGTCTTGGGCTGACAGAACGAGCGCGCCTTGTCGGTCCACGCGCCGAAGCCGCTGGAGACGAGATGCGCAACGATGTGGCAGACGTAGCGCTTCTGCGCCGGTTGATTATTGGGACCGGCATTGTAGCGGGCGACCGCCATGGTCCAGCTTCCCTCGCGCTGCTTCAGCTCTTTCAGGAAACGCGCGGCGTAGTCGACATTCTTCGCCGGATCGAACATCGCCCGCACCGACGCGAATTTGTCGCCGTGAAAATAGTGATTGATCTGCATGCAGCCGAGATCGATCAGCTTGATGCCCCTGGCCCGCATCGCCTCGAAATTCGCGATCGCATCGTCCATGTCCTTGGCGAACACGGTCTGCCCTTCGGCGCCCAATGCATAAGGATAGAGCGCGCCGCGGCGGCCGGTCTCGGTGAGGCCGACCGCATAGAGGATGCCGAGCGGAATTCCGTGCTGCTGCGAGGCGCGCGCCATCTCGCGCTCGCAAGGGCGCGCAGTGTCAGTCGCCGCCGCGGCGACGCCGACATTACAAATAGACAGGGCCGCGACGAGTATGTGGCGCCACGTCCTGGTCATGGCGTGCCTCCTGGTTGGGCTGCTGGTCTTGGCGGGCCTGCCTGGCGCCGCCGTCCGACTGACCGGACGTGCCTGCGCCGCCGAACGCGCCTTGCGACTGCGATGATTGCTGTTGCTGGCCGGAGAGATGCGGCTGCGACTGGCCGGATCCCGACTGGAATCCGTCGAGCGAACCGTGCTGCACCGGCGCGACGTCGGCGACATATCCCGCCGACTGCATCAGGTCGCGGATCTGATCGCGCTGCTGATCCAGCATCGTGCTGGTGTCCTTGCGATCGGCGGCGAGCTGAACCGACACCTCATTGCCGACGAGACGAAGACGCATGGTGACATTGCCGAGATCAGGCGGCTCGAGATTGACAGTGAGGATCTTGAGCGGCTGATCCGGAGCTTTGTTCTGCGCGCCCAAGAGATCCGTCGCGGCGGACGCGGCCGGCGCGGGTGACCTCTTGAGCTCGGACACGACGGCGTTCGCCACCTGTTGGGTCGCGCTGAACGGCCCCACAGGAGGCAGATGAGTCTCCTGCTGGATGACCGTGACCTTGGTCGTCTCAGGCAAGGCGTCGCGGCCCGCGGACTTTGCGGCGCGCTCGACATTCGCTGCGACGGCTTCGAAGCCCGGTGTTGCCGGCATGGCATCCGTCGGAGCGGCGCTTCCCTGCGGCATCGCTGCAGCCTGTGCACCTGCGGCCGCCTGCCCGCGCGCGAGGGACGTGTCGCCGCCGGAACGCGCCACAAACGAAGGCGCGACGGTGGATCCTGCGACGTCTGTCGCCGCCCTTGCCTCGCCGATGCCCTGCTTTGCCGCTGACGGACGCTCGTCCCGGGCCGACGTCTCCTTCTTGTCGCCGGACGGCTGTGGTGTCTGCATTGCCGCGGTCTGCGCGGCAGCGAGCTCCTGCCCCAGCATCGCGGGAAGGCCCAATCTGGGCGAGACATCAGCCTTCGCGACCTGATCGACCTGCTCCTGCTTGTCCGACGATTTGGTCTCCTCGGTGCGTTCGTGCACCGGTTCATCCTTCGACGTGCCAGGCTCGCTCAACTGTCTCACGCGCGGGCGCGCCGGGGCAACTTTGGTGGTCGTATCGGTCTCCTGATCGTCCAAAGCCCGCTTGGCCATGTTTGAGACGGTGTGGAGCAGATCGTGAAACGAGGCATCGTCGGCGGTTTTCGTGCCCGGTGTTGCCACCCCTTTCGTCGACCGTGTCACCCCGCGCGCAAGGCTTTCGGCGAGACCGGCGAAGAGCTGTCCGGAGGTTCCAGTGAGCTTGGTCATGGGCGATGATCCCTGGTGAGAAGCTCCAGTTCGCCGAGCTGCGACTTCGCGCGTGCGAGCGTCGCGTTGGACGAGGCGAGATCGATCCGTGCCGGCGTGGGCGGTGGCTTGTCGGCTGTCATGACGGCCGCCGGTCCCGTGATCGACTTGCGAATGTCGAGCGCGAGCTGGAGGGTTGCGTTGAGGAGTTGGACATCGCGTTCCGCCAGCTTCGACCGGTCGATCGCCCGCAGCTCGGCGAAACCGCCGTCATATTCGTCGGTCAGCGCGCGGGATGCGCCGCGATAGAAATGCGCGCGTTCCCGATCGGGCGCGACATCGGCGCTGAGCGTCAGCGCCCGCTCGGCTGCGAGGCTCACGACAGTAAGCTTGCCGCGGATCAACGCACCGCGCGCAATCACCAGATACAGCTTGAGGCGGCCGGCGCGGTCGACATGTTCCAGCAGCGCCGCGACCCGTGCAAAGCGACGATCGTCCAGCGCAAGATTCGATTGCGTCAGGCCCGTGGAGAAGCGCTGCCAGAAATCGGCGGCATAGACCGAGTTGCGGTAGTGGCGAATATAGGCCAGCGTCAGGAACTCGAACTTGTCGAAGTCCTCGGCCTGGCCGACCAGAAGGACCTCGCGCCGCAGTGCCGCCTCCTCGACCAGCGTGCCGGGCAGCAGCAGGCGCGCATCGTCCAGACGCTCGATCGCGAGCGAGGTCTCTGACCGCGCGAACAGCGCGCCCTGGACCAGCGCCACCTGCCCGCCCATGCCGGACGAAATCGTGCGCGGCTTGACGTCCTTGAGCAGCTCCCTCGCCTCGTCCTGCCGTCCCTCGACATAAGCGAGCGCGCCGTCGAACATCACCTTGTCGACATTGATCTTGTCGCGCGGCAGCTTGCGAACGATCTGCGGCGCGCCGCCGGACAGCAGATAGATCACGACCGCCTGCCCGTTCTGCGGGTTGCTCCACACGTTCGGATCGGCGGCAAGAAATTTTTCGCCGATCTGCCGGATCAGCGCGATGTGGCTGCCATGCGCCGCGGTATCGCCACGGGCGATGCCGTCTTGCACCGCCTGCAGCGTGCGGACGAGTTCATACGGCTCGCCCGATGGAGGCGCTGGATCGGAAAAGGCACGGGTCGCGGCCAGCGACAACAGCACCAACAGAACGGTGCGGAGCAGCGGTCTGGTCAAGGACGCTTCTCCCGGATCAGGATCTCGATCCGGCGATTTTGCGCGGCCGCAGGATCGTTCGGAAGTTTCGGCCTCCGGTCGGCATAGCCTTCGACATGCTCGATCCGCTGGGCATCGATACCGGAGCGGACCAGCATGTAATAAGCCATCTGTGCACGCGCGGTGGACAGCCGCCAATTGTCGTAATTGTCAGATTTGTAGGGCCTGTTGTCGGTGTGACCACGTACGATGATCATGCCGCGACGTTTTGCGATGAGCGGGCCGATCTTGTCGATAACGCGAACGAGCTCGGGCCGCGGCTCCGCCGAGCCGACCGCGAACATGCCAAAGCTCGTATCGTCGGTGAGGCTGACCAGCAGGCCTTCTTCGACCTGGCGGACCTCGGCCACCGGACCGGCGCCGGCCTTGATGTCCGACAGCGCGTCGGCAATCGCGGACTGGAGCTGCTTCACGGTCGGCTGCTGGGTCTGGGTGGCATCGCGCGCCTCCGACTCCTTCGGGACATCGGTCGGGCGCGCCTGCGGCGTCGCGTTGGCCTGGAGATTCGCTTGCGGGCTTGGCTGCATGGCTGCATCGCGCGCAGACGGTGATGGCGCCGGACCCGGCGGCAGCAGCGGCGACATGCTTGTGGACGACGCCTGAGCGTCGGGAGCCATGCTGCCGCCGGCATCATCGGTCCTGCCGCGGCGCGGCTCGCCCTGATTTGTGCTGGCCGGATTGTCGCGTGCCGAAGCACTCGCCTCCGGCTCGCCCTCCATGATGCTGTCAGCTTCCTTCGAAGCCTCGGGCGCAAGCTTCCAGTAGCCGGGATCGAACGGATCGCGATAGGCATCGCCGCCCTTGAGGCCGTCCTCTTCCGCAGACGTCAAGGCCCCGGCGCGCCGCTGGCCCGAGGCCTGGTTCGCGCTGGTCGCGATCTCGGCGAGAGTCGCATAGGGATCGCGGAATAGAACCTTCTCTTCGTAGAAGGGGGGCTTCTCTTCCGTCGGCGAGTCACCGCGGCGCTCCTCGTTCGGTCCGGCGGGCTTGCGCCGGCCGTCCTGCCCCTCGAACGGCGTCGACTCCTTCTTTGAGAGATCCTTGAGCCCCTTGGGCGCGGGCGCGTTCTCGGCGAGCTTGATCGGGTTGAAGTAGCTTGCGACAATCTGCTTCTGGTCCTGGTTCAGCGCGTTGAGCAGCCACATCACCAGAAAGAACGCCATCATCGCGGTCATGAAGTCCGCATAGGCGATCTTCCAGACGCCGCCGTGCGCCTTCTCGTCCTCGAAGGCGCTCCGCCTGCGGATGATGACCAGCTCGTGCTTGACCTCCTCCATGGTGCAACTACCGGCGCGCCTCGTTCAGCCGGTCGATCCAGGTCGAGATCTGCGTCTCGATCGTGGTCTGATCGGCAAGGACACGCACCTCGACGGTGTCGGCCGACTGGTATTCGACACCGCTGCGGCCGGCCAGATTGAGTTGTGCCCTGACCAGGTCGATGAGCTCGCTGGGTCCTGTGACGCGGAACACCGACACGGGCGAGTTCGAGGTCAACGCCGCGATCTGCTCGACCAGGGATCCGATCGCCTTGTCGCGAACCGCTTCAGCGAGGAATGGCAGCAATATCCGAGCCACCGAGCTTGCGATGTTGCTCTCGATCTCGCGGCAGGCCGCGTCGAAGCCGTTGACGATCGCGACGGCCTGCTGGTCGGACCATTTGGCCCGCTCCTCTCCCAGCCGGATCGCACTGCGGACCCGCTCTTCGGCGAGCTTGGCTTCACCCTCCGCAAGACCGGCAGCATGGCCGCGCCGATAAGCGTCTTCGAGAAGGTTCAGCGGTGCTGCTTCCGGCGCAGACGCCGGAGGCGGCGGTTGAAGTTGCGGCTGCGATTGCGCCTGGCGTTCCTGGCGCTGCGATTGAGGCTGCGGCTCGCGCCGGACCTCCTTCTGCTTCGTCAGCACGTCCTGGACCTTGGGCAGCGGAGCCGGAGGTGACTTGGCCCTGCCGTTGGCGTCGAATTGCGTCAGGAGCTTTCCGATTGCCGCGTTCATGCCGCCTCCTCGCGTCGCATCCAATCCTTAAGGATTGCTGCCGCCTGCATCTGATCGAGCCGGACGATCTGCTCGAGCCGCTTCTGCGGCGTACGCTGCATCTTGCCTTCGAGGTCCTCGACGAGATTGAGCTCGGGGTCCTGGCTCTCAGCCAAGGCGAGGGCCGTGGCAGCTTCGAGCTCAGCGGCTTCGGCCGCCTCGCTCTGTTCCTGCGCTGCACGATGGGTCAGGATGCCGTTGACCGCCGGCCGGAGCCCGAACCAGACCAGCATCGAAGCGACGGCCAGGATCGTCACCGCGTTGATCACGCTGCCGAGCTGCTTGTTCATCATCTCGACAAAGCTGATCGGCGGAACCGGCGCCAGATCGCGCGAGCCCTCCACGAAGTCGACCGCCGTCACCTGGATCTGGTCGCCGCGCGCCTTGTCCAGTCCGCCGGCGGTTGCCGCCAGCTGGCTGATCTCGGCGAGCTTGCTGTCGACGATGGCCTGGTTGGTCTTGTCGCCGAGGTCGGCGACCAGCCGAGCCCGGTTGACCAGCACGGCGATGAAGAGCTTCTTGACCGAATAGCCGTCACTGACCGTCGTCGTGGTCTTGGACGAGACCTCGAAATTGGTGACGTCCTCGCGGCGGGTCTTGTCCTCGCTGGAGTTCTTGGTGCCGCCGGCATTGACCTGCTGGTCCGGCAGGTTTTGCTGGACCGTCGTCGGCGTCGAGCGGTCGGCGTTCGATGACTTCTCGTTTTCGCGAACGTTGCGTACGGAACGCTCGGCACGTGTCTCCGGATCGTAGACCGTCTCGTTGATCTGGCGCTTGTCGGTCGAGAGCTGGGGCGCGACGCTGACCTCGAAATTGTCCAACCCCAGATAGGGCGTCAGCGCCTTGCGGATGTTCTCCTGCACCATTCCGCCGACGGTCTTCTGCAGGCTCGCCATCTTGGTCGGCGCGGCGCTGGCCTCGTCTTCCTCCGCCAGCAGCATCGAGCCGTCGGCATCGAGCACCGTGACCTTGTCGCGCGTCATGCCGGGAATGGCGGCCGCGACCAGGTGGCGGATCGACTGCGCCGTCCGCGCCTCGATCGCACCGTCAGTGCGCAGCACGACCGACGCGGAAGGCGGCTGCTGCGTCGCGCGGAACGAGCCGCGTACCGGCATCACGATGTGCACCCGTGCCGCCTTGACGCCTTTCATCAGCTGAACGGTGCGCGCAATCTCGCCTTCGAGTGCACGCAGCTTGGTGACCTCCTGCATGAATGAAGTCAGCCCGAGCGAACCGATCTTGTCGAACAGCTCGTAACCGGAATTGGCGCTGGTCGGCAGCCCCTTCTCGGCGAGCAGCATTCGCGCCTGCGCGGTCTGGCTCGGTCGCACCGAGACGGCATCACCGGCCGCGCTGATATCGAAGGTGATGTTCTGCTCGCGCAGCGTAGCCCCGATGCGTGTCACGTCTTCGCGCGTGAGGCCGGTATAAAGCGTTTCGTATTCCGGACGGCTCAGATAATAGGCGCCGCCAACCACGGTGACGAGGACGGCGAAGCCGATCAATCCCAAGGCCATCAGACGTCGCGGCCCAAGTTCCAGCAGATTGTTGAGCAGCTGCTGTAGCTGCGCGCGACTGAGCATGTGACCTCGTACCAATGCGAATGGCAAGGACACTCCGCTGCCAACCTTGTCTGAGGGTTGCGCGAGCATGCGAATATGTCGCTTCGCAGGCGAGGCGTTGCAATTTTGCAGGAAGTTCAGACATCGCAACCGGTTCAACGGCAACGAGCGAGCGCCCGCGCGGACGACACGTCGCTTTGACGTCTGGCGTCAGGAAATCAATTGCGGGCACGTCATGTGCCGTCACGTCCGCCGGTCGCAGCGGGACCGTGCTCCCAGAGGAGCACGGTCGCTTTCGAAGCCGAAGCTTACTTGAACAGCGAGAGGATGCTCTGGCTATTCTGGTTGGCGATCGACAGCGCCTGGACGCCGAGTTGCTGCTGGGTCTGGAGCGCCTGCAGGCGGGTGGATTCCGCGTTCATGTCGGCATCAACAAGCTGGCCGACACCGCGGGTCACCGAGTCCATCAGGGTCTTGACGAAGTCGGTGTTGGTCGCGAGGCGGTTCTTGACGGCGCCGAGGTCGGCGGCAGCCGAGGCTACCGAGTTGATCGCGGCCGTGACCTGCGTGATGTAACCGTCGAGCGTGGCCTGGTCGGCTGCCGAGTCGGTCAGCGTTGAGATGCTGATCGTGTCGACCGATGCGCCGGCACTCACCTTGTCCAGGATGCCGCTGGTGGACGAGGTGTAGAGCGAGTAGTTGGAGATCGTCAGCGTGATGGAGCCGATGGTGGGCGTGCCACCGACGCGCGAGAACGAGGACACCAGGTCGAACGTCGCGGGCGTCGCCGTCGTCGTGCTCAGCCAGTTCACGCCGTTGAAGGTCGCCGCCGCGGCGGTGCCCTTCATTTGCTGCTGGATCTGGGTGATATCGGCCTGGATCTTGGTGCGGTCGATGCCGGCGGTCTTGGCTTCCACCAGCAGCGACTGCAGCTTGGTCAGGCCGCCGGTGCTGTCGCCGACAACCGCGGTTAGCGCGGTATATTCGGTGTCGACGGTCGCAGCCGACAGACCGAGCGAGTCGGAGACGGCGGAGAGCGCGGCGTTGTCGGCGCGCATCGAGGTCGCGATCGACCAATAGGCGGCGTTATCCGACGCGGTGGCGACGCGCTGGCCGGTCGAGATCCGGTTTTCGGTGGTCTGCAGATTGGAGCTGACGTTGCGCAGCGTCTGCAGCGCGGTCATTGCCGCGGAGTTGGTGAGAAGGCTAGAACTCATGTTTGACGTCCCCTGAAAACGAATTGAAATTGTTGGGACATACCGGGCTTGCACCGGTACGACAGGGCGGCATCATGCCTTTGGGCTGCAAAAAGCGCGCTCAACCTGCCGTAACGGCGGCGATAGCACGCGAAGTTTGCGCGAAGCTTGTGGCGCCATGACTGCACCGGGGAGGAGCGACAGTTCAAGGCGAGAAGTCGAGATCTTCCGGCACGCCAACAGCGTACCCAAAAGGAAAGGAGCCGCGCTTCGCGAGAAGCGCGGCTCCCTCAGGTCGTGTTCAGGGTTAGCGGAACAGCGAGAGGATGCTCTGGCTGTTCTGGTTGGCGATCGAGAGCGCCTGGACGCCGAGCTGCTGCTGGGTCTGGAGCGCCTGCAAGCGGGTGGATTCCGCATTCATGTCGGCGTCGACGAGCTGGCCGACACCACGATTCACCGAGTCCATCAGGGTCTTGACGAAGTCGGTGTTGGTCGCGATGCGGTTCTTCACGGCGCCGAGGTCGGCAGCGGCCGAGGCGACCGAGTTGATCGCGGTGGTGACCTGCGAGATGTAGCCATCGAGCGTGGTCTGGTCCGCCGCCGAATCGGTCAGCGTTGAGATGCTGATCGTGTCGACCGACGCACCACCGCTGACCTTGTCGAGGATGCCGCTGGTAGACGAGGTGTAGAGCGAATAGTTGGAGATCGTCAGCGTGATGGAGCCGATGGTGGGCGTGCCGCCGACGCGCGAGAACGACGACACCAGGTCGAAGGTCGCGGGCGTCGCCGTCGTCGTGCTCAGCCAGTTCACGCCGTTGAAGGTCGCCGCATTGGCGGTGCCCTTCATCTGCTGTTGGATCTGGGTGATGTCGGCCTGGATCTTGGTGCGGTCGATACCGGCGGTCTTGGCTTCGACCAGCAGCGCCTGCAGCTTGGTCAGGCCGCCGGTGCTGTCACCGACGACCGCGGTCAGAGCGGTATATTCGGTGTCGACGGTCGCGGCCGACAGACCGAGCGAGTCGGAGACGGCGGAGAGCGCGGCGTTGTCGGCGCGCATCGAGGTTGCGATCGACCAGTAGGCTGCGTTGTCCGACGCAGTGGCGACGCGCTGGCCGGTCGAGATGCGGTTTTCCGTGGTCTGCAGGCTGGAGCTGACGTTGCGCAGCGTCTGCAGCGCGGTCATAGCGGCGGAGTTGGTGAGAAGGCTAGAACCCATTTTGATGTCCCTTTGAAGATCGAGTTGTTTTGGGGACATACCGGACTTGCACCGGTACGACAGGGCGGCGTCATGCCTTTGGGCTGCGCAAGAGCGTTGAGGGCCCAACCTGTCGTACGGCGACCGTAACGCTCGAAGCTTGTGCGAGGCTTGTGGCTCTGTGTCCTCGCCGCAACAGCGAAGCCAAAGTTGCGACGCGCCCTGGACGTCGCCTCAAACGAAAAGGCCGCACTTCGCGAGAAGCGCGGCCCCCTCAAATTGTCGTCAGACTTAGCGGAACAGCGAGAGGATGCTCTGGCTGCTGCTGTTGGCGATCGAGAGCGCCTGGACGCCGAGCTGCTGTTGGACCTGGAGGGCCGACAGACGGGTGGACTCCTGGTTCATGTCGGCGTCGACGAGCTGGCCGATACCGCGGCTCACCGAGTCCATCAGCGACTTCACGAAGTCGGTGTTGGTCGAGATACGGTTCTTGACGGCGCCGAGGTCGGCGGCGGCCGAAGCCACCGAGTTGATCGCACCAGTGACCTGCGCGATGTAACCGTCGAGGGTGGTCTGGTCGGCTGCCGAGTCAGTCAGCGTGCCGATATTGATAGTATCGACCGACGCGCCGCCGCTCACCTTGTCCAGGATGCCGCTGGTGGACGAGGTGTAGAGCGAGTAGTTGGCAACGGTCAGGCCGATGGAGCCGGTGGTCGGCGTACCGCCGACGCGAGAGTACGACGACACCAGGTTCACCGTCGTCGGCGTGGCCGTGGTTGTGCTCAGCCAGTTCACACCGTTGAAGGTCGCCGCATTGGCGGTGCCCTTCATCTGCTGCTGGATCTGGGTGATATCGGCCTGGATCTTGGTGCGGTCGATACCTGCGGTCTTGGCTTCGACCAACAGCGATTGCAGCTTGGTGAGGCCGCCGTTGCTGTCGCCGACAACCGAGGTCAGAGCGGTATATTCGGTGTCGACGGTCGCGGCCGAAAGACCGAGCGAGTCGGAGACCGCGGAGAGCGCAGCGTTGTCGGCGCGCATCGAGGTTGCGATCGACCAGTAGGCCGCGTTGTCCGACGCGGTCGAGACGCGCTGGCCGGTGGAGATGCGGGTCTGCGTGGTGGCGAGTTGCGAACTCACAGACCGCAGGGTCTGGAGCGCGGTCATGGCGGTCGAGTTCGTAAGCAGGCTTGACATTGCGAATGTCCCTTTATGTACGCGTTACATTTCACGAGGGGACATACCGGGCTTCCACCGGTACGGAGGGGCGGCATCATGCCTTTGGACTGATGTGGGTGGGTCCAACCCGCCGTGCCGCATTGGTAGCACGCCGAATCTTGCTTCCGGATTAAAGCGAGATTGAATTCCTCAGCAAAATCATATGGTTAATATTACTCTTTACTAACCTTAACGATTCTCAGGGCCAATAATGGCCCTCAAGAGAACGATCGCACCAGTCCGGAGGCGAGCAGATTCCAGCCGTCGATCAGCACGAAGAACAGCACCTTGAACGGAAGCGCGAGGATCGACGGCGGCATCATCATCATGCCCATCGACATGGTCAGCGTCGCCACGATCATGTCGATGACGAGGAACGGCAGGATGATGAGGAAACCGATCTCGAACGAACGCCGGAGCTCGGAGATCATGAAGGCCGGGATGATGACGCGCATATCGATGCGCTTGTCGTCGAACTTCTTGCGAAAGCTTTCCGCGGCGAGCGACTCGAATGTCTGCAGATCCTTATCACGGACATGGGCCAGCATGAACTCGCGGAACGGATCGCTGATCTTCAGATAGGCGTCCTCCTCCGAGATCTCATTCTTCATCAGCGGCTGCACGCCGGTCTCCCAGGCGCGATCGAAAGTCGGCGCCATGACGTAGAAGGTCATGAACAGTGCGAGGCTGATCAGCACGAGGTTCGGAGGCGTCGTTTGAAGACCGAGCCCGGCGCGCAGGAAGGACAGAGCGACCGCGAAGCGGGTAAAGCTCGTCACCATGATGAGCAGCCCCGGTGCGACGGACAGGACCGTCAGCAGCGCCATGAGCTGGATGATGCGTCCGCTGGTCGAACCGTTGCCCGGCGGCAGCAGCGAGTTGAGGTCCGGGATCTGGGCGAATGCCACTTCGGGCAGCACGACCAGCAGCAATGCGAGCAGCAGGACTCTCAATTTCACTGGATCACCAACGTCTCAATGATCAATTCGCGGACCTTGCCGGACGAGCGGATGCTGGCGCGTTCGGACAGATCGTCGCGCAGATGCTGAAGCCCTCGCGTGCCTTCGAACTGCGCAACCGAGGCCGAGCGAAGATAGGTGACGATGTCCTCGCTGATATGGGCAGCGAGGATGCCGGCATCCTCGTCACTCATGCTGTCGGTTACCATGGAGGCCTCGACCCGGGCCCAGTTGTTGGCTGGCGCCGCAAGATTGGTCACGATCGGTGACAGCTTTCTCAGCCGCGCGCTTCCCGAATAGCTCGACGCGACCGGCGGCGGGGTAGCGCCCTTCTTTGCATCGGCGACGCGCTCGGCGGCGGCGAACAGATGCAGGCCAGCAAGCGCGCCGGCGCCTATCGCGACCAGGGTCAGCACGACGATGGCCGCGATCAGGCGCATGACGCCCCCCGCTCCCATGACGCGCGAGCCTCAGAACGGTGCCACGGCATCATAGATCCGGTGTCCCCAACCAGGCTGCTGCACGTCAGACAGATTTCCGCGACCCCCATAGGACACGCGCGCCTCGGCGATCTTCTCGTAGGAGATCGTGTTGGTTCGCGAAATATCCCGCGGACGCACGATGCCGCCGACATTGAGCACGCGCATCTCCGTGTTGATGCCGAACTCCTGCGAGCCGCTGATCATCATATTTCCGTTCGGCAGCACGTCGGTGACGACGGCCGCGATGGAAAGCTTGATGTCTTCGGAGCGGTCGATCTGACCGTTGCCCTTGATCTGCGTATTGGTGTTGAGGTTGGCGTTGGCCTGGCCCTTGTCCTTCCATCCTGCGACGTCCATCAGCCAGTTCAACCCGAACTGGATCTGCGAATCGCGCGAGCGATCGGTCTTGTTGTCGAGCTTGGCCTTGTCCTGCATCGAGATGATCACCGTCACGACGTCGCCGACGCGGCGCGCACGGGGATCGCGGTAGAGATCGGTACCGTCGTCCCAGGTCGAGCGATAGCTGACGGGCTGGTGCATGCGGGGCGTCACCGGAATAGGCTCCGCCGGCGTCCTCAGGCCGCTGCCCACGGGCGACAGCTTCGGGCCGGTCAGGATTTCTGCCGGGTCGTGGGAGCATCCGGCGAGAAGCAACAGCGACAGGATGAGGCATGGCGTCTTCATTTACTTCGTCTTCCCGTCATCCACGCGACGCATTCCACCGAGCAGGTCAGCGAGATGCGCTGCGCGCCCGGTCTCCATCTCGTTGAAAATCGCGCTCGAGCTCCTCGGACTCAACTTCGCAAGAACCGCCGCGGCTGTTTCGTCAGCCATGCCCGCGATCTGGGTTGCGGCCGCGTCCGGCTTCATGCGCGAATAGATCTCGACGACGTTGGCTTCGGCCTTCTTCAGGAAGTCGTCGCGGAGCGCCATCCACTTCTCATACTCGGCCCGCTTGGCCTCGACTTCGGCGATCCGCTCGCGCAGCAGGCTCTCGGCCTTCTCCAGCTCTTTCAGCTGCCAGGCGAGCCTGGCGTCGACGGCGGGATCGGCGACGTTGCTACAGAACAGCGCGACTTCGTTGTCCGCCGGCGCAGCGGTTTGTGCCGGCACCGGCTTCGGCGGCGCTGTGCCGCTGCCTGACTTCGCCGGACGCGCCGGAACGGGAGCCGGTGCTGGAGCAGCCGCCTCGGGCACCGCACCGGTGGTAGCGGGCCCTGAATCCTCGGCCGCCCAGGCCGTGGCCCGCGAATTATCGCCTGGAACAGACGCAGCCTGTGCCTGCGACCTCTGCGGCCCGGGCGCGCGAGCGCGTGCGAACGAGAGCAGATTGAGCGGCTTCGACGGCTTCGGTTCGTCCAGCCCGAGCACAGGCGAAGTGTTCGCGAGCACGAACACCGTGGCCAGAAGGAGGTGCGCTTTGTGATCAAGCTTCAGCATCGGCCCGCGTGCGATTCCCGGTCAGGACCTGAGCATTGAGCGACCAAGCTTGCACGACGCTTGTGCATCATTGCACGATGACTTCAGCCTGCAGCGCGCCGGCGGTCTTGATCGCCTGAAGGATCGCGATGATGCCGGACGGTTTCAGTCCGATCTGGTTCAATCCGCGCACCAGGCGCTGCAGATCGACGCCGCTCAGGATCGCTACCTGCGATCCTGCCTCATTGGCCTCGACGATGGTCTGGGGCACCACGACGGTCTGGCCTTGCGAGAACGGCGCCGGCTGCGACACCACGGGCAGCTCGGTGACGCGAACTGTCAGATTGCCATGCGTGACGGCGACGGTTGATATCCGCACGTCGCGTCCGATCACCACCGTGCCGGTGCGCTCATTGATCACGACGCGCGCGGGCGTGTCGGGCTCGACGGTCAGCTCGCCGATCTCGGCGAGAAAGCGAACCGGCCCGACATAGCGCGGCTTCGACAGCACGATGGTCCGGTAGTCGCGCTCAAAGGCAATCTGGGCACGATAGCGGCCGCCGGCATAGCGATTGACGGCGTCGAGGATCCGCGTCGCCGTGACGAAATCGGGGTTCTTCAGCTCCAGCACCAGGAATTCCATCTCGTGGAGGCTTCCCTGCACCTCGCGCTCCACCAGCGCGCCGTTCGGAATGCGGCCCGCGGTCGGCGTGCCCTGGCTGACGTTCTGGGCCTGGCCTCCGACGCTGTAGCCGGCGACCGTGACTGCACCTTGCGCCACCGCATAGACCGCACCGTCGGCCGCGCGCAGCGACGTCATCACCAGCGTGCCGCCAAGCAACGAGGTCGCATCGCCAAGGGACGACACGGTGACGTCCATCCGTTCGCCCGGCCCGATCGAGGGCAGCAGGTCCGCGGTCACCATCACGGCGGCGACGTTCCGCGTGCGCAGAGTCGTCGGCCGCGACTGATTGTTCGTGCTGCTCGTCTCGTTGCGGACGTTGATTCCCATGTTCTCGAGCATCGACTGCAGCGACTGTTCCGTGAAAGGAGCGTTGCGCAGGGTGTCGCCGGTGCCGTTGAGGCCGATCACCAGGCCATAGCCGACGATCTGGTTCTCGCGCAGGCCCTTGATGTCAGCGATGTCCTTGATGCGGACGGCAGCATGGGCGCTGGCGACGGAGAAGATCAGCAGAAGCGCGATCAGGACTCTGGTCATGACCCGTCCGCGACCTTGACGGTGCCGTCCGGCTGGACGATGGCCCTGATGATCACGCCAGTGTCGGTGTTTCGCACGGTGATGAGCGAACCCGGCGCACCGGATTGCATCGCCGATCCGTACGTCACGATCGACAAGCCGGAGTCTTCGACAACCACCTTCACCGTCGCGCCGCGGGCGATGGTCCAGGGGTCCTCCACCGAATTGGTCGGGATCGGCTGACCCGGCAACAGCGCCCGCCGCGCCATCCGGCCGACCAGGACCTGACGCCCTTCGACGAACATGGCGACGCCGAGCGCATTCTGGTCAAAGCTGCGTTCGGTGATCATGTCTTCCCTGATCAGCTCGCCGGCGCGGATCGACATCGCGGGCACGGGAAGCCGCTTCTCGTCCGCGGCGGCGTACCCCGCGAAGACGAGAACCAGCAGCGCGGCGGCCAACCCGCGCACGATCAGGCCCACCCAGTTCAACATGGACACACCGAAACTAGCGACTGAGACCCTTCGATACCGTCGAGGCCATGTCATCCGACGCCTGGATCACCTTGGCGTTCATCTCGTAGGCGCGCTGCGCCGAGATCAACTCGGTGATTTCCTTGACGGGATCGACGTTCGAAGCTTCTAGATATTGCTGGTTGATCTTGCCGTAGCCTGCATCGCCGGGCAGACCAACCACCGGCGCGCCCGATGCCGTGGTTTCGCGATAGAGATTGCTGCCGAGCGGCTCGAGACCTGCCTCGTTGGCGAAATTGGCAAGGTTGAGCTGGCCGATCTGGCGCGGATTGACCTCCGTATCCAGCTTGGCGAAGACCTGGCCGGTCTGGTTCACGGTGACCTGCACCGTCCCCTGCGTCACCGTGATGTTGGGATCCAGCAGGTAGCCGTCTATCGTCACCAGCTGGCCAGTCGCGTTGGTGTTGAACGAGCCCGCGCGGGTGTATTGCACCTCGTTGTTCGGCCCCAGCACCTGAAACCAGCCCCGACCGTTGATCGCGAGATCGTACGGATTACCGGTCTGCGTCAGCGCGCCCTGGATGTGCAGCTTGCGGATCGCCGCCGACTTGACGCCGAGGCCGAGATTTGCGCCCTCCGGAATCGGCGAGGAGCCGTTGACGTTTGCGACGCCCTGCATGCGGTCCATCTGGTAGAACAGATCGGTGAATTCCGCACGCGCGCGCTTGAACGACGTGGTGTTGATGTTGGCGATGTTGTTCGCGATGACTTCGATGTTGGTCTGCTGGGCATTCATGCCCGTGGCGGCGATGGCGAGCGATTTCACTTAGGTTGCTCCTTCAGATCAAATCGACATTCGAACGACTTCCTGGTAGGCCTGCACGACCTTGTCGCGAACCGCGACCGCGGTCTGCAGGGCCTGCTCGGCCGACATCAGCGCCTCCACGACCTTTCGCGTCGATTCCTTGCCCTGCATCGCCGAGATCGACGCCGCTTCGCCCGTCTTCAACGTTCCGATCGCGTCCGTGGTCACCTGCTTCATCACGGAATCGAAGCCGACATCGTCAGCGGATTGGACCGCGGACGTCCCCGTCGGCGCAATGGTTTGTGTCTCGGTCGCGCGAGAGGCCGCCTGCGCTGCGGTGATCGCAGTCGACGAAATCGCTTCAAGCATCGTCAGCTCCTCAGCAGGTCGATGGTCATGCCGAGCATCGACCTCACCTGTTTCACGACCTGGAGATTGGCCTCATAGGAGCGGTTGACCTCCCGCATGTCCGCCATCTCGATCATCATGTTGACGTTGGGCATCTTGACGTAGCCGGCCTTGTCAGCAGCGGGATGTCCCGGGTCGTACTCGACGCGATACGGCGTGGTGTCGACCCCGATTTCCTTGACCTTCGCCAGCTGCGTGCCGGAGGCCCGATCGAGCGCGGCATCGAAGGTGATGGTCTTGCGCTGATAGGGATCGGCCCCCGCGGTGTGCCCGGTCGACGTGGCGTTGGCGAGGTTTTCCGAGACGACACGCATGCGCGTCGATTGCGCCTCGAGCCCGGAACTCGCAACCGTCAACGATGCCGATAGAGCGTCAAGCATGTCAGTTCACCTCAGGTCTTCGCGCTGGTCATGACCATGCGGTTGAACGAACGCACAATCGCCGAATTCATCGAATAGTCGCGATTGACGTCGCTGCCCTTGATCATCTCCTGCTCCAGGCTCACGGAGTTGCCGGAGTGGACGACGTCCCAGCTGTCCTTCTTGGCGGTAGCCCGCGTGTCGGTTTCCGCCGGCGACAATTGCATGTGGCCGGGCGACGTGGTGGCCAGTCTCACCGGCACCGCGTCGAGCACCTTGTTGAACGGTTCAACATCGCGCGCCTTGAAGCCCGGCGTATTGGCATTGGCGACATTGGTGGCAATGGTCGACTGACGAAGCTCGAGCCAGCGTGCCTGCGACGATGCGAGTTCGAAGAGATAAAGCGGTCCCACGACGGCCCCATTATGGTTCATTGGAGAGAACCCTAGGGCGTTAAGCTTTCGTCAAGCTGTTGCGCGGAGCACCATTCCGGCGATTCTACTGAACCTTCGCGGGCCGCGGGGCCTGCTTCGACTGCAGGAAATAGATGATCTCGGCGACGGGACGGAAGAATTCGGCTGGAATCACCTGATCGACCTGCACCGCTTCGTAAAGCGCACGGGCGAGCGCCTTGTTCTCGATCACCGGAATCTGGCTCTGCTCGGCGACCTCGCGAATCTTCAGCGCGATCACGTCCATGCCCTTGGCCACCACGAGCGGTGCCGGGTTTTCGTCGCGGTTGTAGCGCAACGCGATCGCGAAATGCGTCGGGTTCGCTATCACCAGCGTTGCGCGCGGCACGGAAGCGATCATGCGCTGGCGCGAGCGGTCGCGCGCGAGCGAACGCAACCGCGCCTTGATCAGCGGATCGCCCTCCGCCTGCTTGTGCTCGTCCTTGATCTCCTGCCTGGTCATGCGCAGCTCGCGCCGCCAGTGGAAGCGCGCCCAGGCGAGATCGATCGCGACCAGCACGATCGTCGCGATGCAGATCGCCGACACGATCCGCATCGCGATGGTGAGGATCATCTCGGGCAACGCGACCGGATCGGTGTACATAGCTTCGAACGCCCTCGCCTCCGACGAGCGCAATACGAAGCAGACCACTGCTGTCACCGAGACCAGCTTGAACATCGACTTGGCGAACTCGACGAGCCCTTGAGTTCCGAAGACGCGGTTCCAGCCACTCGCGGGCGAAATACGCGAGAAGTCGGGCTGAATGCGCTCCAGCACCAGGCGCGGCGCGTTCTGCAGCAGCGACGCTGCGAGCCCGAACACCGCCAGGATCACGACCAGCGGCACCAGAAAGCGCAGGGCCTCGAGGCCGACCACGGTGAGCAGATTCTGCGCGTCCGCACCGGTATGAAGCGGGAAGCCGTCGGGATCGTCGAGAAAGCCCTTCAAGGTCGGCGTCAGCTGCTGCACGCCCTGGCCGATCAGGAACGCCTGAATCACCATCAGCGCCGTCATGGACGCGAACATGGACGCCTCCCGAGAGACCGGAATCTTGCCCTGTTCGAGCGCATCGCGGACTTTCTTCTCGGTCGGTTCTTCTGTTTTGCTCTCCTGATCGGATTCTGCCATGCCCGTTCAGCGGTCAGCGGAAGACCAGCTCATCCTCCTGGTCGGGGTTGAGCTCGATTTCACCCTTCTCAGCCAGGTCGAGCGCGAGATCAGTGATCACGCGGCGCGCCTCCAGCACGTCGCGCTGGTTCGACGGCTCGCCGATGGCAAGCTCGGCTTCGACGACGCGGCGAACGCGCGAGGCGACCGCGGACAGGATCAACTCGCGGAAATGCTTATCGGTGCCCTTCAGCGCCACGACGATGCGGTCGGTCGGCACCTGATCGAAGATCATGGTGCGCGCCTTCGGGGCCAGGTTGATGACGTCGTCGAAGGTGAACAGCAGCTCCTTCAGCACTTCGGCCGATTTCGGCCGCTTTTCCGACAGGCTCTTCAGCATGTCCTCGATATGACCGCGCTCCATCTTGTTGATGATGTCGGCGACACGCGCGTAGGTGTCCGCGCCGAGATTGCGGGCGAAATTGAGCGTCAGGTCTTCGTGCAGCGTCTTCTCGAGCACCTTCATCGCATCGTCGACGATCGGCTTGAGGCTGAGCACGCGCCGCATCAATTCGTTGCGCAGGCTCGACGGCAGCTGGCTCATCACCTTGGCCGCGCAGGACGGCTTGACCTTGGACAGGATCAGCGCCGCGGTCTGCGGATGTTCCTTGGAGAGGTAGGTCGCCAGCGAATTTTCCGACACCGACGAGACGCGATCCCACACCGATCGGCTGGAATTTCCGAGCAGGTCCGACATGATGGCCGTGACCTGGTCGGCGGGAAGCACGTCGCCCAGCACGGCTTCGAGGCCGCCGAGAGTGCCGAGGATGTTGGCGCCCATCGAGAATTGCTGGGCAAATTCCTCGACGATCGCCTCGAGTTCCTGCGCCGTGATCGGCCTCAGCTCGGCCGCGGCCTTGGTGACGACGCGAATGTCCTGCGGTTCGAACTGCGCGAGCACGCTGGCCGCGGCCTGGCGGCCCATGGCCAGCAGCAGCGCCGCGACCTTTTCTGTTCCGCCCAGCGTGGCAACGCCGCGCTGCTTGATGGGAGCGACCGGTGCCGCCATGGTCAGGAATCACCCTGCCCCAGCGGTCCGACAATCTCGGTCAGCGAGACACCGAAGCGGGAATTGTCCTCCTCGACGACGACCACTTCGCCGCGGGCAACGACGCGGCCGTTGACCACGACGTCAACCGGCTCGCCGACGCGGTGATCCAGCGGAACCACAGCACCACGGCCGAGCTTCATCAAATTCGCCACCGGGATGGTCGCCGATCCCAGCACCACCTGCATGGTGACGGGAATGCGCATGATAGCATCCACATTGGCGAACTTGCCGGTCTCCTCGGCGGTGCGGGCGGCAATCTCCGCCAGCCGGTCGAGCGGAGAGGTCTCGGCATCGTCGGATGCGGTTGCAGATTCGTAGTCGAAGGATTGCGCCATCTGGTATCGCCTCTTGGTAGTTCCGCTCCCGGAGCGTCGCGACGTTCCGATCTGTCTCTTCGGCCGTTTCCGGCCCTAAAGCGCGATGAGATTGGGTTGAATCGTCATCGCGCTTTAGCTCTTTGTTTGAGCATGATCTTTTCGGAAAACCGCTTCACACTTTTCCGGATCATGCTCTAGTGCGTGTTGGCCTCAGGACCATTCACGGTCACGGCGCCCTGCAGCCCGCTGCGTGCATCGAGTGCGGCGATCGCCTCATGGGCCTGATCGATCTTTGCGCTCAGCACATTGGCAAGCCGGCCCAGATTTGCCGTGGAATCATGCGCCGCGGTAATGACGGTGTCGAAGGCGCCGGCGGTCTCGTGGACGATGGTCGAGAACTCTCCCTGGTAGCTGCGCAGCTTCGCGAGCTCGCGGTGCATCCGGGTCACCCGCATGCTCGTGAAGGCCAGCGCGATCAGCAGCACCGCATCAACGAGATAGGATATCATCGACGAACTCCCGCTTCTGATCGACGGGATCTGCCACCTGCATGGCGTAGTAGCCATCGAGCTGGCCGATCTGACACCAGAACAGCACCTGGTTGTTGCTCTCGAGCCGCGCCAGCGTACGCGGCGTCGCCTCAAGCTCCAGGACCTGCCCAATCTTGAATTTGACGACGTCCTCGAGGGTGATCATCTTCTCGTCGAGCACCGCGCTCAGGGTCACCTCGGTGCGGTGAACCTCGCTCTCCATCTGCTCGCGCCAGCGCGGATCGGCCGCGCCGCCTTCGCTGACGACGACATGGGCAAGCTTCTGCCTGAGCGGGTTGAGCGCGGAGTGCGGAATGATCAGGAACATCTGACCGCCGCGATAAAGCGCCTGCACCATCATGTTCGCACAGATTGACATGTTGCTGGCGCGCCCGATCGCCAGCGACGCCATCGCCGTCTCGACCCGCTCGACGCGGAAGGTGACGTTGGAGGTGCCGGCGAAAGCCGCCTGCAGCGCCTTGGCGAACCGGTCGAACAGCGCCTGAACCAGGCGGATCTCGATGTTCGAGAAAGTGCGTTCGACATCGAGCGGCGGCTCGGCACCGTCGGAGCCGAACATCGCCTCGACCATCGTGAACACGAAGTCACGGTCGAGCATGATAATGACGCGGGAGTCCCACTGCTCGGCGTAGAGCACGGCGGCGACCGCATTGCCCTCATAGTCCTTGATGATGTCGCCGACACGGTCGTTGGTGATGCCGTTGACCGAGAAATAGCAGGGCGTGCCAGCCATCGGCTGCAGGCTGTCCGTGCACGATGCCGCCATGCGATCGAAGATCACATTGAGCATCGGCATGCGCTCGATCGAGATGCCGGCGGCGTCCAGCAGATAGTTCGGCAGCTGCTTGCGCTGATCGATCTCGACGTCTTCCATCGTCATGCGCGTGCCGCCTTGGGTTCAGCGTCAGTCACGACGGCCTTGGGTCCCGCGATCGTCTCGTTCTCGACGACGTCGATCGACGGCCGTTCAGAGCTCGCGATCATCTTGCGGCCGTGCTCGACGGCGATCTGCGGCATGGCGCCATTCATGAACGCCAGCAGGGTCTGCTTGACGATGATGTAGGGCCGGCACTTCTTCTCGCGCGTCATCTTGATCTTCAGCGCGAAGGGCGAAATGATGCCGTAGGACAGGAAGATGCCGGCGAAGGTACCGACCAGCGCCGCGCCGATGAAGCCGCCGAGCAGCTTCGGCGACTGGTCAAGCGCGCCCATGGCCTTGATGACGCCGAGCACCGCCGCGACGATGCCGAGCGCGGGCAGCGCCTCGGACACCACCACCAGCGCATGATAGGGCGTCAGCTTGCTCTTCACGATGGTGTGGATCTCCTCGTCCATCAGCGCCTCGATCTCATGGGTACGGGCATTGCCCATGATGATCAGGCGCACATAGTCGCAGATGAACTGGAGCAAAGACGGATCGCCGAGCACGCTCGGGAACGCCTTGAAGATCTCGGAGGACGAGGGATCGTCGATATGCGCCTCGACCTCGTTGCGGCCCTTGCCGCGCAACTCGCGCATCAAGGCATGAAGCGCGCCGAGCAGGTCAAGGTAATAGCGCTGGCCAGGCACCGCGCCGGTGACGGCCTGCATGCAGGCCACGCCGGTGTCGACAACCGTCTTCCATGGATTGGCCACGATGAAGGTGCCGACCGCGGTGCCCATGATGATCACGAACTCCCACGGCTGCATCAGCACGGCCAGGTGCCCGCCCATGGCGGCAAATCCGCCAAGCAGTGCTGCCACGGTGATGACAATCCCCACGAAACTGCCCAACGCGCCGCTCCATCGCCGATCCCATCGGGAACATCTAGTCGGCGACGCTTGCGCGAGGCTGGCTTGCGCGTCCTTCCGCCCTCGCCAGCCCCGCGCAAGCAATTCGCGGCAGCTTGCGACGGGGTCGCAGCGGCGACCAGAGGGGCGCGGGCCATGCTATCCACCATCGCGGATTACACCAGGCTGACTACGGACATGAGCAAGTCGCTGACTCAGGTCGAGCAGCAGCCGGACGTGAGCCGCGACACCGCCTATTATCTTGCCAATATCGGCAAGGTGAAAACCATCGACGATTTCCTCAACAACTATAGGCTCTACTCCTACGCGATGAAGGCCTATGGCCTCGACGACATGATCTACGCCAAGGCGTTCATGCGGAAGGTGCTGACCGAGGGCATCGCGACCTCCAACACCTTCGCCAACAAGCTGAGCGACAGCCGCTACCGGGAGTTCGCCGCCGCCTTCAACTTCGCAGCGCTCGGCGCCGCCGCGACCCAGAGCACAGCGGCCACATCAGGCACGACCAGTCATTATGCCACCCAGACGCTGGAGCAGAACGCCGGCGACCAGAATGAGGGCCTCCGGCTCGCCCTGTATTTCACGCGCAAGGCCGCCTCGATCACGAGCCCCTACCAGATCCTCGCCGACAAGGCCCTGACCCAGGTGGTGCAGACCGCAGAGGGCTGGTCGTCGACGATCAGCTCGTCCGACATCGACATCCAGGCCAAGATGATCACGGACAAGATCGACCTCGCCGATTTCAAGAACCCGGCCAAGGTCACCAAATTCGTGCAGCGCTTCGCGGCGATGTGGGATGCGACCCAGGTCCAGAACGATAGCTCGACCAACCCCGCGCTGGTGCTGATCACCGGCGCCTCGACATCGTCGGCCGGTCTCGACACCGATATGCTCACGACGCTTCAGAATATCAGGTTCAACAGGTAAGCCATGCAATCGGCCCTCTATGTCGGATTGTCGGCGCAGGTCGCGCTCGAGAAACGCCTCCAGACGATCGCCAACAACGTCGCCAACGTCAACACATCGGGCTTTCGCACCGATGTCGTGAAATTCGAGACGGTGCTCTCCAAGGCCGGCGCCAACCCGGTCGCGTTCTCCTCGCCCGGCGACAACATCATCTCGCGCGAGGCCGGCAACATCACCGAGACCGGCAACCCGCTCGACGTCGCCGTGGTCGGACAGGGCTGGATCGCCTTCGCCGGCCCCAACGGCACGGTCTATACCCGCGACGGCCGCCTTCAGATCGCCGCCAATGGCGACCTTCAGACGGTGTCGGGTTTCCCCGTCATCGATTCCGGCGGTGCGCAGCTCACGCTCGACCCGAACGGCGGACCGGTCTCGATCTCGCGCAGCGGCGCGATTACCCAGGACAACAACGAGATCGGCACCATCGGCCTGTTCAATATCCCTTCCGATGCCACTCTCGATCGCTACGGCAATTCCGGCGTCACGCCCGACCGGCCCGCGACTGCCATCGCCGATTTCAGCCGCGATGGCTTCAAGCAGGGCTATGTCGAGGGCTCCAGCGCCAATCCGATGATGGAATTGACCAAGCTGATGTCGGCCTCGCGCGCCTTCGACAGCACCAACTCGCTGATCGACGGCACCGAAAGCACGCTCCGCAACGCAATCCAGACGCTGGGCGATCCCGGCAAGTAGATTTGAGCGGCGGCTTGCGCGTCGCGCGTAATTGGGTGGACGGTTTCCTTGAACGCTCTTCGGCAACTTGAGTGGGCGCTGCTCGAGCTCGAGCAGAGCACGCCTCTGGCAAGCGTCAGCGGCGCGATCTCCGAGATCGCGCCGACGCATTTTCGTGTCTCCGGCCTGTCGCGTTCGGTCAAGCTCGGCGAGCTGATCGGCGTCAATACCGGGGCCAAGCCCCAGATCGGCGAGGTGGTGCGGATCGACAGCGACGGCATCGTGGCTAAGCCGTTCGACCGGCACTTCGCCGGCGGGCTCGGCTCGGTCGCCTATCGCATGCCGCCCCTGTCGTTCGCGCCGGATCCGAGCTGGAAGGGCCGCGTCATCAATGCGCTGGGCGTGCCACTGGACGGAATGGGGCCGCTCAGGCCAGGGTCGAGGGCCGTTTCGGCCGAGGCAGAGGCGCCGCCGGCGATGAAGAGGGCGCGCGTCCACAAGCCGCTGCGCACCGGCGTGCGCGTCATCGACCTGTTTGCGCCAATCTGCGCCGGCCAGCGCGTAGGCATCTTTGCCGGCTCGGGCGTCGGCAAATCGACGCTGCTCGCCATGCTCGCCCGCAGCCAGGGCTTCGACAGCGTTGTGCTGGCGCTGGTCGGCGAGCGCGGCCGCGAGGTGCGCGAATTCATCGAGGACGTGCTCGGCAACGACCGCAACCGTGCCGTCACCATCGTCTCGACGGGCGATGAAAGCCCGATGATGCGACGGCTGGCGCCGAAGACGGCGATGGCGGTGGCCGAATATTTCCGTGACCGCGGCGAATCGGTGCTTCTCATCGTCGATTCGATCACCCGCTTCGCCCATGCCGCCCGCGAGGTCGCGCTGGCGGCCGGCGAGCCGGCGGTGGCCCGTGGCTACGCACCGACCGTCTTCACCGACCTGCCGCGCCTGCTGGAGCGCGCCGGGCCCGGCGAGGACGGATCCGGCACCATCACCGGCATCTACTCCGTGCTGGTCGACGGCGATGATCACAACGAGCCGATCGCCGACACCATCCGCAGCACACTGGACGGGCACATCGTGCTGTCCAGGCACATCGCCGACCAGGCACGCTATCCGGCCGTGGACGTGCTGGCCTCGGTCTCGCGGCTGGCGCACAACGTGTGGGATCCCGAGGAGCGGGAATTGGTGAGCAAATTGCGCACCCTGATCGCCAAATACGAGGACACGCGCGATCTTCGCCTGATGGGCGGGTACCAAACCGGGCGCGATTCGGGGCTCGACCAGGCCGTCGACATGGTGCCGCGGATCTACCAGGCCATGCGCCAGGACGCCTCGGCGCCGCCGAGCGCCGATCCGTTCCGCGAGCTCAGGGACATGCTCAAGGGCGACTAGCGGCACGGCGTTCTGCCCGTGTCGGGTCCACGTCCCCCGCATCCTGACGTGGTGCCGCATGTCGTGGCACAAACTGCATAGGCGTTTGTGCGCCAGCGGTGTTAGCGGCGCCAGTTGGGACGAGACGATCGGTATAGTCGTGGAAGATGACACGCGGATGATGCTCCACGCATAGTCCAGCAACAACCGCCACGTGCATTCTCTGCAAGCTCCCCTGATACTGCCTTGGCAATTCCCGAAGCAGATCGCGGAAGTTGTGGATGACTCTCGTGTTGCATCTCGCCCGTCCTGCACAAGCTTCGATCAAACTGCATCAACGACAGACAGCAATATGCGTGCAATCCAACATGCGTAGAACTACGTGCATCTGGCTTGTTTGACCGAGTATTGCGTTCACCTTCATGTGTCCTGACGAGCGAGATTGACTTGAACAATACATGGGTCTGCAGCGACATCCGCTCTCGCGTAGTCTCACTACTTGATTTTGTTGAGAAGCTCATTCATCGTTTCGACGGAACAAAAGAAACGTCTGCGTGTGACTTGAACTCAGGGGCTTCGGTTGAGCAATTCCGATCCATCGTCCAGAGGTGACGGCAACTCGGGCTTGCGTTCGACGACCTTTTGGTTGGAATGGCATCGGCGGCACCGTTTCTTGCGCAGCATCCTGCGACGCTCATTGGTCCTGGGCGAATGTCTCGCCATCCAAGCCTTTGTGGTGGGCATGAGGCATTCATCGGACACGGCTGAGCATCCGGCTTTGCGCGAGATATTCGTGCGCCATGGTGGAAAGCGGCTTCGGGGCGCCGCACACGCGATCCCCGGGGTGAGGTAGGAATTTTATGCCGTTGGCACGCGAAGCAGTCGAACTGCTGGTTCAGGCGGCCAGAGCCTGGTACTTCGAAGGAAATCAACACGGATTGCGCGATCGGGAGTGGATGGCGCTGCGCTTTCTCGGCCGCGCCAATCGCTTCTCGCGTACGCCATCTGCGCTCGCCGGCTTCATTGGCGCGACCAGGGCGACCGCGTCGCAGATCGTGAAGACGCTGGAGAGCAAGTCCTTTCTGGTCCGGAAGCCGTCGCAGGAGGACAAGCGCTCCGTCGTTCTGGACGTCACGGCGCAGGGTGAGAAATGCCTGAACCAGCATGACCCGATCAATCACGTGTTGAATGCGGTCAATGCGCTCGGCACCGAGGAATGCATCAGGCTGCGCGACTCGCTCCGTGAGGTCCTCAATCATCTCGATGCGGCGCATCAGCGGCTCGATGCCAGCATCTGCCGCGATTGCATGTTCCTGGCCGAGCGCAGCCCCGCCACGGGCAAGGCCCGCGCCACCGCCGAGTTCATGTGCCGCCTGTACCGCGCCCCCGTCTCGCTCGAGGAGACCGAGCTGCTGTGCACCAGCTTCGAACGCACCCGCGACCGCCCCAAGATCGAGGAGCATTTCGATCGCGCGCGCGTGGCAAGCCAGGGGTGAGGCAGTTGGCTTGCGTGTCCCGGACGCGCTGCAGCCTTGGCGATGCGTAGCATCGTCCTGGCAACGCTGCTGCGCAGAGCCGGGACCCACGCGACGGATTGCTCGGAGATGTGGGCCCCGGCTCTGCAGCGCCCCGTACCGGACGATGCCATCGTCGGGGACGCTGCGCTACATCCGGGGCACGAGAGAGTATGAGGCGGCGGCATCGGTTCTCCAAATGACGCTGTCATTCCCCGCGCAGGCGGGGAATTCAGTGCGCCGCGGCTTCTCGGCTCAATCACATCCGCCTCTGGAATACTGGATCGCCCGCTTTCGCGGGCGATGACAGCCAGTGTGTAGGTGCAGACACGCCTTCGCATTCTCGCGGCTCATCTCGCCCGAGCTTTGCTTGAACTCTCTACCCTCTCAATCAGTGTCGTAGGGTGGGCAAAGGAGCCAAGCGCCGTGCCCACCATGTGCTTGTGGTGGGCACGCTTCGCTTTGCCCACCCTACGATAGCGTCGCCTGTGGCGAGCAGCTCCAATCGCAGACACGCCTTTGCGGTTGGACGCTCCACACCTCCGCAAAGGCTTGACCGTAGCGACGACGGCCGGGACCACACGGTTTTGCCGTACGCGCGTTCGCTTGGTGCCGCAGGGGCTTTCGGCAGTGTGCACACGCACCGAAAGCATGTTGGCACGACGAACGAACAGCGCCGCTCATCCACACGCGGTCTCGGGCTCACAGGGACTACCCGCCCTGCCCGCACCTTCTCGTGCCGACGCTGCCGCGTCCACCGCGTCCCCGGCTCGCAAACGTGACGGCATACGATCGCCCCTCAAGGATGAGCCGGGATGGGCGAAACCTACGACATTTCCGAATTTCGGTAAAGTGGAATATTTTTGCGCACGTGGATTGACAGAGAGCGACACACGCCGGCCTCTCCGTGTCATTCCGGGGCGCGCTTCTTGGCGCGAGCCCGGAATCCATTTCACAGCGTGACCTGGGGCCCGATGGATTCCGGGCTCGATGCTGCGCATCGCCCCGGAATGACGATGGGGAGAGTCCGTGGCCGCTACTGCGCGCCCGATCCGCCCTGCACGATCTTCTCGTTCAGCTTCTGGTCGACGGTATCCACCGTGCGATCGATCTCGGCATTGGGCGCGCCGAGCTGATGCGAGATCAGCTTCACCAGCAGGTCGACGCGCTCGATGAAGGGCGCGCCGCTCGCGACCGCCCGCGCGGCCGAGGACGGCTTGAGCAGGCTCTCGGCGGCCTTGGCGTATTTCGCGAACGGGACCTGGTCCGCGGGATCGGCGCCGAGGCGACGGGCGATGGCGTCGACATGGTCGTAGATCGTCTGCGAGCGCTTGAGATCGCCATGCACGGCGTCGCGGATCGACTGCGGTTCGTTCGGCGTGATGCAGCGGTAATTGCCGGTGAGCAGCATCGACCATTTCGCCAGCGGCACGAACAGGGATGAGAACACTTTCAGCTTCACCGGCACGTCCTTGCCGTCGAGCGTGACCGCATCGATGTCGGCCTCGAGCTCGCGCAGCACCTTGTTGTGCGTCTCGTCGGCGAAGGCCGAGGCCTTGAAGTTGGTGGGCAGGCCGACATGCAGCACGTTCGCCGCTTCCTCCGGCGGACGGAAGGCCTGCGGATCGGGCGAGCACAGCGTCACCAGACCGGGCTCGAACCGCTCCCACACCTGCGCATTGGTGTAAGCCTCCTCCAGATCCATATCGGCGAGCGCCGGGATGCGCTTGAGATAAGGCAGCGGCGGCATGTTCATGATCGACAAGCAGGGCAGCTTCGCCGCGGCGATCTTGACCATGAGCATGCGAACCGTGTGGTTGGTGTATTGCGGCTCCTGCATCGCAAGGCCGACAAGGTCATAGCGCGAGACGTCCACATTCTGCGGCGTCACCGCATCCAGCTTGCCCGGCAGGCCGCGCGAGAAGATGGCGCGGTGCACCGCTTCGTCGCGCAGCTTGATGCGGACCTCGGTGCCGTCGCGATTGATCAGCTCCGCAGTCTTGGCGCGGCAGACCAGGGTCACGTTGTGCCCGGCCATCAAGAGCTTGGTGCCCAGCAGGGAGCCGTAGGAAGCTCCCAAAATCAGTACGTTGCGCGCCATGGTCGTCCCCTCGATATCTTGTGTGATTTTTGGGCCCCGGCTGTGATCAGCGGGTGCGTTGCAGCATGTAAGGCAAACCGATCGGGGATGGCAACTGGGATAATGCATACAAGGAGGGAGGGAATATTCCGTCACGGACCGGGCCGGCGGGTTAATTCTCGACCTAATTGCGGCTTGGCCGAAATCTGGATGCCGCGCCGATCCCGCCCGTCGTTCCCGCCCGCAGGCCTACGGCTTTCAAATCCCAGCAGAAATTCCGCCGTGGGCAACGCGGCGTGTTCCCGGCTGTTTCGCTCGACGCATCTCGCTTCGGTTGATAAGCCCTTGCCGCGAATGACAGGGCTTTGAGTCGGGGACATGACGGTTGCGATCGAGATGGGGCTGACCACGGCGGGCGCCGGGGCGGCCATGGACCTCGAGGAACTCTTGGCGACCCGTCTCCTGGTGCAGGGCAATTCCGGCTCCGGCAAGTCGCATCTGCTCAGGCGCCTCCTGGAGCAGAGCGCGCCCTGGGTGCAGCAAGCCATCATCGACCCCGAAGGCGATTTCGTCACGCTGGCCGAGCGCTTCGGCCACCTCGTGATCGAGGCCGAGGATCACACCGAGCGCGGCCTGCAGGTCGCCGGCGAACGCGCCCGGCTGCATCGCGTCTCCACCGTGCTCAATCTCGAGGGGCTGGACGCCGAGAACCAGATGCGGCGCGCGGCCGCCTTCCTCGGCGGCCTGTTCGACGTCGAGCGCGACCATTGGTACCCGATGCTGGTCGTGGTCGACGAGGCACAGTTGTTTGCACCGGCGGTCGCGGGCGAGGTGTCGGACGAAGCGCGAAAGCTCTCGCTCGGCGCCATGACCAATCTGATGTGCCGCGGCCGCAAGCGCGGCCTTGCCGGCATCATCGCGACGCAGCGCCTGGCCAAGCTCGCCAAGAACGTCGCGGCCGAGGCCTCGAACTTCCTGATGGGCCGGACCTTCCTCGACATCGACATGGCGCGGGCCGCCGATCTGCTTGGCATGGAGCGGCGGCAGGCGGAAGCGTTTCGCGATCTCGAACGCGGACAGTTCATGGCGCTGGGGCCTGCGCTGTCGCGCCGCCCGCTGCGGCTGAACATCGGCCCGACCGAAACATCCCCGCGCAATTCAACCCCGCGGCTGATGCCGCTGCCCGAAGCTATGCTGGAAGATGCGCGCGCCGTGATCCTGGCCGCGCCGCCGCCGGATGCGAGCCGGCCGCAGCGCCGGCCGGCGCCCGACCTGCTGGAGCAGCTCCGCGCGGCCAAGGCGGCAGCGCCCGAGATCAGCACCGAAGAGATCAAGGTGCCGGTCAGCGCCGAGGAGCTCGCCGAACGGCGCGAGCGCGTGGACCGGACGCTGCGCGCCGTGCTGGCGGCGCCCGATGCCGGCTTCCGCGCCATCGGCGTGCTCTATCAGGAATTCGTGGTTCGCTGCCGCATCGAAGGCCTCGGCGCGTCCGTGCCTGACCTCACCGAATTCCGCCGCATGCTGACGCATGCGCGCGCCGGGCTCGGCACCGACATCGCCGAGGACGATGCCTGGCAGGAGGTGAGCTTGCGCGCCTCGATCCTGCCCGACGACATGCAGGGCGTGTTCATGATGATCGCGCGCGCCGCCAAGGAAGGCTGGCCCTGCCCCGGCGATGCCGCGATCGCCCGCGCCTATGGCTCGCACTCGCTGCGCCGGGCGCAGCGTCTGCTCGGCTATATGGAGGAGCAGGGCTTGATCGTGGTCCAGCTCGACGGCGGCGGACGCAGGATCGTGACGCTGGTGGAATTGGCCTGGGCGACCGCACCGGGTGATCCCCACGGCGACGACCAACCGGCCGAGCAGATGCCGAGCGCAGCGTCGGTTTGACGCCGTCAAGCCGCCGCGAACATGCGGCGGTAGAGCAGGCTCGAAACCAGCCAGGCGATCACGAACAGCGCGATCACCGCGAAGCCGACATTGGCAAGCGACGCGTTGAGACTATCGACCAGCGCCCACACGCCGCCGTCAAGTCCAAGCCGGTCGCTGATCAGGCCGAGCGCCTCAATGCCGCCGATCAACAGCGCGACCGCGACGGAGGCGCCTGTGATGGTGAGGTTGTACCAGAGCTTGCGCATGGGATCGACGAAGGCCCAGCGATAGGCGCTGACCATCAGCGCGGAATCGGCGGTATCGACCAGTGCCATGCCCGATGCGAACAGCGCGGGGAAAGCCAGGATGTCGGCGAGCGAAGCACCGCGTGCCGCTTCGGTGGCGGAGATGCTGAGCAGGCCGATCTCGGTCGCGGTATCGAAGCCGAGACCGAACAGCAATCCGAGCGGAAACATGTGCCAGGGCTTCGTCACCAGGCGGAACATCGGGCCGAGCAGGCGCGCGAGAAAGCCGCGATGGCCGAGCAGCGCCTCCAAACCTGCGGCGTCGTGGTCGCCCTGCTCGCGCGCGGCGCGAAACGTCCGCCACAGGCGCGCGAAAATGGCGAGGTTGATCGCTGCGATCAGCAGGAGGAACAGCGCCGACACCGAGGTGCCGATCAGGCTGCCGATATCCTTGAGCAGGCTGTCGCCACCAAGGCTGACCACGCCGAGCGCAAGCAGCATGGTTGCGACCACGACGATGGTGGAATGGCCGAGCGCGAAATAGAGACCGACACTGCGCGGCGTATCGCCCGCCTGCATCTGCTTGCGCACGACGTTGTCGATGGCGGCGATGTGGTCGGCATCGACGGCGTGGCGCAGGCCGAACACCCAGGCGAGCAGCGCCGTCGCCATCACCGCGGGCCGGTCACCGAACGCCGCGAAAGCCCAGATCCACGCGGCGATGTTGGCGGCGACGAGCCCGCCGAACAGCAGCACCATTCCGGACTCAATCGTCCGCATAGACTTCGTCACGAAACTAATCCCGCCGCGCGCCTCGTTGCAGTATGATCTTTTCAGAAAATGATCACACTGACTAGCCCGACGACGTCGTCATGCCCGGGCTTGTAGCGGCATCCACGTTCTTGGCGCAAAGAAAGACGTGGATGGCCGGGTCAAGCCCGGCCATGACGGTGTAGAGGCATAGCGCCCTACGCCGCCTCAGACCCGCCGAGATAGGCGTCGCGAACGCGGGGATCGTCCTTCAGCGTGCGCGCCGGGCCCGAGAGCACGATCTTGCCGGTCTGGAGCACATAGGCCTCGTGCGCGATCTCGAGGGCGAGGCTGGCGTTCTGCTCGACCATGAAGATCGAGACGCCGTCCTGGTTGATGGTGCGGATCAATTCCAGCACGCGGTCGACATAAAGCGGCGACAAGCCCATGGTCGGCTCGTCCATCACGATCAGGCGCGGCCGGCTCATCAGCGCGCGCGCCATCGCCACCATCTGCTGCTCGCCGCCGGACAAGGAGCCGGCGCGCTGCGACAGCCGCTGGCCGAGCTTCGGAAACAGCGTCAGCATATTGTCGAGATCCTGCGCCACGGCGTCGCGGTCGTTGCGCACGAAGGCGCCCATCAGGATGTTCTCGCGCACGCTCATATCCGCGAACAGCCGCCGCGCCTCGGGCACCGAGGCGATGCCGCGGCGGACAATCTGCGGCGTGCTGAGGCCGATCAGGGAGGCGCCGTCAAACGTCACCTCGCCCGAGCGCGGCTTCACCAGACCCAGGATGATCTTCATGGTCGTCGACTTGCCGCTGGCATTGCCGCCGAGCAGGCAGACAATGTGGCCACGGCCGACTGATATTGACAGGTCGAAATGGACCTGGGCCTGGCCATAGAACGTGTTGACGTCAGTCAGTGCCAGCAGCGGTTCGGCTGCGCCCGTGGTCATGCCGCACTCTCCTGCTCCGCCGCCCCTGCTAGCCCGTGGCCGAGATAGGCCTCGATCACCTTGGGATCGTTGCGTACCACCTCGCCCGGCCCTTCCGCGATCTTCTTGCCTTCGTCCATGACGATGACGCGATCGGAGAGCTGCATCACCATCTCGAGCTTGTGCTCGATCAGCAGGATGGTCAGCCCCCCTGCTTTCAGCTCGGCGACGAGGGCCTGCATTTCCGCGGTCTCGCTCGGGTTCATGCCGGCGGTCGGCTCGTCCAGCAGCAACAGGCGCGGCTTGAGCGCGAGCGCACGCGCGATCTCGACACGGCGGCGGTTGGCGTAAGACAGGCTATAGGCCGGCTGGTTGATCCGCGGCAACAGGCGCTCGCCGAAGCGGGCGAGGATGGCTTTGACCTCTTCGCGCAGCCGCTCTTCCTCCTGCCTGACGCTCGAAGGGCGCAGCAGCGCCAGACCCAATTCCAGCAACGGGCCGATCACAGGCACGGCCGGCTTCACCGCACGCAGGCGCGTATGGGCGCCGATCAGGACGTTGTCCATCACGCTGAGATTGCCGAAGACACGGCCGAGCTGGAAGGTGCGCGCGATGCCCTGCGCGGCGAGCCGCTCCGGCGAGAGGCCGGTGATGTCCTGTCCCTCGAAGCGAACCTGGCCCGCATCCGGCCGGTCGAGCCCGGTGACGAGATTGAACAGCGTGGTCTTGCCGGCGCCGTTGGGGCCGATGATGCTGACGAGTCCACCCTTGGCGAGATCGAAATCGATGCCGTCAACGGCGGTGAGGCCGCCGAAGCGACGCGTCAGCCCGCGCAGAGACAACAGCGGTGCGTGCGCTTCCACCATCAGATCGTTCCCAACAGGCCCTGCGGCCTGAATCGCACGAGCAGCAGCAGCACGATGCCGTAGATCAGGATGCGGTACTCCGCCGCGATGCGGAACATTTCGGGGATACCGACCAGCGCCACCGCGCCGACGATGGCACCGACGACATTACCGAGGCCGCCGAGGATCACGACCGTCAGCGCCAGGATGGATTGCTGCGTGTTGAAGGTTTCGTGGTTGATATAGGAGTAAAGATGCGCGGCGATGCCGCCGCTGAGGCCGGCGGCGAAGCCGCCGAAGATGAAGGCGAGCGATTTGTAGCGGTTCAGGCTGAGCCCATAGGCGCGCGCCGCGATGTCATCATCGCGAATGGCGCGAAAGCTGCGGCCGAGATGCGAACCGAGCAGGCGCGCCTGCAGCAACGCGAGCACGACCATGACGGCGAATGCGAACCAGTAGACCGAGGCCGGGCTGATCAGATCGTAGCCGAACAGCGACAGCGGCGGGATGCCGGAAATGCCGATCGGCCCTCGCGTGACGCTTTCCCAGTTCAGGATCACCAGCGACACGATCTCGCCGATGGCGAGCGTCGCGATCGAGACGTAGTGGCCGCGCAAGCGGAATGACGGCGAGATCAGGATCGTGCCGAGCGCGGCGCTCATCAGGCCGCCGGCGATGATGGCAAGGCCGACCGGGACGTTGAGCGTCAGCGACAGCAGCGCGGAGGTATAGGCGCCGATCGCGAGCAGCGCGGCGTGTCCGAGCGAGACCTGGCCGATCGTGCCGGCGACCAGCGTCAGGCTCAGCGCGAGCATGCCGAGCAGCCAGGCGTTGATCAGGGTCTGGAGCACGTAGAACGACACCGGCAGCAGCGGCAGGATCGCGAACGCGGCGACCGCGACGGCCAAGGCCCAGCGCGGAATGCGCAACGGTCGGCTCGGCGCAATGAACGTGCCGGTGAGCGGCTCGGGCGGCGCCTGCCGGGCGCTGGCAAACAGGCCATTCGGCCGCAGCACCAGCACGACGACCAGTAGCAGGAAGGCGAACAGATTGCGATAGCTGGTGCCGAATACGGCGACGCCGTAGCTCTCGACCAGGCCCAGCAGCATGCTGCCGACCACGGCGCCCGGCACGTTGCCGGCACCGCCGACGACTTCAGCGACGACGCCCTTCAGCGTCGCCTGCAGGCTCATCGCGGTGTCGATCTGGTTGTAGTACATGCCGACCAGGAGGCCGGAGACGCCGCCGAGCGCGGCCGCGATGCCGAACACGGTCTGATTGACGCGGTTGACGTCGACGCCCATCTGCATCGCGGCGTCGCGGTCCTGCGAGGCGGCACGCACCGCCCAGCCGAGCTTGGTGTAGCGCAGGAACACGAACAGCAAGAGCGCGCTGGAGATGCCGACGCCGGCAATCAGGAGATCGAGCGGCCCGATCGTGCCGCCGCCGACCTGGAAGCGGACATCAGGCAATTGGCTCGGCAGCGCGCGCGGATTGGGCGAGAAGGTCAGCATGACCAATTGGTCGAGCACGAAGCTGATGCCGATGGTCGCCAGCAGCGGCGCGATCCGCACCGAGTTCTGCAGCGGCCGCAGGCCGAAGCGCTCGATGATCAACCCGACCAGCGCCGCCACCACCGCGACGAAGATGATGGTCAGCGGCAGCGGCGTGTGCAGCTGCACCACCGCGACCCAGCCGATATAGGCGCCGACGAGATAGATCGAGCCCTGCGCAAAGTTGATCAGCCGGCTGACGCCGAAGATCAGCGCGAGCCCGACTGCAACGAGGGCGTAGACGTTACCGACGATCAGCCCGTTGATGGTGTAGTCGAGCCAGGAAGACACGCAGGGTTCCTAATGAAGGGAGAAAGGCCGGAGCGAGAGCTCCGGGCCGTCAGGTCAGGTGGGCTTGCCGTCCCAAAGCGCGAACTTGCCGTTGCGCACGACCAGCTCGGCGTTCATGGCGCCCTTGATGCGACGGGTGGCAACGTCAAAGGTCGCGGTGCCGAAAATCACGCTCGGGACGTCCTTGACCTTGGCGAAGGCATCGCGGATCGCCTTGCGGTCGGTGCCGCCGATCCTGATCACCGCGGCCGCCATGTTCATCGCATCATAGGCGTAGGCGTTGAACGCGTCGGGCTCCTGACCGTTGTACTTTTTCTTGAAGCCGGCAATGAAGTTTTGCACCTCGGGCCGCTTGTCCTCCGGGAAATAGCGTGTGCCGACATGGACGTCCTCGACGGCGTCGCCGCCAAGCTCCAGGAATTTCGGCGAGTAGACGGAGCTGGCGGCGCAGATCACCTGCTTCAGCCCGACCTGACGCGCCTGGCGCGCGATCAGCGCACCATCGGAATAATAGGAGATCAGCACCAGGCCGTCCGGATTGGCATCGCGCACCCGCACCAGCGTGGAGCGGAAGTCGCGCTCCTCGGCGATATAGCCTTCGGTGACGACGATCTCCGCGCCATATTCCTTGGCGGCGTTGTTGAAATAGTCGCGGCTGGTGCGGCCCCAATCGGTGTTGAGATGCAGCACCGCAAGCTTCTTCAGCCCGAGGCTCTTCACCGCATAGCGCGCCAGCAGCGGCTGCTCGTCGGCCTGGCTGACCGACGTGCTCCACATGAAGTCGCCGCCCTTGGTGAAGTCGGGATGCGAATTGGTGAAGCCGAACTGCACGAGGCCGCCGCGCTGATAGATCGGCGAGGCCGCCATCGAGGCGGGGCTGGAGAAATCGCCGAGCTCAAGCACGATGCGGGGATCGGACACGAACTTCTGCGCGATCGCCACCGACTGGCGCGGATCGCTCTGGCTGTCCTCGAAGGTATAGGCAAGCTTGCGGCCGTTGATGCCGCCGGCGCCCGTGATCTCGTCCAGCGCGAGATCGAAGCCCTGCTTCCATTGCGTGCCATATTGTGCATTCGGCCCCGTCAGCGGACCGCTGACGCCGAGCAGGATCGGATCGGCGTCCGCGAAGGCTGCGCGCGAGAAGGCGGCGCCCGCCATCATGGCGAGCGAGCTTTTGACCAGGGTTCGGCGATTGATGTTGCTCATGTGCGGCTCCATCCAGTCAGGTGTTGAAAGCTCTGGTGTTACAAACAAGCAGCAAGTCTTGTGCCGGTGAGATTGCCTATTTCGAGGGCTCGCCGAGCGACAGCATCAGCCGGTTGGCCCAGTTGAAGAACGAGGCGCCGTTGATGACGTCGACGATCTCGGCATCGTCGAGACCCGCACTGCGCAGCTCCCTAACGTTGTCGGGGCCGAACGCGATCGGCGTCGACGCCAGCGCCACCGAGGCCTTGACCACGGCGTTCCAGCGCTCGCCGAGATCGGCCTTGACGCCTTCATCGAGCAGCTTCTGCACGTCGTCACGGCGCTTGGAATAGGTGCTGGCGAAGCGCGCATGCACCGAGGCGCAATAGATGCAGCCATTGTAGCGCGAGGTCGCAGCCGCCGCGAGCTCGCGCTCGGCGCGCGGCAGGCCGTCGGCGACGTTGTAGAAGATGTCCTTGTCGGTCTTGGTGCGGGCTTCCAGCACTTCGGGGTCGCGCACCAGGAGACGAAAGTATTCCGACTTGGCGCGGGCGCGGTCGACGAGACCGGCATAGTGCCGCTCGGTGAGCTCGGCCTCGGGCAGCGGCTCGATCCAGGAGACCCAGCCGAGCTCATCCTGGGTGAAGACATTGGGCGGATTGACGGTGGCGCTCATGATAGTGGCCTCCTCTTATGCGTTCACTGCTGCAAGCGTGCGCAAGCCGCTGACGACGCGCACCTGAAACGACAGGAACGCGACGAGTTGGGAGAAGGTGACGATGCCGGAGGTCGACCAGCCGGCCGCCTGCAGCGCCTTCATGTCGGCGGCCGCCGCATCGCGCGGCCGGAACACCAAAAGATGCGCATGTTCGAGCGCCGCGACGAGCCGGGGACCGAGCGCGGACTTGCTCGCCGCGTCAACGCGATAAATCAAGCCTGCCGTATTCTCGACCGACAGCGGGCCCGCCGGAAACGAGCCATACGGCCCCGAGGTCTTGCCCCGCGCGATCTCGGTGTCGATGGTCTTGACCAGAGCCGCGCCGCCGGCGGTCGCCGCAAGCTTGTCACGATAGAAGCTGGCAACCGGGGACTCGCCATGGAGCCCGGTCACGAAGGCCGCGATCGCGGTGCGTTCGAGCAGCGAGAATTCGCCGGCGTCGATCGGTTCGAACAGGGAGAGATAGCTCTTCTGCGCGTTCTCGCGCGCTTGCAGGCGCTTGGCGCGGATGGCATCCAGCGCCGATCCCGGCTTGATCCCGGCGAGCGTGTCGATGATATCAGGCGTACTCATCATGAAGCCTCGTGAAATCCATCAAAGCCCGACTAGCCGGCCAGGGCTACTTCGGGCGCGGTCCTGGTCCAACCCAGCGCCGGCGCGACCTTGTCGGCCACGAGCTCGATCGAGCGCAGCACGTAGGGGTGCGGCGCATCGACGGAATGGACCTGGAAGACGAGGTCGGTGATCCGCTCCAGCGTCGCATCGGTACGTAGCGAAGCGATCACCTCATCGGCGCCACCGACATGGGTGTCGAACGCCGCGATCATCTCCCCCAGCGTCTCGCCGGGGGGAAGATGCCCGCTTTTCATGAATTGCGGCAGCGCGCGGCGCAGACCGATATCGGCGAGCCGCATTGCCTCGCGATGATCGTCGGCGACGAACATGCTGCGCGAGGCCATGATGCGCGGTTCAGTGCCCGGCGGCAGCGCTGCGAGATAGGCGTCGATGATCGGGTTCTGGATCTCGGCCAGCGTCGCGTTTGGCGCGTCCTTGGCCCGCGGCTGGGTGCGCGACAGCAAGAGGCCGTCGCCGGCCTTGCCGGCGCGGGCCCCGCCGGCGACCGAGAAGGTCGCTTGCCAGATGCGCTTGTCCAGTTGCGGCCGCTGCGGGTAGAGCGTGTCGCCGCCCTCGAGCGGCTTGCCGGTCAGCGCCGTGCGGACCACCTCGAGATTGCGCGCAAAGATCTCGTTGCGCTGGGCGCCGTCGAGGCCGAAGGCGGCAAAGGCCGACGGGTTCCCGCCGGTGCCGACCCCGAGCTCGAAGCGGCCGTTGCAGAGCAGATCGAGCACTGCGGCGTCCTCCGCCACCCGCACCGCGCTCTCCAGCGGCAGGGTGACGATGCCGGTGCCGAGGCGGATGCGCGAGGTCTGGGCGGCGATATAGCCGAGGAAGGTGAAGGGCGACGGCAGGCCGCCCTCGCGCTCGTGAAAATGGTGCTGCGCGATCCACGCGGAATCGAGACCGGCCTTCTCGGCGCGTACGATCTGCTCGGCGGCGAAGCGATAGCGCTCGGCCGGCGGGGCCTCATCGAGCAGTCGCGTGAAGAATCCCAGGCGTTTCAGATTTGCAAGACGTTTCATACGACCCCTGTCGGGCGAGGATGGATCCCGATGATGTCGGTTGCCGGCGCTGGAGACAAGCGGGCAAAGCGCAAGGCTGCCCGCCGGGATCGCACCCCTGCGCCAGACCTTTGGCTAAGCAGGCTGCCTACCAGCTCGGCAGCACCGCGCCCTTGAACTTGGTGAGGACGAACTCCTTCACCTCGGGCGTGTGATAGCTGTCGACCAGGATCTTGACCCAGGGCTTGTCCTTGTCGGCGCTGCGCACTGCGATCAGGTTGACGTAGGGACCCTTGGGGTCCTCGCGCAGAATCGGATCCTTGACCGGATCCAAGCCCGCCTGGGTTGCATAATTGGTGTTGATCGCGGCGGCGTCGACATCATCGAGCGCGCGCGGCGCCTGCGCCGCGTCGACCTCGATGAATTTCAGCTTCTTCGGATTCTCGGTGATATCGAGCACGGTCGGCTTGAAGCCGACACCGTCCTTCAGCTTGATCACGCCCTTGTCGCGCAACAGCAGCAGGACGCGGCCGCCATTGGTCGGATCGTTGGGGATCGAGACCTTGCCGCCGTCGGGAATGTCAGCGAAGGCCTTGTGCTTCTTGGAGTAGACGCCGATCGGGAAGTTCACGGTGAGGCCAACCGCCTCGATCTTGTAGCCGCGATCGGCCTTCTGGTTGTCCAGGTAAGGCTGGTTCTGGAACGAATTGGCCTGGATCTCGCCGGCATCGAGCGCGGCGTTCGGCACCACGTAATCAGAGAACTCGATGAGCTGGATGTCGAGGCCCTGCTTGGCGGCGATCGGCTTTACCGCCTCTAGAATCTGCGCATGCGGACCCGGCGTCACGCCGATCTTGATGGTCTCGGCTGAGCTTGCTGCCGTCCACGCGGCGAGCACGGTAGCGAGGATCAGGGTGGGGCGAAGCGACATCTTGGTCTCCATAACTTATCGATGGGAACCGTATTCGCTTCTCCGCCAGACGAAATCAATGAAATGAATATCCATATTGACCGCCGACGACGGGCAACACTTCTCCGTTCGCCGGCAAATGGGAAATGAACGCAAATTGGGGCTGGTGCAAGCCTTCCTAGGCGCGCGGCTCGGCACGCCAGGTCGACGGCGACAGCATGATCCACACGCAGATCGCGGCGTAGGCGACAAGCGATACCGTGACCATGATGGCAAGCCCTGCCATTTCCACGCCGAAGCTTGCCACCGCGATCCAGCCGCCACCGGCCGCAATCAGGATGCGCACAAACGAGCCGGCGAGTGGACCGAGCGCCCGGCCGGTGCCCTGCACCGCGAACGAGGCGACAAAGCCGAATCCCAGCGCCGAATAGGCCGGCGCGACGATGCGCAGATAGGTCATGCCTTCGCCCACGACGCCGGCGTCATGGCTGAACAGATGCAACCAAGCGGTCGGAACAATCGCGACCATCAGGCCGATCGAGCCGGTCATGATCATGCCCGCGGCGCCGCTGACCCAGCCGATCCGTTGCGCTCGCGCAATCTGGCCCGCGCCCATGTTGACGCCGACCATGGTCAGCGTCGCGGTGCTGAGGCCGAACAGCAGCGGGATCATGATGTAGTCGAGCCGCGAGGCGATGCCGTAGCCGGCAAGCGCGGAGGTGCCGAACAGGCCGACCGCGCCGGTGACGAGGATGACGGTGAGGTTGGTCAGCACGGCATTGAAGGCGGTGGGAATGCCGACCTTGAGCATGTCGCCAAAGATCTTCGCGCGCAGCGGCACGACGTGCAGCCGCAGCCCGGAGGCGCCCGAGGACATGTAGCGCAGCAGGAACAGCATCGCCGCGCCGTAATAGAGACCGAAGGCGATGCCGGCGCCGCCGATGCCGAGGCTCGGCACCGGGCCGAAGCCGAAGATCAGCAGCGGCGAGACCGGAATGGTCACGATGGCGCCGATCAGCGTCACCAGCGCAGGCACCTTGACGTTACCGGAGCCGCGTAGCGCGGCGGCCTGGAGGTTGACGATCCACACAGGAATCGCTCCGGCAAACAGATAGCTGGAATAGGTGACGGCGGCATCGAGCGCGCCGTCGCGGCCGCCGAGCGTTCGGAACAGCGCCGGGCCGCCGAAGTGCACGCCAAGCGTGAACACCCCTCCAGCAATGATCGCAAGCACGACCGCGTGGAACAGCGCCGCGTCGGCGTCGTCGCGACGGCCGGCGCCGACCGCGCGTGCCACCGACGAGGCGACGCCGGAGCCGAACCCGCCATTCGACATCATGGTCATCAGCATGAAGATCGGGAACACCAGCGCGGCACCCGCCAGCGCATCGGTGCCGAGATAACCGACATAATAGGCCTCGGCGATATTTACCGCGGTTTGCGCCACCAGCACGGTCACGGTCGGCGCGGCGAGCTTGAGCAGCGTCGGCAGGATCGGCGCGGTCAGAAGCGCGGCACGGCGCTGGTCGGCGGTCGTCGCCACGGGTCGAGGCGCTGCCGCGCTGCGCACAGGGGCCTCAAGGGCGGACAAGGGCTGCGCGGCGACGTCCTCGACTGACATTGCTCAGGTCCTGTTCTGTTCCGGGGCTCCCGACGGCAGCCATTGCATTATGACCATAATGTATTATTATGATCGTAATGCAATAGAGAATCGCTCACGATCCCGTGGCCGTGTCTTTGGGCGGACGTCGGGAGGGAGCTGAGGTCCATGCGCTACGACAAGGGACACAAGGACGAGACCCGCCGGCACATCCTCGATGTCGCCTCGGCGCAGTTCCGCGAGAGCGGGATCGCCGCGGTTGGGCTCGCCGGCATCATGTCGGAGGCCGGCCTGACCAACGGCGCCTTCTACACCCACTTCGCCTCCAAGGAGGAGCTGGTGCGGGAGGTGCTGACCGATGCCCTCATCCGTCGCGAGGAGCGGCACAAGGCCAATCTCGAGAATGGCGTCGCGGTCGAAACCGTGATCCGCGATTATCTCTCGACACGTCACCGCGACCACGCCGGCACGGGCTGCCCGACCGCCGCGCTGGTCGCCGAAATCGCGCGGCACCCCAAGGCAACGCGCGATGCCTTTACCGGCAAGGTCTCCGACCTCGTCGGGCTGATGGCGAAGCAGATCAGGCATGGCACCGCAGAAGAGCGGCGGCGCAAGGCGATCATGATCTATTCGACCATGGTCGGCGCGCTGCAATTGTCGCGCGCCGTCAACGACAGGCAATTGTCCGACGAGATCCTGGAGAATGCGGTGGACGCCGCGCTGACAATCGCGAACGCGCGCTGACGCGGTCGCACGTCCACCGCCCTGTGTGGCTACACCGGATCGAACGCCCGGATCGGCGGCAGGTTGCTGGTGAACTTCTCCACCTCCACCGTGGTGAGCTGGCCGGTGCAGCCCTGCGCAAAGGACGAGGTGCCGACGTCGCGAGTGAGCACGTTCGGATTGCCGTGCACACAGAGCGGCGCGTCGTCCTCAGGGTCCATCGGATCATACCAGGCGCCGGTCGGCAATTGCACGACGCCGGGCGCGATGCCGTCGGTGACATGCACCGCGGCGAGGCACGCGCCGCGCGCGTTGAACAGGCGGATGATCTCGCCCTCCTTGATGCCGCGCGCATCTGCATCGCGCGGATTCATCCGCGCGACCTCGCGGCCGCGGTGCTTTGCACCGAGCGAATGCCCGCCGAAATCCAGCTGGCTGTGCAGTCGCGTCACCGGCTGGTTGGCGACGAGGAAGCAGGGCGCAGCGGGCATGGGCATATCGCTCTTCTCGAGCCAGACCGGATGGCCGGGACAATCCGCATCGCCATGGCCGGCGATCTTCGCCGAGTAAATCTCGATGCGTCCGCTCGGCGTCGGCAGCGGATGCGCCACCGGATCTTCGCGAAAGCTGCGCAACCTTCCGCCGTCGTCGGGCTGCTGCGGCACGACCAGGCTGCCGCGCTTCCAGAATTCTTCGAAACTCGGGGCCTCAAGCCCGCGCTTGGCGAGCGAGGCGCGGGTCGGCTCGTAGAGATGCGCCAGCCATTGCCGCGAGCTGCGCCCTTCCGTGAAAGGCTCGCGGGCGCCGAGGCGATCGGCGAGATCGGCAAAGATCTCGTAGTCGTCGCGCGCCAGCCCGAACGGCTCGGCGATGCGGTGCATCGCGACCATCAGCGGATCGTTGCTGGAATAGCCGATGTCCTCGCGCTCCAGCGTCATGGTCGAGGGCAGCACGATGTCGGCATGGCGCGCGGTCGCAGTCCAGGCGAGCTCGTGCACGACCAGCGTGTCGACCTTCGCAAAAGCCTTGCGGAGGCGGTTGATGTCCTGGTGGTGATGGAACGGATTGCCGCCGGCCCAATAGACCAGGCGAATGTCCGGATAGGTGCGCGTCTCGCCATTGTAGCGGTAAGTGCTGCCGGGTTTGAGCAGCATGTCGGCGATGCGCGCCACCGGAATGAAATCCCTGACACCGTTGCGTCCCTGCCCGAGCGTCGGTCCCGGCACGTCGTTGACGCGGCGGCCGTAATAGCCGATTGCGCCCAGTGAATAGGCGTAGCCGCCGCCGGGAAGGCCGATCTGGCCGAGCGCTGCCGCCAGCACCATGCCCATCCAGACCGGCTGCTCGCCATGCTCGGCGCGCTGCAGCGAATGCGAGACCGTGATGAGCGCGCGCTTGCCGGCAAGGCGCCGCGCCAGGGTCCGGATCGCGCTCGCGTCGACGCCGCAGATCGCGGCAGCCCATTCGGCATGCTTGGGCTGCCCATCGCTCTCGCCGGTGAGATAGCGCAGGAACACCGGCCAGCCTTCCGTGTAGCGATCGAGGAAAGCCTGGTCATGCAAGCCTTCGCTGACCAGCGTGTGAACCATGCCGAGCATCAGTGCGGTGTCGGTGCCGGGCGTGCATGTCATCCACTCGGCACCGGCCTCGGCCGGCAAATCCTCGCGCAGCGGGCTCATCAGGATGAACTCGCAGCCGCGCTTGCGCGCCGCTTGCATCGCACCGCGTTCGACATGCTTGCTGATCGAGCCGCCGGCCACCATCGAGTTCTTCAGCGCCATGCCGCCGAATGCGAGCACGATCTCGGTCTTTTCGGCGATCTGCTCCCAGGTGACGTTGCGCTTGGTGATGTCCTCATAGCCCGCCAGGATCTGCGGCAGCAGCACGGAGGACGCGCCGGACGAATAGGAATTCACCGAGCGGACATAGCCGCCCATCGCGATGTTGAGAAAACGATGCACTTGGCTCTGCGCGTGATGGAAGCGGCCCGCGCTCGACCAGCCATAGGAGCCGCCGAACACGGCGCCGGGGCCGCGCGTGTCGCGGATACGCGCGAGCTCGTCGCCGAGCAGGTCCAGCGCCTTCTCCCAGCTGACGGAGACGAATTCGTCGCGGCCGCGCCTGCGATCGGGCCCCGGCCCACGCGCAAGCCAACCCTTGCGGATGGCGGGCTGCGCAATACGGGCCTGATGGCGCAGAGCGCCGGGGAAATTGTCGATGATTCCGCTCGGATCGGGGTCGCCGCCATAGGCTCTCACCTCCAGCCCGGCCGCGCCATTGCGTGCGGAAAACACGCCCCAATGCGAGGTGTGCGGCTTGAAGCCATCCGACAAATCGAGGCCGGGGTCGGGGAAGCCAATCGTATCGTCCATCGCGTGGCCCTCAATCGCGGAGGGCCGCGCAGGCCGCTCCGGTTGCATCGTTCGCCAATATAGTGAGGCCCGCGCGTACAGGGCAACGGAATACCGATGCGCGGAACCGCGCGCATGGCCACCTCCCGCGGATCGCAGGCCTTTTGAAGCACGCGGCTTCCAACCGCGTCATTGCGAGCGCCGCGAAGCAATCCAGACTGTCGCCGCGGAGGGATTCTGGATTGCTTCGCTGCGCTCGCAATGACGGAGCAAGGGGCACCGGCATCGATCTTCTGGCTGCATTCGAACTTGGAGATGCGTCTTCTCGTTCTCTGGATGGACACTATCCGCGGTCCTGGCTCGGCATTTCGTCGCACCGCTTTCCACCATTGTCGGCATTGCTGCCCACACGACGATGCAACATGATGGTTCCGCCGGTGACGACTGTTGTTGTGGCAGGTGGAGGTCATCCGATGGACGAAAACGACATCCGCGGGCTCATCGCGGAGGTGAAGCAGGGCACGCTGTCGCGGCGCTCCTTCATACGGACGTTGGCCGCAACGGGGATCGCGGCGCCAATTGCGAGCCAGATCCTGCTCTGGAACGACGTGGCGATGGCTAATGCCACACTGGCCTACAAGCCGACGAAAGCCGGCGGTGGCGGTCCGCTCAGGATGCTGGTCTGGCAGGCGCCCACCTTGCTCAATCCGCATTTCGCGCTGGGCACCAAGGACCAGGTCGCCTCACGCATCTTCTTCGAGCCGCTCGCCGGCTGGGACAAGGAGGGCAATCTCATCCCCTGTCTCGCCGCCGAGATCCCGACCAAGGCGAATGGCGGGCTCTCGGCTGACGGCACCAGCGTGATCTGGAAGCTCAAGCAGGGCGTGAGATGGCATGACGGCAAGCCCTTCACCGCCGACGACGTCGTCTTCACCTGGACCTATGCCGCCGATCTGGCGACGGCCGCCTACACCACCGGCTCATACAAGGACATCGTTGTCGAGAAGATCGACGACCACACCATCAAGGTGATCTTCAAGGCGCCAACCCCGTTCTGGGCCGATCCCTTCGTCGGCTCGGTGGGCCAGATCCTGCCGAAGCATCATTTCGGCGACTATGCCGGTGCGAAATCGCGCGACGCGCCGGGCAATCTGAAGCCGGTCGGCACTGGTCCCTACAAATTCGTCGAGTTCAAGCCGGGCGATCTGCTCCGGTCCGAACGCAATCCTGATTATCACGTCAAGAACCAGCCCTATTTCGACACGTTCGAAATCAAGGGCGGCGGAGATGCAGTCTCTGCCGCGCGCGCCGTGCTACAGACCGGCGAATACGATTACGCCTGGAATCTGCTGGTGGAGGACGAGATCCTCAAGCGCATGGAGACCGGTGGCAAAGGCAAGGTCGAGTACACCACCGCCGGCGGCATCGAGTTCGTCATCCTCAACACCACTGACCCCTGGACCGAGGTTGACGGCGAACGATCCAGCACCAGGACGAAGCACCCGACGCTGTCCGATCCGGCCGTGCGCCGGGCACTCAACCTGCTGATTGACCGCGAAGGAATCCAGAAGTTCATCTACGGCCGCGCCGCCGTCGCAACGGCGAGCTTCGTCAACCAGCCGCCGCAGTTCAAATCGGGCAAGCTGAAATACGAATTCAACATCGAGAAGGCGAACAAGATCCTCGACGAGGCCGGCTGGAAGATCGGCGCCGACGGCATCCGCGCGAAGGACGGCAAGCAGCTGAAATACGTCTTCCAGACCTCGATCAACGCGCCGCGCCAGAAGGCGCAGGCCATCATCAAGCAGGCCTGCCAGAAGGCCGGGATCGAGATCGAGCTCAAATCGATCACGGCGTCGGTGTTCTTCTCCTCGGATGTCGGCAATCCGGACACCTACTCGAAATTCTACTGCGACATGGAAATGTACAATGCGACGCAGCCCCAGCCTGATCCGGAGCGGTTCCTGAACCAGTGCGTCTCCTGGGAAATCGCGAGCAAGGACAACAAATGGCTCGGCCGCAACGTCTCGCGCTGGTCCGACCCGGAGGCCGACAAGGCCTACAAGGCCGCGCAGAACGAGCTCGATCCAGTCAAGCGCGCCGCGCTGCTGATCAAGGTCGACGAGATTTTCTGCGAGGCCAACATCTTCCTGCCGCTGCTCTCACGCTACATCGTCGGCGGCGCCGTCAATGGCCTGATGACTGATATCTCGGGGTGGGACGTCACGACGTGGAATATTGCGAGCTGGTATCGGAGCACATAGGTTAGTCGAGCGTAACGAAACCCATCGAGACACGATGGATTTCGCAAGTGCTCTGCCCTCGTGATCCGGACCTGACGTTTTCAGCTGGTCCGAGAGCTCGGCCGGCACCAACATCTAACCAATTGAAAAAACTGAACTGTCGCTTCAGCCCAGCACCGACGCCTGTTCTCTCCTTTAGGTTGCGATGTCACCCGCAGCAGACCTCTGTTGCATGCCGGCGTGCGCGAATGGACTGCGAAGTCTCGTCGGCCGTCCGTTGACGAGATTGAGGCAAATGATACGATTTAACGGTGTCCGGCCTGCGTCGATCGAACCGGGTACCGGAATGACGGCGTGAGGGGCCAGCCTTATCGTGCCAAGCGTTGCACGTGCGTCCTGCCCTTCATGCGTCCCGCACGCGGAAACTAAAGCACCGACAACGGCGCGAGTTGCCGCATCGGGGCAGTCTTGTGGAGGATGAGGTGGGGGACCGGGCGAGCCTGTTACGGTTCGGACCTGAACCCGGCGACGGCACGGTCTACGGATATGAATCTCTCGTCGTTTATGGGCACCGGCTGGGCCCACGCTCCGCAGGTTCTCTGCGACGAAGACGGGATTCTGCTGTGCCGCACCTCCCGCGAACGCATTGACGGTGAACGGCAGGTCGTGCTGGCCGTCGTTCCGGCCGCGGAACATCCAAGCCCGCAAAGCCTCGACCGGCTGGCTCACGAATTTGCGCTGAAGGACGAACTGGATGGTGCCTGGGCGGCGAAGCCGCTCGAGCTGCTGCAGGATCACGGCCGCACCATTCTCATCCTCGAGGATCGCGGCGGCGAGCCGCTGACCTGGCTGACCGACGCGCCCATGGAGACGGGGAGCTTCCTGCGTCTCGCGATCCAGATCGCCGCCGCGCTGGGCAAGGTCCATCAACAGGGCCTGGTGCACAAGGATATCAAACCGGCAAATATCCTGGTGAGCCGCAACAATGGCGGCGTGCATCTCACCGGCTTCGGATTCGCAACACGCCGCCCCCGCGAACGGCTGTCCGCGGCAGCGCACGAGCAGATCGCCGGTACGTTCGCTTACATCTCTCCCGAGCAGACGGGACGCATGAACCGCTCGATCGACTCGCGGAGTGATCTCTACTCGCTCGGCGTCACGCTCTACCAGATGGTCACCGGCTCGCTGCCATTCGCCGCTGATGATCCGATGGAATGGGTGCATTGTCATGTCGCAAGGGAGCCCGATGCGCCGGCCAAGCGATGCAGCAACGTGCCCGGCACGGTGTCCAGGCTGATCATGAAGCTGCTCTCCAAGATGGCGGAGGAGCGCTACCAGACCGCCGGCGGCGCCGAGCGGGATCTGCAACGCTGCCTCGCAGAATGGGAGCTTCGGCGTTCCATCGACGACTTCCCGCTGGGCCAGCACGACACGCCGGACCGACTTCTCGTACCCGAGAAGCTGTACGGAAGGACATCCGAGTGCGAGACGTTGTTTGCCTCGTTCGAACGCATCGCCAAGAGCGGCGCGCCGGAGCTTGCGCTGATCGCCGGATATTCCGGCATCGGCAAGTCATCCGTCGTCAACGAGCTGCATAAGGTGCTGGTGCCGTCGCACGGCCTGTTTGCGTCAGGCAAATTCGACCAGCACAAACGCGACATCCCCTACGCCACGCTCGCCAAGGCATTCCAGGGCCTCGTCCGTCCTCTTCTCGGCAAACGCGACGCCGAGCTGAGCGAGTGGCGCCAGGCCCTGCTCGGCGCGCTTGGTCCGAACGGACAGCTCGTCGTGGATCTGGTTCCGGAGCTGAAGGCCGTCATCGGCGAGCAGCCGCCTGTCACCGAGCTGCCGCTCCAGCACGCGCAAAGCCGCTTTCACCGCGTGATCGAACAGTTCATCGGCGTGTTTGCGCGGGCCGAACATCCCCTGGTGCTGTTCCTCGATGATTTGCAATGGCTTGATATGGCGACGTTCGAGCTGCTCGAGGACATCCTGACGCGGTCAGAGCTGAAGCACCTGATGCTGATCGGTGCTTACCGGGACAACGAGGTGGATTCCGCTCATCCCGTCATGCGCATGCGCGAGGCCATCAAGGCGCGCGGACGAGGGCTGGTGGAGATCAAGCTCGCGCCGCTCGGTCGCAGGCACCTCGGCCAGTTGCTGGCGGACACGCTCCGTTGCGAGCCGAGTCACGCTGCGCCGCTGATCCAGCTCGTGCACGAGAAGACCGCAGGCAATCCGTTCTTCGCCATCCAGTTCATGTTCTCGCTGGTCGACGAAGGCCTGCTTGCGTTCGACCATGATGCCGTGCGCTGGGCCTGGGACCTCGAGCGGATTCACGCCAAGCGATACACCGACAACGTCATCGACCTCATGCTGGGGAAGCTCACCCGGCTGCCCCTGGCGACACGCACGGCTCTGCAGCAGATGGCCTGCCTCGGAAATGTCGCCGAGGTGGCAGTGCTTTCGATCGTGCTCGACGCCTCCGATGATCAGGTCAACGCCGATCTGTGGCCCGCCGTTCGCCAGGAATTCGTCGAGCCGCAAGCTGGCGCCTATCGCTTCGTCCACGACCGGTTTCAGGAGGCGGCCTATGCACTGATTCCGGAGCAAGGACGGGCCGCGGCGCATCTGCGCATCGGCCGCTTGTTCGCAGCGAGAGCCGCGCCTGAAACGATCGAGGAAGACGTCTTCGAGATCGTCAGCCAGCTCAACCGCGGCGCAGCCTTGATCACGGCACCGGAGGAGCGCGTCAGGCTGGCGGAGCTCAATCTGCTCGCCGGTCGCCGCGCCAAGGCCGCAACGGCCTTCGCCATGGCGCACGCTCACTTCGCGGCAGGCGAAGCCATGCTGCCCGAGGATCGCTGGGAGCAACATTACACGCTCAGCTTCGCGCTGGCGCTGCAGCGCGCCGAATGCGAATTCCTCACAGGCGACCACGCGACGGCGAACACGCGCCTCGCCGAATTGGCGGAACGAGCGGCCACCCTGCCCGATCTCGCGGCGGTCACCCGGCTGCGGATGGAGCCAAGCGATCGCAACGTCGAGACCGCGCTCGACTATCTGCGACGCGTCGGCATCGACTGGTCCGAGCATCCAACGCCGGATGAAGTCCAGCGAGAATATCAGCGGATGTGGCAGGCGATCGGCGACCGCCCGATCGAGGCCCTGCTCGATCTGCCGCAGATGACTGATCCGGTCGCGCGCGGAACGATGGATGTCCTTACGGTGCTGGTTTCGCCGGCCTGGTACATCGATGAGAGCTTGCGACGCCTGATCATCGGACGCATGGCCAATCTCAGCTTGCAATACGGCAACTCCGATGCCTCGTGCCTCGCCTACATCGTGCTCGCCACCGTGCTCGGTCCCGACTTTGGCGACTACGCTGCCGGCTATCGCTTTGCCCGGCTCGGCCTCGATCTGGTCGAGACGCACGGACTGGACCGGTTCAAGGCCCGCGTCTATCTCGGCTTCGGCAGCTGGACGCGAGATGTGAGGACAGGACGCCCGTGGCTGAAGCGCGCCTTCGACGCTGCGCAGCAAGTCGGCGACGTGAACTATGCGAGCTTCACCCGCCATCATCACCTGACGCACCTTCTCGCTTGCGGCGATCCGCTTGCCGAAGTGCAGCTGGAGGCCGAAGCGGGGTTCGATTACGCACGCCGGGCGCACGTCGATCTTGCTGCGGATCGAATTATTGGGCAGTTGCAGCTCATCCGGTCGCTGCGCGGCCTCACCGCGAAATTCGGCAGCTTCGATGACGCCGGCTTCAACGAGACGCAGTTTGAACGTCGTCTCGAGACCGAGCCATACCTGGAGCAGGCCGGATTCTGGTACTGGACCCGCAAGCTGCAGGCACGCGTGCTTGCCAACGATCCCGCCGCCGTCGCCGCCGCAGCAAAGGCCGACAAGCTCTTGTGGACCTCGAAAGCCCTGTTCGATCGGGTTGACTTTCACTTCTATGCGGCCTTGGCCGAGGCCGCGTGTTGCGAAGTCGCCATCCCAGCCGAACGAGCCCGGCATCACGACGCTCTGACCCGCCACCACCGCGAGCTTCAGCAATTGGACGAGATCAGCCCGGAAGACTTCGCCGACCGGGCCGCCCTCATCTCGGCTGAAATCGCCCGCATCGAAGGTCGCGAGGTCGATGCGATGCGATACTACGACCGGGCGATCGCCGAGGCGCATGCAAACGGCTTTCCTCACAATGAAGCCATCGCAAACGAGCTCGCCGGACGATTCTACACGACGCGCGGCTTCGACAAGATCGCCAATGCCTATCTGCGCGATGCCCACTACGGATTTATCCGCTGGGGAGCCGAGCCAAAGGTCAGGCAGCTCGAACACCTCTATCCGCGCCTCCACGTCGCCGAAGATACCAGCTCCGGCAGCCGGCCGACCATCCAGCAGATGGACGTTACCACCGTGGTGAAGGCGTCTCAGGCCGTCTCAAGTGAAATCGAGCTGCCGAAGCTGATCGAGACACTGATGAAGATCGTTCTGCAGAACGCTGGTGCCGACCGCGGCCTGCTGGTCCTGTCGCGGCACGACGACTTCCTTATCGAGGCGGAGGGCCAATCCAGGGGCGACGCGTTCACGGTCGCGATGCGTCAAACCTCGCTCTCGACACCGGATTGTCCGGAGGCCCTGCTGCGCTACGTCATTCGCGCGCAAAAGCCCCTCATCGTCGACGACGCAACGCGGCCCGATCCGCTCTACGGTGACGACTATGTGCGTCGCCGACACCCGAGATCCATGCTCTGCCTGCCGTTGCTGAAACAAGCCAAGCTGATCGGCTTGCTGTATCTGGAGAACACGTTGACGACGCACGCCTTCACGCCGGATCGGGTGGCGGTGCTGGACCTGTTGGCGGCACAGGCCGCGATCTCTCTGGAGAACACGCTGCTCTATCGCGATCTTCAGGAGCGCGAGGCGCGCATCCGCCGGCTCGTCGATTCCAATATTATCGGCATCCTGTTCTGGGAGGGCAGCGGCGACATCAGCTACGCCAACGACGCCTTCCTGAACATGACCGGATATTCCAGGCAGGACCTGGTCTCGAAGGCCATCCGCTGGAACGACATGACCCCGGCGGAATATCGCGACGAAGACACGCAGCGGGTCGAACAGCTCAGGACATCGGGGCAGACCGCCTCGCGGGAGAAGGAGTTCATCAGGAAAGACGGCAGCCGCGTTCCTGTCCTGATCGGGTCCGCCTCGCTGGCCGGGTCGTCCGATCAGTGCGTCTCGTTCGTGCTCGACCTCACCGCGCGAAAGCAGGCCGAGGAAAAATACCGCCTGCTCATGGAGCAGGCGCATGACGCAATCCTGGTGCTTGACCAAAGCGGCCTTGTGATCGAGGCAAACCGCACTGCCGGTGTGATGCTGGGACGGCCGCGGGAGCAGATCATCGGCCTGCCGTTCCGATCCATGCTCGTTGCTGCCGACCCAACCGAGGTCGCCAGATTGCTGGCGCGGGATTCGACGGGTCTGCTGCAGCTTCGCCTGGACGGCGCCGACGACAAGGGCCTCGATGTCGAAATGTCTGCCGCTCACGTCTCGACGGGTGGCCAGGAGCTGATCATCGTGATCGGACGCGACATCAGCCAGCGGCTGCGCCTCGAGCAGCAGTTGCGCCAGGCGCAGAAGATGGACGCCGTCGGCCAGCTCACCGGAGGCGTCGCTCATGACTTCAACAACATCCTGACGGTGATCACCGGAACCATCCAGATCCTGATCGACGATCTTGCGGATCGGCCCGACCTCCTCGCCATTGCACATATGATCGACGACGCCGCCACCCGCGGCGCCGATCTGACGATGCAGCTCCTCGCCTTCGCGCGCAGGCAGCCGCTGCAACCCCGCAACGTCGAGGTCAACAATCTCATTGTCGATACCGCAAAGCTGCTGCGGCCAACGCTGGGCGAGCACATCGAGGTCGGCTCGACGCTGCAGACCGATTGCTGGCATGCGCTGATCGACCCGGGCCAGCTCTCGACCGCCCTGATCAACCTCGCCGTCAATGCCCGCGACGCGATGGCGGGCGGAGGCAAGATCTCGTTCGGCACCGCGAATGTGAGCTTTGGCCCCGACAATCCAGGACCGGACAATGCGCTCGGCGACTTCGTCCTGGTGACGGTGAGCGACACCGGCTCGGGTATTCCGCTGACAATCCGGGACAAGATCTTCGAACCGTTCTTCACGACCAAGGAGCTTGGCAAGGGAACAGGCCTCGGCTTGAGCATGGTGTATGGCTTCATCAAGCAGTCCGGCGGACATATTCGAATCGACAGCGAAGAAGGATCAGGGACGACCTTCAGCCTGTACCTGCCGCGCTCGACCCAGGCCGCAGCCTCCACACGCGTAGTGACGAAGGGCGAGCTGCAGCGCGGCAGGGAAACCATCCTCCTGGTCGAGGACGACGAACTGGTCCGCAACTATGTCGAAGCGCAGCTGAAGAGCTTCGGCTATCGCACGATCGCGGCCCCCAATGGTCCGGAGGCCCTCGCTCTCGTCGACCTGGGCACGGCGTTCGATCTGCTCTTTACCGATGTCGTCATGCCCGGCGGCATGAACGGCCGCCAACTTGCCGATGCCGTGCTCCAGCGGCGTCCCGGCGTGCCCGTGCTCTATATGTCGGGCTATCCGGAAGCCGCCATGATGCATGACGGTCGGCTCGACCCTGATATCACCCTGCTGAGCAAGCCGTACCGGCCGGCGGATCTGGCACATGCCATTCGCCAGGTCCTGGAGTCGCGCGGAGGTCCGGTCGTCGCGCAATAGGCAGTGTCCGCTCGCCAACCTCAGCCCGCCGACAGATGAACCACGTTCCATGACGCCGGCGCGAGCACCGCGCGCAACTGCGCGCCAACGATGCTCACGCCCTGCAACGGCTGAGGCTTCACCCGCGCCGGCGCGTCCCTGGTGTTCGTCGCCTGAAGATCGTCGTGACACAATTGAAAGGCATCAGCCACGGCGAGCCCGCCGAAATTCCGTGCATCGATGCTAACCTCGATCTCCTGGTTGAGGTCGCGGTTGAGCATGAACAGCGAAACAGTGCCGGCCTCTCCCGCGACGGCAGCCATCTTGAGGTACGGCACATTGGCGATCGGAAAGGTCAGCTCCAGAGGTCCCCGGGGATCATAGTAGGTGGTGTCGTAGGTGTCCGACTCGACCTGGATGCGTAGCACCTTGCCACGGCCGAAGCGGCTCATGTGCGCGAACGGGAAGAAGATGGTCTGGCGCCACGCGGCTCCGCCGGTCTCGGTCATGATCGGCGCGATGGCATTGACGAGCTGCGCCAGGCAGGCCGCTTTCACCCGATCGGCATGGTTGAGCAGCGAGATGCAGGCGCCGCCGAAAACCAGCGCGTCCTCCATCGTGTAGATCTCCTCGAGAATCGGCGGCGCTACGGGCCAGCCCTCCTTGACCCGATCGGCCCGATTGCGGCGGGTTCGATACCAGACGTTCCATTCGTCGAAATTCAACATCAGGCGCTTGTCGGATCGACGTCGCGCCGCCGCGGCATCCGCCAATGCGACGACCTCGTCGATGAAGCGGTCCATCAGGTCGGGGCTGGCGAGAAAGGCTGCGCTGTCTCGCCGATAGTTGTTGAGATACGTATGCAGCGAAACGTAGTCGACATGATCGAAGGTTTGATCGAGCACCGTGTCTTCCCAGGTGCCGAACGTCGGCATGCTGCGCCCGCAAGAGCCGCAGACCGCGAGTTCGATCTTCGGGTCCACCCACCGCATCATCTTGGCGGCTTCGAGCGCCACCGGCCCGTACGCGGCCGCGCTCTTGTGTCCAATCTGCCAAGGGCCGTCCATCTCGTTGCCGAGGCACCAGAACCTGACGCCGTGCGGCTTCTCCCAGCCGTGAGAGCGGCGCAGATCCGACCAGGCCGATCCGCCCGGGTGATTGCAGTATTCCACGAGGTTGGCCGCGGCCTCGCCGCCCCTCGTGCCGAGATTGACCGCCAGCATCGGCTCGACATCGGCAGCCTTGCACCAGTCCATGAATTCATTCGTGCCGAAGCTGTTGGGCTCGGTGCTGAACCATGCGAGGTCGAGCCGCACCGGCCGCTTCTCCGCTGGGCCGACCCCGTCTTCCCAATTGTAGCCGGAGACGAAATTGCCGCCGGGATATCGGATGATCGTCGGGCCAAGCTCCTTCACCAGCGCGAGCACGTCGCCGCGAAATCCCTTGTCGTCTGCTGTCGGATGGCCCGGCTCGTAGATGCCGCCATAGACGCACCGTCCGAGATGTTCGACGAAGGCCCCGAACAAGCGAGGATCGGTGTGGGCGATGGCAAAATCCCGATCCATCAGAACTCTAGCTTTTCTCATACCCTGCCTTCGAATGTCCTGGATCAAATGACTTGGGTCGTACCGGAGGCATTTGCGCCGCCGCCGGCAATTTGAGGCAACAGAGCGGCTTCGCGCAACTGGCGAGTACAGGGATGCCGCGGCGCCCTCAGCACCGCTCGCGCATCACCGCTTTCGACGACGCTGCCCTTATGCATGATCATGATACGATCGCTGATGTAGTAGGCGGTCGCCAGATCGTGCGTGACATAGATGATCGATATCCCCAGTTCGTCCCGTAACGTCTTGAACAGATTGACGATGGACATGCGCAAGGACGCGTCGATCATGGAGACCGGCTCATCCGCCACGATCAATTTCGGCTCGGCCAGCAGCGCACGGGCAATCGCGACGCGTTGCAGCTGTCCTCCCGACAACTCATGCGGGTATCTGCCGCTCACCTCCTCAAGCGACAAGCCCACCTTGTGCAGCGCCGCATCGACGGCCGTCGCAGCCGTGCTCTCCCCTGCCGCGGCCGCAAATCGACGTCGCGTCATAAGCAGATACCGCTCAACCCGCTTCAAGGGATTGAAGGATTCAAACGGATTCTGGAAGATCGGCTGCACCTTGTGCATGAACGCGAGGCGGCCGGCACTGCTGCTGATGGCCGCAAGGTCGGTGCCGTCGAGCAGCAATCTGCCGCTGGTCGGCGTCACCATGTTCAGGATCATCCGGGCAAGCGTCGTCTTGCCGCTGCCGGATTCGCCGATGATCGCCAGGATCTCCGGCCGCCCGGCGGCAAGCTGCAAGCTCACCTTGTCCACCGCAACGATCTTCTCCCGCGAGAACAGCCTTCCGCGGACGAAGGTCTTGCTGACCTCCATGACGTCGAGCAGCAGATCGTTCATGACCTGTCGTCCCCGTTGACGGCGAAGCATGCCACGCGATGCCCGGCGGTCGCTTCGCGCATGACAGGAACCTCGCGGCTGCAAATCTCGCGTGCGAGCGGGCATCGCGGATGGAAGCGACAACCCGACGGGGGATCGGCCAGATTTGGCGGCGCGCCGCCAAGCCCCGCGCGCGGCGCGTCCTCGCCGATGCGCGGAAGGCTCGAGATGAGGTTCTGGGTGTAGGGATGCAACGGGTTGCGGAAGATTTCCGCCGTCGCGGCCTCCTCGACGAGGCGCCCGGCATACATGATGGCGAGACGGTCGGTGATATGCGCATGCACGCCCATGTCATGCGTGACGAACAGCACCGAGGAGCTGGTCTCGCGCTGAATGCCGCGGATCATGCCCAGCACCTCCTTCTGCACCACCACGTCGAGCGCGGTGGTCGGCTCGTCGGCAATGATAAATCCGGGACGGCAGATCGTCGCCAGCGCAAGCGCGGCGCGTTGCCGCATCCCGCCCGAGAGCTCGTGGGGAAAGGCTGAAAGCACCGACGGATCGAGTCTCACGCGCGCCAGATGGGCGACCACCTGCTGCTCGAACTGCTTTCGGCTGCCGCCGATATGCGGATAGGCGAAATCGATAAACGAGGATCGGATGCGACGCACCGGGTTCAGCACGTTCATCGAACCCTGCATGATGTAGGATAGATGCCGCCAGCGAATCCGCTCCAATTCCACCGGCGGCGCACGGTGCAATCCGCCATAGCCGGGCAGGAAGGCAAACTCCATGCTGCCGCCGACGATCTCGAGCGGGGGCTTGATCGCGCCGGCGATACTCTTGATCAGCGTGGTCTTGCCCGAGCTCGATTCCCCGGCGAGACCGTAGATCTCGCCGCGACGCACGGCGAAGCTGACACCGTCAACCGCACGGATGGCACGCCTGACGCCGGCGTGGCTGGTCCGGTAATAGGCCTGCAGGTCGCGAACGACGAGAAGCGGCTGCACATCCTGCTCCCCGTGCGGCTGCTCGACGCTCGCGTGCATCACAAAGCCTCTCCCACGTTCCAGAGCCGGCTTCTCGGATCGATATGGGCGTTGACCGAGACCGCGAGCAGGAACAGCCCTATGAACGCCATGATCACCGCGATGGTCGGAAACGCGATCCACCACCAGATGCCCGCAACCATCGCCGTGTGCTGGTTGGCCCAATAGATCATGCCGCCGATCGTCGGGATGTTGATGTCGGTGAAGCCGAGCACCGCAAGCGTCACCTCGAGCCCGATCGACCACACCATGTTGTTCATGGTCGTGGAGAACAGGATCGGCAGGACATAGGGCAGATGTTCCTCGGTCAGGATCTGCCGCGTGCTCATTCCGGAGAACATGCTGGTCTGGGTGAACTCGCGCTGCCGCAGGCTCATCACCACCGAGCGGATCAGCCGCGCATCATAGGCCCAGCCGAAACAGGCCATGATCAGCGCCAGCATCAGCCAGGAGATGCGGTCGCGCATCACGAAATAGAACAGCACCAGGATCGGCAGCAGCGGGATGACGATGAAGGTGTCGTTCACGGACATCAGGGCGCGATCGATCCAGCCGCCCTTGTAGCCGCTGACGAGCCCGACCGCGAGCGCAACCAGGCGGCTGACCAGGGCCACCGTACCGCCAAACAGCAACGTGTTCCTGATGGCGAAGCTCAACTGCCAGAACACGTCCTGGCCGCGCGACGTGGTGCCGAACCAATATGTCAACGACGGTGGCAGGTCCGGCGGCACCACATAGACGCTGTCGGGCGGATAGGGCGAAAAGTTCGCCAGCACCGACAGCAGCAGGACGACGGCAACCAGCACGAGCCCGATGCGGAATTCGGCCCTGTAGCGCAGCAGGTCGCGGAGAAAGACGACCATCAGCTGACCTTCACCCGGGGATCGAGCAGCGGATACAGCAGATCGATCGCGAGCACGCCGACCGATACGCCGAGGATCGAGATGGTGGTGACGCCGAGGACCAGGCCGTAATCACCGGCATAGACGGCATCGACCAGCAACGAGCCGAGCCCGGGATAGCCGAACACCTTTTCGGTGATCACGGCGCCGTTGAAGATTCCGCCGAGCGACATCGCAAGGCCCGTGACCTGCGGCACCAGCGCGTTGCGCATCACGTAGGATGTCAGGATGCGCCAGGACTTCACGCCGGCAAGCTCGGCGTAGACGACGTAGTCCTCGGCGAGGACATTGGCGACCAGCGAACGCATGCCGAGGAACCAGCTGCCCACGCCGATCAGGATCAGCGACAGCGCCGGCAGGATCGCGTGCTGCAGCACGCTCCAGACGAATTCGGGTGTCAGGGTCTGCGGCAGATTCATCGTCGCCCCGCCACTGATCGGAAGCACCGGCCAGATGAAACCGAACAGGATCAGCAGCAGCATGGCCAGGATGTAATAGGGGATCGGATGAAGGCCCATGGCGATCACCCCCATCAGCTTCAGCCCGCGGCTCTGCCGGTAATAGCCGGCAAGTCCTCCGAGCAGATTGCCAAGCACCCAGGCGATGAGGATTGAAACCGTGAGCAGGCCCGCCGTCCAGGGCAGCGCGCGTCCGATCAGGGTGCCGACCGGGGTCGGAAATGCCGACAGCGACGGACCGAAATCGGCGCTCAGGATCCGCTTCCAGAACGCCAGATATTGCTGAACGGGCGTGCCGCCGAGACCATAGAGCTCTCGCAACGACTTGCGCATCTGTTCGATCGCATCGGGCGCGGTGTTGCCGAAGGAGGTCACCGCCGAGATCGATTGCTCGACGGGATCGATCGGCGAGGCATGCGTCACGACATAGGCGATGTTGATGCCGATGAAGACGACGAGCACGAACTGCGCGAGCCGGCGGCCGACATAGCCGGCGTACCCGCTCATGGCAGCACCCGGGACGCTCGGCAAGGTCGCTCTGGCAGATGCGGTCGCCTTAATGTCATCGCGACCTAACTTGCCGGCTTCAGCCGCACGAACATGTAACGCGAATTGCCCCAGTTCGGCACGGGATTGGTGTAGGGATTTTCCGATGTCGGAAAGCCGGTCCAGTAGGTCTGGTCCATCGCGGTGAACACGTTGTAGGCCATCAGCGGAATGGTCGGCATCTCCTTCACCGCGAGCTTGACGTAGTCCTTGCCGAGCTCGATCGACCTCTGATCGTCAAAGCCGACGGTGCGGATCTCCTCGATGATCTTGTCGAGCGCGGGATTGGACCAGCGCTGCCAGTTGCGCAGCGGCTGCGGCTTGCCCGGCTCGGCGACGAATTGCGAATGCCAGCTGTCGAGGAAATAGGACAGGTCCTGGTGGCCGCCCCAGGTCTCGACGCTCCAGCCGATGAAGCTGTCGAAATCGCCGGCGGCACGCCGCGTCGGCAGCGTGCCTTGCGCGACGTCGATCTTGGCATCGATGCCCGCCTGCTTCCACAGCTGCACGATCATCGTTCCGGCGCGCGTCATCACCGGACGCAGATCGCCTTCGACCATGATTCGGACGCTGAAGGGTTTTCCGTCCGGCGTGACCCAGGCGCCGCCGCGCTTGCTGAAGCCTGCCTTCTCCAGCAGCTCCTGCGCCGCGACCGGATCGGTCTTCCACCAGCCCCGGCCGAACGCCTTGGCGATCTCCGCCGGATCGGTCGGAATCTGCTCGCCCATGGACGGCCGCAGCATGTCGGCGATCTGCTTGCCGATGGTCGGGTCGTACGGCTTGATCTTGCGCTTGCCGGTGTCGATCTCGAAGCTCTTGAGCCAGTCTTCCATCGGCGCGTGATAGGTGGCCGGATGGGTTCCGGTCGGCGGCACGCCGATCGCCGATATGGTGGCAGCGCCGCGATAGGCCGCCATGGCCACGGCCTTGATGTCGATCAACAGCGCCAGCGCCCAGCGCACGTCCGGATTTTTGAAGTTCTCGTTCTGGGTGTTGAAGATGACGGCGGGAAGCGTCGGATCGGGATGGCCGTAAGGGAATCCCTTGAACCAGGCCCGCGTCGTCTTGCTCTGCTTGGCGAGGGCGAACATGCCTTCCGGCGCGATGTCGTGGATGACGTCGAGCTCATGGTTGAGCTGCGCGATCACCCGCTTGTCGGGCGGCCCGGGATCGACATAAGCGAGATATTTCGGACCCGGCTTGCCGAAGCGCGCCAGCGTGGTGCGTTGCCAGTCATCGCGAAGCTGCCAGATGTACCATTTGCCGTCGGGATCGTAGCTATGCAGCACATAGGCGCCGAGCGAGACCGGCTTGTTGAAGTCGAATTTGACGGGATCCTCGACCTTGTCGAAGACGTGCTTGGGCAGGATCCACACCGCGCCCCAGCGCACCGTGAAGTTGGCGTGGAAGCGTGAATTGGGCTTTTTGAGCTTGAACACGACGGTGTGGGCATCCGGCGCCTCGACCGAGGCGACGTTGCTCGTCAACACTGCGCTGAAGCGCATCGCCGGATTTTTGATCTGGGTCGTCACGGTTGCGACGACATCGTCGGCGGTGAATTCGACGCCGTCGCTCCAGAAGATGCCGCTGCGCAGCTTAACCGTCATTTCGGTGAAGTCGGCATTGTATTGCGGCTTGTCGGCGGCCAGCGAATTGTCCCAGACGCCGTCGAGACCGCTCTCGGGATCGATGTACCAGAGCGTATCAAGCGCGGCCTGCTGCAGCCCGTTGGACTGCGAGTTGGCGTTGATCACCCAGATGTTGAACCAGCCGGCGTTCTTGACGGTGCCTTCCGGGTTTTCCAGGATCAGCAGATCCTTCCTCGGAATGTTTTGCGGAATTCCCTGCGCATGACCAGGTTCCACTGATGCGAACTGCAGCGATCCCAGCACACAAGCGGCCAGCAGCAATGGACTGATGCAGCGCATGATGTCCTCGCGGCGAATTTCGTCCCGATGCCCGTTTTGAGCGATGCTAAAGGCGTCGGAGTCCGGGGACAACAGGAATCTTGGACGGCAGCGCAACCGCAGACGCGCGCTTATGTTCTCGCGGCGCATATTCGCCCGAGCCTTGCTCATCGTTCCGCCCTCGTAGAGCCGAGAGGGCGCAGGGAAGACCGGGTGCCGACCTCGCACCCGCGGTCCGCTGCGCGAAGATGTAGCGCAGGAAGAACCGCACAGCAGCATACAGGTGTGGCCAAACACTCGGCCTTCCCTGCGCAGTGGTTTGACGGCTTATGCCGCGCTCTCCCGGGAGCCGAATTCCTTCTGGCCTCCCTCGCCCCGCGGATTGACGATGCGCTTCACCCGGTTGGGCTCCCCACACCTCCGCGAAAGCTTGACCGTAGCGACGACGGCCAGGACCACACGGTTTTGCCGTACGCTGGGGTTCGCGCGTTCGCCGCATGATCGTCCGGCCTTGTCGACGTTGCCGGAAGCATGCAGGCGAGACGAACCTGACAGCGCCGTTCGTCTGCGCGAAGGTCTCGGGCTCACAGGGACTACCCGCCCTGCCCGCTCCTCTCGCGCCCAACGCTGCCCGCGTCCACCGCAAGCCCGGCTCGCAATCAAGACGACTCGAGACCGCCCCTCAAGGATGAGCCGGGATGGCGCGATATATACGATATTTCCGAATTTCGGTAAAGTGGAATATTTTTGTAAGGAGGGGTTGACGGAGGTGGTGGGGTGTTTTGCCCGACGACCTGAAGAGGTGGTTGGCGTTCGGCTGCGCTCGAACACGAAATCGCGATAGCCCGCCTGCTCGACGACGGCGTTCTGAAGGAGCCTGACGGCCTTTGGTATCGAAATGACTACCCCGGGATGCGCGCAGGGTAGATGATATCGCGCAATGGTTGAGCCACGGTGCACGGCCTGTTCAAACGGAGGCTGTTGCTGTCATGTCGAATATCTATCCGTTGGTCATAATGGCATTGGGCCGGACTCGCTGCGGCCGAGCCAGCGCTGGGTCGGGAACGGCTGCAATTGCCAGCGTCGAGCTGCCGCGCCCCACACGCCGTTGGGCATGAACAGCATGATCAGGATGGCGAGCGTGCCGAGCACGACCAGATAGAGACTGCCATACTGGGCGAGATAGGTGACGAGTCCCCACAGCAGGAGCACGCCGACCATCGGACCTTCGATGGTGCGCACCCCGCCGATCACGACGATGAAGATGACATAGGCGGTCCAGTCGGTGACGCTGAAGGCCGCATCAGGCGAAATACGCGCCTTCTGCAAATAAACCACGGCGCCGACCATGCCGGTGGCGAACGCGACTGCGATCCACAGCACGTGGCGAGTCCGCGCGGTGCGGACGCCGACGCTGCGCGCCGCCGCTGCGTTGTCACGGCTTGCGGCCAGCGCAAGGCCGTGGTGCGAGCGCATGAAGGCGTAGATGCCGAGCGTGACCAGCACGGCGAGCAGCAGCGCCAGCCAATAAACCAGCACGTCGCGCGCGGCCGCCGGGCGCAGGCCAAGCAGCGCCTGCACCGTCTTCAGCCCGACCATCCGCGACAGTTCGCCCGGCGAGATCGACATCCCGGTGCCGCCGCCGAGCGACTTGAACTGGGCGCAGATCAGCCGCAGCGCTTCGGCGGCGACCCAGCTGCCGATCGCGAAATATGGCCCTTCCAGCCGGAACAGCAGCGGCCCAAGCACCGCCGCGACCAGCGCCGCGAACAGTCCGGCCAGCGGGATCGCCGCAACCGGATCGAGCCCGGCCATCACGATGCCGGCAAACAGCGCATAGGCGCCGAGCCCGACAAACGCCTGCTGCCCGACCGATACCAGCCCGCCCCACCCGGCCAGCACGTTCCAGAGCTGTGCCAAGGTCAGCATGGTGAAGACGAAGATCAGATCCTGGATCAGGTTGCGCGAGGCGATCGCGGGCAGCGCGGCCAGCGCCACGATCAACGCGATGCCGGCGACGGCCGCGACATGCGACAGCCGTGTGCCGACCCGAACCTGCCACACCGGCGCGTCCACCGGGCGCTGCTCGCGGCTTGCCGGGATATGGATGCTTTCGACGCTCATGGCCGCCTCGCCGGGAACAGGCCTCGCGGCCGCACCATCAGCACGACAAGGAAGGCGAGATGGCCAGCCAAGATCTGCCATTCCGGATTGATCCGCCCTCCGATCGCCTGAGCCAGCCCGAGCACGATGCCGCCCGCCAGCGTCCCCCACAGGCTGCCGAGCCCGCCGATGATCACCGCCTCGAATGCGTAGAGCAGCCGCGCCGGCCCGATCGACGGATCGAAGCTGGCGCGAATACCAAGCACAACAGCGGCGATCACCGACACAGCGAGCGACAGTCCGACCGCGATGGCGTAGACATTGCGCTCGTTGACGCCCATCAACTGCGCGATCGCGGGATTATCCGCAGTGGCGCGGAAGGCGCGGCCGAGCGAGGTGCGATAGAAGATGAGCTGGAGCAGCGCGACGGCGGCAACCGCCGTCACCAGCGCGGTCAGCGGCGCCAGCCCGACGCTCAGGCCGGGGGCGAGCGCCACCGACGAGGATTCGAAGGCGCCTGCCTGCAGCCGGCGGCTGTCGGCGCCGTAGCCAAGCAGCAGTCCGTTCTGAATCACGATCGACAGGCCGAAGGTGACGAGCAGCGGCGGCAGGATGTCGTCGCCGAGCACCCGCTCCAGCACCAGCCGCTGCAGCACGAAGCCGAGCACGAACATCGTGATGACGACCAGCAGGGATGCGGCCGCAAGCGGCAGACCGAGCGCGGTGGTGGCGCTGAGCACCAGATAGGCGGCAAGCAGGATCAGATCGCCATGCGCCAGATTGACCAGGCGCATGATGCCGAAGATCAGCGACAGGCCGAGCGCGAACAGCGCATAGACGCCGCCGAGCAGCACGCCTTCGATGATGGTGTCGAACCCGCTCATCGCTCCCTCATGCTCCGAAATAGGCCGCGCGGATGGTGTCCTGATCGACATCCCCCGGCCGTCCGCTCAGCGTCACCCGTCCCTCCTGCAAACAGTAGAAGCGATCCGAAGCCCGTAATGCGCGGGCGATGTCCTGCTCGACCAGCACGACGGCGGTACCGCCGGAGCGGATCTGCGGCAGCATGCGGTAGATGTCCTCCACCACGATGGGCGCGAGGCCGAGGCTGATCTCGTCGCACAGCAGGACCTGTGGGTTGGACATCAGCGCGCGGCCGATCGCCACCATCTGCTGCTGCCCGCCCGACAGCGCGGTGACGGCGCCGCGCCGCCGCTCCTTCAGCACCGGGAACATGCGGTAGACCGCGGCGAGATCCCACGGCGCGCTGCGTTCGCCGCCATAGGCGCCGATCAGGAGATTCTCCTCGACGCTGAGCGAGGGAAACAATTGCCTGCCCTCCGGCACCAGGGCGAGGCCGAGCCGGACGATGCTCGCGGCGGACGCATCGCCGATCGCCCGTCCCTCGAAGCGGATCGCATCGGGACGGTTCTTCACCAGCCCCGCCAGCGATTTCAGCATGGTCGACTTGCCGGCGCCGTTGGCGCCGATCACTGCGACCGCCTCGCCCTGGTTCAGTTCGAAGTCGATGCCGAACAGCGCCTGGAAGTCGCCGTAGAACGCATCGAGCGCCGTGACATTGAGCAGCGCGGTCATGCCGGCACGCCCATATAGATGGTCTGCACCTCGCGCGAGCGCATCACCTCGACTGGTGCGCCCTGGGCGACGACCTTGCCAAAGTTCAAGACGACCAGCCGCTGCACCACCGCGAGCAGCGCATGCACCACGTGCTCGATCCAGATGATGCCGATGCCTTCGGCATGGATGGTGCGGATGGTCTCGACCAGTTCGCGGCATTCGGCATCGGTGAGGCCGCCCGCGATCTCGTCGAGCAACAGCGTGCGCGGCCGGGTGGCGAGCGCCCGCGCCAGTTCGAGCCGCTTGCGATCGAGCAGCGGCAGGCTGCCCGCGAGCCGATTGGCCTTGGCTTCGAGGCCGGTCAGATCGAGCATGCGGCCGCAATGCTGGATCGCATCCGCCTCCGACAGGCCGCCGCCGAACAGCGCGGCGACCGCAAGGTTCTCGAACACCGAGAGATGGTCGAACGGCTGCGGGATCTGGAACGAGCCCGATGCCGGCGCGACAGCGCGCCTCGGGCGAGAGACCCGTGATGTCGACGCCATCGAGAACGATGCGGCCGGCATCGGGCCGCAGCAGCCCGGTGATCAGGTTGAACAGGGTCGATTTGCCGGCGCCGTTCGGCCCGATCACGCCCAGCGCCTCGCCCGAGGACAGCGACAGGCCGATCGCGTCGGCAACGACGATGGCGCCGAACCGTTTCGAGATGGCATGGAGTTCGAGCATGGTTCGCCCACATCTGGTTTCGGCGGAGAGGAGATGCGCAGCGACGCCACGCATCCTCTTCCTTCGATGAAGCAGCTGGCTTGCGCTAACTCAGCGCCTGCATGTCGCCGCCGAGCGGAATCTGCGGCGCCAGCTTGTTGTCCGTGATCACCATGTTGTACTTGTCGTCGCTGAGCCGCCACTGGCCGCCGACCAGCGGCGTCTTGGCGATGTTCTTCGCGGCGAACGGCGGCACGGCGCTGGAGCCGAACTCGATCTGGCCGACGATCGTATCGAGCCTGGTGGCGCCGATCGCCTTCGCGAACGCCGCGCCATCCGCTGGGTCGCCGGAGCGCTTGATGGCGTCGATTGCGACCTCGAACAGCGAATGCACGAAGCCGATCGGCTGGGTCCATTGCTTGCCGGAGGCCTGCTCATATCCCTTGGCGAGATCGGCAGCGCTGACGCCGCTGAGGCTCGATTTGTAGGGATGCGTCGGCGTCCACCACACCTCGGTCGAGATGTTGTTGCCGCCCTTGCCGAGCGCCTGCACCGACGCCGGGAACAGCAGCGCCTTGGCGACCGACACGACTTTCGGCTTCAGCCCCTTCTGTCGTGCCTGGTTCCAGAACGTGGTGAAATCGGGCGGGATGATCACGCCGGTGACGATCTCGGCATCGGCACCACGAAACGCGGCGATCTGTGAGCTGAAATCGTCGGTGAGGTTCTGGAAGCGGCCGGGATCGGTGAGCTTGAAACCCTGCTTGGCCAGCACGGGCGGGAAGCCGATGGTGGTGTCGCCCCAGGCGTTGCCGTCGGCATCGTTGGGGAATAGCGCGCCCACCGACTTGTTGGTCGCGACCTGGCTCCACATGCTGGTGAAGACGCCGATCACGTCCTCCAGCCCCCAGAAATAGTGGAAGGTGTATTCGAACGGCTTCCAGCTCTTGGGATCGCCCGGATTGGCCTGCCGGCCGATGAAGTTGGTCTGCCACGGCGCCACGCTCGAGATGCACGGCACCTGCTCGAGCTCGCACTGCGTCGCCACCGGATTGTTGGTTTCGGGCGTGGCGCCGACCACGATCAGCCCGACATTGTCACGGGTGATTAGCTCTTTTGCCACTTCAGCGGCTCGGTTCGGATTCGACTGGCTGTCCTTGGTCACCACCTCGGCCGCATAGGTCTGTGATCCGACCTTGACGCCATCCTTGATGAACTTTCTGAACTCGCCGAGCACGAAATCGTCGGCTTCGGCAAAGGCCGCCAGCGGACCGCTCTTCGGCGAGACATAGCCGATCTTGATCGGCTTGTTGGCCGCCCGCACCGCCGGCGCGAACAAAGTCGTCGTGCCTGCGGCTGTGAGCCCACCGGCGATGCCCTGCAGCACACGGCGGCGATCGAAAGACTTTATATTCAACAGGTCGTTGGTCATTTTCCCCTCCCTTGAGGCAAGCCGGTCTTCAAGCCGGCTGCCGTTCATTCCGTTCTGGAACATTATCCGCGCAGCGTCGCATCATGCGGCGGCGACGGACTTCTCCTGCGCCTTGGCGCTACGGCCGAGGATCTGGCCGAACACGTCGAGCAGCACGTCTGGGGCATTCACGGCCGCCTCTCTGGCGCGCCAGGCGACATACATGTCGGGACGCACCAGCACGCAGCCGTCCTCGTCGACTTCGCTCTGGCGATACCAGTCGGCATAAATGTCGAGCGCATCGCAGCCTTGCGGGCCGATGGTGACGACATCGACCGGCAGGCCGTAGGCCTTCTCGATCGCGGCAGCCGCCGCCTTCCAGCCATCGCCCCCGATCCCGGTGAGCAGCGTGAAACGGCCCTTGCCGACAAGATCGAGCGTCGATTTGCGCTGGCCCCGATGCTCGACCCAGACGTGCGGCAAGTGCGCCCCGGGCCAGGTGGTGGCCTGATAATAAAGTTCGTGATCGCGACTGAAGGCCGGCATCGGCGTGCCGTCGGACACCACGGCGGTCGAGCCATAGCGCTGGTTCATCTCGACGCCGTGGCAGTTGAACTCGTAGCTCTTGTTGGCGATGGCCTCATAGAGCTTCTTGCGGCGCGCCTTGCCCTCGGCGGTCGGCGCCTTGCGCGCGGCGATCGCCTTGCGCGCCTCAATCGGGTCGGTCGAGGCGACAAGTCCCACCGCCTCGAAGATCGGCGGGAAGTCGCCGATGCTCTTGTTGGCGCGGGTCACGATCTGCTTGCCGACCGGCTGGCGCTCGGCCGAATAGGTCTCGAGCAGCGACGGCGAAGCATGGCCCTCGAGCACCAGCTTCAGCTTCCAGCACAAATTATAGGAGTCCTGGATCGAGGTATTGGAGCCGAGGCCGTTGGTCGGCGGATGGCGGTGCACGGCATCGCCGACACAGAACACGCGGCCGGACGCGTAGTGGCCGGCATACATCTCGTTCACGGTCCAGGTCGAGGTCGAGCGAACCTTGACCTCCAGCGTCTCATCACCGACGAGATTGCGCACGATCGAGATCGCCTCGTCATTGCTGAGCTTGCGCTCGCCCTGCTCGATGTCGTAGCCCCAGATGATCAGCCATTCATTCCAGGGCCGCACCATGCGGATCAGGCCGGCGCCGATGCCGCCGATCTCAGCGCCAGGCTGCAGCACCCAATAGAGTACACTCGGCCTGTGCGCGACGTATTTGCTCAAGTCCGCCTGCACGATGATGTTCATGCTGCCGGCGCGGCCCATCTGACCCTGCATCGGCAGCCCGATCACCTCGGCAACCCGGCTGCGGCCGCCATCGGCGCCGATCAGATACTTCGCGCGGATCTGGTAGGTCTCGCCGGATAGCCGATCCTTTACCGTTGCCGTGACGCCGTCGGCATCCTGCACCAGGTCGACGAACTCGGTGTTGAAGCACAGCGAAGTGCCGCGCTGGCCGGCGGCCTCGATCAGGATCGGTTCGAGCAAATTCTGCGGCAGGTCGCAGATCCGGGTCGGACTGGCGAGATCGTAATCCGCCTTGCGGGAGGGATGATTGCCCCAGGAATAGAGCCGGCCGAACTCCTCGCCGGCGAGGCTTTCGCAGAACACGTTATTGGCCATCAGATGCTGCGGCACCGCCTGCGCCACCGCCTTGTCCTCGAGGCCGAGATCGCGCAGCACCTCCATCGCCCGCTGGTTGGTGATGTGGGCGCGCGGCGTGTCAGCCAGCCAACCATATTTCGTCACCAAGATGTGCCTGACGCCGTACATGCCGAGCAGCGCCGCCGCCGTCGCGCCGGCCGGGCCGCTGCCGACGACAAGCACGTCGGTCTCGATCGGTTTGCTGGTCATCATTCTCTCCTTCGTCGTGTTGTTGGTTGCAATCGTCATTCCGCGGCCATCATCGGCCGGGGCACCAGCCCTGCGCCGGGCTTCATCTGGAAGTCGTAAGTCATCAGGTGCCACGGGCCGGAGACCCGCTCGCCGTTCGGCAGCGCGGCTTCGTTGCGCGGCTCGACGCGCGCGATGAGCTCGTCCTTGACGCCGAACACCACGTCGCTTCGCAGATATTGGTCGCCATCGAGGAAGACGTGGGTGATCAGCGGCTCGTAGCCTTCGGCCTTGACCAGGAAGTGCACATGCGCGGGGCGCATCGGATGCCGCTGCGTGGCGGTGATGAGAGCGCCGACCGGGCCGTCGGTCGGGATCGGATAACTGCACGGCAAGATCGTGCGGAACGAGAAGCGGCCGTCGGCATCGGTGACGAAGCGCGCGCGCAGCGACGGACCGTGGCTCGCGTAATCGGCCTTCTGCGAATCGTAGAAGCCATCGTCATCGGCATGCCAGACGTCAATCTCGGCGCCGGCGAGCGGCTTGCCGGCGAGGTCGGTGACGCGGCTCTGCACGAACATCACTTCACCGTCGATACCCTCGGAGATATTGCCACCGTGCGGCGTAACGCGGTGCTCGCCGACATAGAACGGGCCGAGCACCGTGGTCTCGGTCGCGCCCTCGCGCTCGCGGTGATTGACGGCGTCGACCAGCATCGAGACGCCGAGCACGTCGGAGAGCAGGATGAACTCCTGGCGCAGCGGCGTGCAGGTCTGGCCGGTGCGGGTCAGGAACTCGATCGCCTGATTCCATTCCTCGAAGGTGAGTTCGGTGCGGCGCACCAGATCGTGCAGCGATTTCACCGTCTCCTCGATGAGGAACTTCAGCCGCTTGTTCGGCGTGTTGGCGAAGCTGCTGATCACCTCGTCAGTGAGGTTATGCTCGTTGAAATTGGCCATGGTGTTGTCCTTGGATCCCTGAGATTCAGTCCTGCGCGGGCGCATCGCCGCGCCAGGCTGCCGCGATCAATTGCTCGATCGGGGGGCGATCAATCGGTCTGGGGTTGGCATAGGGGTTGCGCACCGCCATCTCCGCGGCGCGTGCGATGCCGTCCTCGGGCATTCCGATGTCGGCGAGCGCGCGCGGCAGCGCGAGCTGCCGGGCAAGGTCCAACAGGCCCTGCGGAGCATTGGCGCTGTGCAGTGCCCGCGCGACGCGAGTCATGGCCTCAGGCGCGGCAGCCGCGTTGTAGGCGGCGGCGTGCGGCAGCACGATCGCGTGAGTTTCGGCATGCGGCAGGTTGAACATGCCGCCCAGCACGTGGCAGAGCTTGTGGTGCAGCGACATGCCGACCGCGCCGAGGCAGATGCCGCACAGCCAGGCGCCATAGAGCGCATCGCGACGGGCGCCGGGATCGGCGGGCGCCACCATGATGCGCGGCAGCGCGCGGGCGAGCGCGGCGATGCCATCCTCCGCCATCCGCGAGGTCAGAGGATTGGCGTCTGGCGCATAGAGTGCCTCCACCGCGTGAGCGATTGCGTTCAGGCCGCTCGCGGCGGAGATATGCAGCGGCAGGCTCACGGTGAGATCGACATCGTAGATGACAGTATCAGGCACCAGATCCTGGGATTGCTGCGTGGTCTTGATGCCGTTGCTCGTCTCGCCAAGAATCGGCGTCATCTCGGAGCCGGCATAGGTGGTCGGCATCGCGATATGCGGCAACCCCGTGCGCAGCGAGAGCGCCTTGCCGAGTCCGACCGTCGAGCCGCCGCCGATCGCGACCAGCCCGTCGATGTCGCGGGATTCCACAATCCCAAGCGCTTCGTTGGTGACTTCAACCGGCGTATGCATGCGTGCGCCGGCAAACAGCCCGGCGAGCCTGTTACCGAGGCCCGTGCCGAGCCGCCGCCCGAGGTCGTGCTGCTCGCTTGTGGTTAGCACCAGCGCCCGCTTGATGCCGAGGCGCTCTGCCTCCTCGCCGATTCGCGCCGAGGTGCCGGTACCGAACAGGACGCGATATTGCCGCGAGCAGTAGGCAAACGCACCCTTGCCGGCATCACCGGCCGTCGCAACGGACGCGCCTCCGGCATCGGCCAGCGCGATGCTCATGGCAATCCTCCCAAGCCGGCGAACCGGCGATCTGATGTCGTTGGGAGGAAGTTAGGGTCGGCCTAGCGCGGTGGGCCTGCACGAAACCGAAGAAAATCTGCACAAAACCGGAAAAATAATGCAGGGCCGGATCGGGCCTTCGACAGCCGCGGCCACAATCAGCGAAATCTAGTGGCTGTGTCGGTATCGTCCGGGTGTTATGCCAGTAAAGCGGCGGAACATCCGCGTGAAATGCTCTTGATGGGAGAAGCCGCAAGCCAGCGCGATCTCGGCCAGACTTAAGGTCTCGTCGGCAAGCAGCGCCCTGGCGCGCTCTATGCGCAAATTGAGCACGTATTGATAAGGCGAGACGCCGTTGGTCGCCTTGAAAATCCGCACGAAATACTCGGTGCTGCGACCGCACAGCTCCGCCAGCTGGTCGAGACGGATATCGCTATCGATATTGGCATCGACGAATTCACGAATGCGTGCCATCTGCCTGCCACCGAGCAGGTTCGGATGCTTGCCGGCTTCCGTGCTCGGCTTGTGGAAATTGATCGCCACGAAACGGTTGGCGATCGCTTGCGCGATCGGATCGACGAACAGCGAGGAGGCCGGCAAACCACCGGTGATGGTATCACCGATCGCCGAGGCAAGATGCTCCAGCACAGCGTCCTGATCGCCGAGCATCGGCGCGAGGCCGCCGATCACGCCTGACGACCCGTCAGGGCCGGCGAAAAGGGCGGAACGCAGATAGATATGGGTGGATTCCAGCGGTTCGCGCAGGAGCACGTTGCATGCATGGCCGGCCGGCAGGAAGAAAACCCCACCGCGCGGGATGTGCCGGGCAACCGACTTGCCGTCCATCACATACGTGATGTCGACCGGGCCGCCCCGATGTAACACCATCAGATTGTCTGAAAGTGCGTGGAAGTGCCCCTCAAACGGCCTTTCGCGCTGAACCGAGGCAAATGCGGACGACCAGCCGAGCCCTTCGCTCGAGCCGCGGAATTCGGCCTGGAAGCGGTTCAGGATCCCGTGCGTCTCCTGCACCCCAAAATTCGACGTCGCCTGCATCCGACAGACCAAGGGCTCGAAGCTTCGGTGCCGCGGAGTAAAACCCAATGGCCCTCAATTTTCAATACGATCGCTCCCATCGTTGCTGCAGCGCAATGGCAACACCCGCGGACCAACCTGCCTCGACATCATTGCATCCGGTTCGATATCGACGCTACTTGGTGGAGAGCACCTCGCCTAACCGCTCCCACTGCTTGCCGGTGAAGCGCATGAACTGCAGCTGCTCGACCGGCAGATGGTCACTCTCGCCGGTATTGACCTTGATGCCGGGCAGTAGCATCGGCAATTCCAGGTCCTTGATCGACAGCGCCTGCCGCAGGATGTTCTCGCGACTGAGGTCGTTGCCGGCCGCCTTGAGCACGTGCTCCAGCACCATGCCGTTGTTGTAACTGTTGACGTAGTTGGAATCGCGGATGTCACCGTCAGGCACGTATTTGGCCATGTAGTCGCGCCATCCCTTCACCCCGGGATCGTCCGCCCAGGCCGGATCGAGCGGATCCTTGACATAGGCGCTCGAGATGATGCCGGTGCCGGCGTCGAGCCCGGCGGGCTCCATCACGGAGGACATCCATACCGACACATTGGTCAGGAACGTCATCGGACGCCAGTTGATCTCGTAAGTCTTGCGGATCGCTTGCGCAGCGAATTTCGGCGTCGCGGCGATCACGAGCGCATCCGCGCCGGTCGATTTGAGCTTCACGATCTGGGAGTCGGCCGTCGGCTCGGTCGGCTCGTAGGTCGCCGCCGTGACTGCCGTCTCGTAACGATCACCGAGCACGTCCTTGAGCCCGGCGAGGTAGTCGCGCCCGAAATCGTCGTTCTGCGCCAGCACCGCGAAGGTCGCTTCGGGTTTCTTCTGCAACGCATAGCGCGCATACATGCGGGCCTCGTTCCGGAACGGCGCCATCACGCCCATCAGCCCCAGGGGAAACTGCGTAGGGTCACCGAACTTCGAGGCGCCCGAGGCGACGAACAGCTGGGGTACCTTCTTGCCCTGCAGGTATTTGGCGATCGCCGTGTTATGCGCGGTGCCCATTGTCGAGAAGATGAACGAAACCTGGTCGCTCTCGATCAGCCGGCGCGTCTGCTCCACGGTCTTGGGTGGCACGTAGCTATCGTCGAGCGAGAGCAGGTTGACTTTGCGGCCGTTAATGCCGCCGCGGTCGTTCACCATCTTGAAATATGCGACTTCGCCCTTGCCGAGGATGCCGAAGGCGGACACTGGCCCGCTATAGGGCATGGTCTGTCCGATGCGGATCTCGGTGGCGGTGATGCCGGGCTCGTCTTCCGCTACAGCCGGCGCCGCGAGAGCGGACCAGACCACGTACAGCCCTGCAGCTGCGATAGCGCTTCGCATCGACACCTCCCTGATAGGCCGCGCTGAGAGCGGCTGTTTGTCCGGGGCATAGCTTTCCCCCGATTCTTGCGACGTCTGTCGAATTACTCGGCTGCGAGCGGGCGTCCAACGGAGATCGGCGCGGCCTTCGCGTGCCAGATCGAAGTTCTAACCAATGCTTGCAGCCAAGCGCTTGGCCTCCGTCGTCGCTTGCCGGCGCATCGCCTCGAATTGTTGCCGTTTCGGATCGACGTCTCGATCGGTGGGGAACGACTGAAGTATCTCTCCGAACGATTCTGCGACTTCGTCTTTGAATTCCCCGTGCGGAAGAATGTATGGCTCGTTCCCGACGATTCCTTCGACCACCCGTTCGCCTACGGCGAGAGGATCCATCCCGGCTTCCAACGGCGAACCGCCGGCCGCGAACGGGCCGCCCGCCGATTGAGCAGAACTGGACGTGTTGAGGGCAAGCGTCGTGTCGACGAGATTGCTGCGAACCAGGCCGGGACAAAGGAGCGAAACGCCGATGTTGTGAGGTCCGAGCGCCATTCGCAAGGACTCCGTCAGGCCGCGCACCGCGAATTTGGATGTCGAGTAGATGCCGCCGGGATTTGGAAGCGCGAGGATGCCGGCCATCGAGGAGGTGTTGACGATGTGACCACCTTCTCCATGCGCCCGAATCCGGGGAACGAACGTCGCGACGCCGTTGACGACGCCCCCGACGTTGATGTTCATGACAAAATCCCAATCCGCGAAGCTCGCGTCTTCCATAGCCACCATGCTCGATACGCCTGCATTGTTGCAGAGTATGTGGACCTTGCCGAATACCTTCTCGCTCTCCGTCGCGGCCCGCGCCATTGACTCGCGGTCGGTAACGTCCAGACGGATCAGATGGTAGTTCTTGTTGGAGCGATCGAGGGCGGAAGCCGCCGCATCGAGATGCGATTGACGGACGTCCGCGATAACGACCTTCACCCCATGTTGCAGGAACGCGCGGGCCATTCCGAACCCGATCCCACTCGCGCCTCCCGTGATGAACGCGACCTTGTCTTCGATATCTTTCATTCGATGGTGCTCCTGATTCCTTGCGCACGCCCCTCGACGTCATCGCGCCTTCTCGAGCATGAGCGTCTTTGACAGCGTCCGCGGCCGCCTTCCAGCATTCGCCGCCGATTCAAGCGAGCCTCTTTCCGAGGCTCACACCGCCATCAATCGGAATTTGCGCACCGGTAATGTAGCTGGACGCGGGGGACGCCAGGAAAAGAGCCAATCCCTTCAGGTCGTCAGCGTCTCCAATGCGGCCGATCGGGATCGTGGCTCCTATTGAATTCTGGACCTCGGGTTGCTTTAGCCACCCACCTCCTATGTTCGTGACGATGAACCCGGGCGCGACTGCGTTCACGCGGATTTTGTGTGGGGCCAGTTCGAGAGCAGCGTTGCGCGCCAGATGTGCTGCTCCCGCCTTCGCGGCCATGTAGGCCGCCCCTATCATGCCCTCATTCAAGTAGGCGGCGATCGATGTCGTGACCACGATGCTCCCGCCTCCTCCGCCTCGTTTCATGTGGCGCGCGGCAGCGCGAATGGTGGCAAAGATGCCATTGAGATTAACCTCAATGTTTCTGTTCCACCGCTCGTCCTCGTAGTTTTCGATAGCACCTGCCTCGGACGGGCTGCCGTCCGGGTTGGAAAAGCCAATTCCGGGATCGATGCCCGCGTTGGCAAAAACCACGTCGAGGCGTCCGTATTCTGCTGCGACTTCTGCGAAGACCTGATCGACCGCCTTGCGATCAGTCACATCAAGCTTGTGACCTCGAACGTCCAAACCTCTTGCGAAGAGCCGGTCCACCTGTTTACCCAGAGAGACCGAGTCCATATCAAGGATCGCGACCCGTGCACCGCTATCGGCCAGTGCTTCGACAAAAGCGAGACCGATGCCGCTGGCACCGCCCGTGACAATCGCGCCATAGCCCTCGACAGAGAACCTCTCGAACATCATCAGCGCCTCCCTAATCGAACAGCCTATGCCATCCCCTGGGATGTCTAGCTGTTCGCAAGCCAATGCGAGGTCGCTCGCCAGCATTGGACAATGCCATGCGCGTCTCCCCCAAGAATTCCGCGTCGTTCTTGCGCAGCGTTTATCGAAGAAATTTAGGAGAGGCTGGATACCGCCGCCTGCACAAATCGATCCGGCTTGCAAAAAACTGACACAAACTGCATGTCGCAATGCGACATCATCATCGCAGTGCCATTCCCGCCCTACACCCGCTGCGGCAGGTTCAACTGTTCCGCGAACCGGACGAAGTATTCGAAGCTCGCCGGGTTCGCCATGGAATCCGGGCTCGCCACTCTTTCGGCGGGAGTGCCAAGCAGCAGCTTGCGCACCGGAAGCTCCATCTTCTTGCCGGTCAGGGTGCGTGGGATCTCCTCGACCTGGAAGATCTCGCTCGGCACGTGGCGAGCGGATCCGTAGGTGCGGATCTGGGTGGCGATCCTCGCCTTGAGTTCATTGGTGAGCATGAGCCCCGGCTGCAGCACGACGAAGAGCGGCATGTAGGATTCTCGCCCGAGATACTCGAGATCGACAACCAGACTGTCGCGAATTTCTGCGATGTCCTCGACAACGCGGTAGATCTCCGCGGTTCCGATACGGATGCCAAACCGGTTGATGGTGGTATCGGAGCGACCGTAGATCTGGCTGGTCCCGGCGGCTGAAAAACGGATCCAGTCGCCCTGTCGCCAACGGCCGGGAAACTGCTCGAAGTAGCTCTCCCGGTAGCGTCGGCCGCCCTCATCGTTCCAGAAGAAAACCGGCATCGACGGCATCGGCTTGACGATGACGAGCTCGCCGACCTCGTCGATGACCGATTCACCCGCCTCGTTGAAGGCGAATGCTGCGACGCCGAGTTCACGGCATTGGATTTCTCCGGCATGGACCGGCAGCACAGGACTGCAGCTCACGAAGCCCGAAGCTATGTCGGTACCGCCGCTGATCGACGCAAGCCAAAGATCTGATTTGATCGCGTCGTAGACCCACCGATAGGCCTCGGCCGGCAGCGGCGAGCCGGTCGAGCTGATCGACCGCAGCTTCTCCAGCGCGACGAATTCTTTTGGGCGCAAGCCGTCCTTCATGCAGTTGGTGAGAAACGCGGCGCCGCAGCCGAAATGCGTGACGCCGTACGCATCCAGCAGCTTCCAGATCGCCCGATTGTCCGGCCAGGCCGGATTGCCGTCGTACAGTACGATCGAGGCACCCGTCAGCAGCGCGCCGGCCTGCAGGTTCCACACGATCCATCCAGTGCTTGCCAGGAACATCAGGCGTTCGCCGGGACGCAGGTCGTGCTGGAGCGACATGGTTTTGAGATGGGTAACGACGATACCGCCGTGGCCGTGTACGATTCCCTTCGGCAAGCCCGTCGTTCCCGAGGAATAGACGATCCAGAGCGGGTGCGAGAACGGCACTCGATCGAATTGCAATTCGGCGTCGCCGCTGAGGGCATCGCCCCAGCTCATCACGTTGCGCCATCGGATCGGCCGCTCCGCCGCGAGCGGGCCGGGGACATGGATGATGTGACCGACGCTCGGAAGCCCCTCGCGCAAATCCTCGACGATAGGCGCGCGATCGTGGGTCTTGCCGTTATAGGTGTAGCTGTCGGCCGCAAACAGAACTTTCGGTTCGATCTGGCCGAAACGATCGAGCACCATGGTTCGCCCCATCTCGGGGGAGCAGCTGGACCAGATGGCGCCAATGCTGGCGCACGCCAGAAGCGCAACGACCGTCTCCGGACGATTGGGCAGGTAGGACGCGACGCGGTCACCCCGCTTGATGCCGAGACGACGCAGTGTTGCCGCCAGCGCAGCCGTCTGTTTTCGCAGAGCTTCCCAGCTAACCTCCCGGGCCTCGCCCGTTTCACTGAGCACAACGAGCGCAGGCGATTCGGGCCGAGCAGCGCGGAAGATGTGCTCGGCATAGTTCAGGCGGGTATTCGGAAACCAATCGGCGCCGGGCATCGCGTCCGATTGCAGCACGGGGGTCGGGTCGCCGTCTGCCCGCACGTCGAAATAGTCCCAGATCGATCCCCAGAAGGTGTTCAGGTCGCTCGTCGACCAGCGCCAGAGGTCCTCGTAGTCCTCGAACTCGCGACCCTGGCGCTCATCAAGCCAACTCATGTAATCCCACAAGCGAGACCCGACGATCTTGTCCTCGGACGGGGTCCACAGCAGCTCCAAAGTCGCAGTTGCTTTCATCACTTCGATCTCTTTCAGCGGGAGCTTTAGAAGCCAAAAATTGGATCACGAGGGTTCTTCAGGTCTGCCTGCGGCGCCGCTCCGGTGAGCTATCGCCGCTCTACACGAATATGCCAGACTTGCCGGGCGCAATGACGCCGTTCGGATCGAGAGCCCGTTTCAAGGTTTGATTGAACTTCTTTTGTGCCGGTCCATAAATATCGGCAACTTTGTTCATGAAGGCAGTGTTCGTCCGGTAGACCGCGTACCCGGCCTCTGCATTGACCCTCAGCAGTTTGTCATAACAAAGATAGGCGCGCTGCATCTCCTCGCCGTCGGTCCGGTCGAAGGCAATCTCGCAGACATGCTCCATATGCCGTCCCCCGACAAGAAAACCGGCCAGGTAATCGAATCCGAACTCGGCCAGCGTTGTCTTGACCAGGCCAACCTGCTTCTTGAAATCTTCCGCGCGGGCCGGCGCCAACGGCGAGAACCAGACGGACCCGCCGCCGCCACGGTAATTGTAGAGGCCGAATTCAACCAGATCCGGTCGGCCCGTCATGGCGCCTTGCCAATGCCGGAAGAACGGATTTGGTCCGACCTGATCTTCGGTGAGGATGATCGCACCGGTTGGTTCGAAAGCCTCTTTCACGATCTTGAAATTGACGGCGATCTGCTCCTGGGTGCCATAGAGCGTCGCAATGGCATTCCAGATGGGGGCGCCGGCCTTGCGTGCAATCTCCGCGATTACTTCGTCCGGAATCGCGCCTGGACCGTTGTAAAGGGCCTTCCGAGGCGCCTCACACGCGACGCCATAGAGCACATGGCCCAACAGCGAATTCTCAAGGACGTTGTTCAGGCGCAGATTGCGCAATACCTCGATGCCCTTCGCCGCGCCCTCGATTTCGTTCCAAACGGCCGTGAATGTCATCGAGGCGGGCGGCTTGCGCATGAGCCACAGCCCCATCTTGGTGACGATGCCTAAATTGGATTGAGAGAACAGGCCGTCGACCCACGGGCCATAACCCCAGCGATAGGCTTGCCAGGCCGTGCCGCTTTTGACGCCGCCCATGGCGGTCCTGACGAGATCGCCGTTCGGCAAGACGACTTCGAGGCCGCAGAAATGCGCCATATGCTCGCCGTAGCGATTATAGCCTACTCCCCGGTCGAGCGTATTTCCCACCGGTCCGGCGATCGGCCCGGATGACGGAAAGCTGAGCCAGAGGGGCAGATTCCGTTCCTCGATATAGTTGCGCAATTGCTCGTATGTAACGCCCGGCTCGACCAAGGCGGTACACATCTCAGCGTCTACTTCGATAATCTTGTTCATACGCCGCAGATCGATGACGATCTGCCCAGCAGTAGCTGGCGCGGCCGACCCATATCCAAAATTGCGCCCTGTTGAGATAGGCCACAACGGATTTTGTACTGATTGGCGAGGCCGACGACCTTTTGGACGTGATCAACAGTTAGAGGAATGATCACCGCCGAAGGCTGGTGAAGTTTTTCGTCCTCCGGGATCATGATCTTCGTATAAGGAACGAGACGATCGAGGTCGACAATCACATTGTCCACGCCAACGACGGCGCGGAACGCCTCTATGGCCTTCGTGAATTCAGCCTTCGTCAGGCCTTCAGGCAGAATGATATTGTCGTCCATGGCAACGCTCTTTTAGATTTTGCTGACAATAGAGACGAGGTCGATGTCGAAGGGAGACTGATTGCGACTACTCCGCAGCATGCTTGCTGGAAAAGCCGTATCGCTCCCAGCCATGATGCTGGATAGGACGTAACCCAACCGGTAGGGCCATTCTGACCCGTCGCTCACCGTTGGAGACAGCGCGACAGAGGAGTTACCGAGGCAGATTTCATCAACCGTGCAGTTGCCGACTCTGGACCCCGGACTTGAGGCGAAGACATTGCCGATCCCACCACGCGATCCGGTTATAAACCGATGAGCTGTCGTGCTGTGGTTGCCATGCGAGACGATTTTGGCTCCAATCTCGCGCAAGCCCTCGTTCACTAGAACAGCATCCTGAGCGGACAGAAGCGCCAATATCGTCTTTCCTCGCGCATTTTCGAGATCAACCATCACTTCGGGGAAGGTTGAGCCGAAGATGGCTTGCTCGGGTGCGAACAAGGGCAACGAGGCGCTCGCATTTCGCAAGCCGGCCACGACACCTTCGGTGAAAGATGTCGAGACGGGTAAGCCAGCGATGCGACGGCTGATCAACAAGCGGATTGAGAACGTCGGCTCCCTGCCCTCGAAAGAAGAGGCCAGGGAGCGGATTGGATGGCAAACCGCGCCGGCTGTCGCCGCGAGAGACGCGCTTAGAAGGGACCGCCGTGACATCTTCATCGCTTCACCTCGGCCGGTTTAGCCGGAGGGGGGCTGTCTTTCAGCCATTTTGCGAGTGCCATCAGCTCTTGATTTGAAAAGTCGGTTGGGCGAAAGGCCGGCATTTGCCGCAGTCCTTTGGTGACGACGCTTACGATTATATCTTCGCTAAGCTGACGCCCTTGGATAACGGGTCCTACCCGCGTATCGTGGCAGTAGCCGCAAACCGATCCGTACATTTGCTCGGGCGATTTCCACTGACCCGCGGACTGTGCGGCAGCCCCCGTGGCGGCGCTCACAGTCGCCAATGCGGCGACGGTAGCCAGCACATGTCCGCTGGCGCGAGCTAGACGCAAGTGTGCCCCAAGCAAACCCATCATGTGAGACGACTGATCGAAAAGAAGCACCCATCACCTCCTGCGGACCGGAATCCGCTGATCAATTCTGCTTGTGATATCCAGGACGGCTGACGCTGTGGCTTGACCAAGAGATGCGACGGCACAGCCGTTAAGGGGGCACTACGTCGTTCGTGCCGCCACGTTTTCCGAGATCCACCTTTCCAGGAAAGCGGATCGCTGTTAGTCCTCGTGGGCCTCGATCATGACGAAATCGGAGGTGCTGGCTTCGTCGCGAATCTTGGCCGCAGCCCGATACTCGGGTGAGTCGTAGCAGGCCTTGGCTATTGCGTAGCTTTCGAACTCGATGACGACGTGGCGACGCCCTTGAAGTGCGTCGCCGTGCACTTCGCATGCACCGTTTCGGACAAGGAACCGCGCCCCGTACTTCTTCAATGGTCCGGCGTTGGCCGCGATGTAGTCCTTGTAGCGCTCCGGGTTCGTGACGTTGATGTGACCGACCCAATATCCCTTCTTCGCCATCTCACACTCCTCTTGCGCTAACGGTCTGCTGACAAACCTGACCACCTCACTCGCACCTTCCAGCCGCTGCTTCGCCATGAGTGCGGCGGCGCGAAAAATTGAAATTATCTTGGTCGTGACCCCACATGTTCCGAGATCCACCTTTCCAGAAAGGCAGCAATGTCATCGCTGTTCCTTTCTTGCATCATCAGGTGGCCGTTGCCGCGCAGGCCATGGTCTTCGAGCCGCAGATGGACGGCCCGCACGCCTGCCTGAACGAGATAATCAACGGTGCCGTGGTCGTGCATGGACCAGGCCGACGCTTCCGATGTCACGACAGCAACCGGCATCGATGCGAGGTTGGGAAGACGCCGGGCCGGCTCTTTCTGAACGAAGCAGTCCGCCAGCCCCGCCTTCGGCGCCTTGCGGATTTCGCGCCGCAGTTCAGTTGGGCCTTCGACGGGCGGATCGAACGTCATCGGGATCGCAGTGAGTCCATAGGAGAGGTCGCCCAGCCCCATCGGCAATTGCGCGAAAGGCGGCCCCATTGGCTCGACCGCGACAATGCCTTTCACCAGGTGCGGTCGACTATCTGCCACGAGCCAGCCGAAGGGCGCTCCCATGGAATGGGTGAGCAGGATCGCTGGACCGATACGATCCAGCAATTCGGCTCCGGCTCGCTGCATCAGCTGTTGCGTCTGTGCCAACAACACAAGGAACGGACCTTGGGTCGCGATGAATTGGTCCAGGGCTGGATCACCGACGACGCCGGAGCCGGGCCACTGATTGTGCTTTTGCGCGTTCGGCCAGCTGTTCGGCTGCTTGCCGGGCGCGCTAAACAGCGTCATGGCAAATTCGTATGTCAACGGAGGCGTCATGGGACCCAGAGCCTCCGGATGCAGGGGTGAGCGACCGTGCCCCGGGCGGTCGACGACGTAGACCGCGTACCCCTGTTTCAGAAAGTAAGTGGCCCATCCAGGCCGTCCATCGGCAGTACCGAGAAAATCCGTTCCCTGCCCCCCACCTCCATGCACCATGACGATGGGATACGGATGCCGGATGTGCTCCGGGATCTGATATTGTACGAACATCTGGCCCGCAGCGATGGTGCCATTCGGTGTCTGCTGGCGGACCAAACCGGTCCAAAAGAATCCCTGATCTGCCAGCACCAACGGAGCAGGTTTTGCTTTAGTTTGGGTCACGTCCCCTCCGACTTTCTTCAGAGATCCAGAAAACCGGTCGGCAGCCCGAGATTGCTGCGACCAATGTACTTCGCGAAGGTCATGTATTGAGATGACATGTGTCCTCGATACATCTGGGCGTCGCCAAAGTATCGAAGCATCCTTGAGCCCTTCCGCGCCGCGGTCGATCCGGCGGTCTGGAACAAGAGTTCGATGGCTTCACACGCAAGACGTGCGCCGGTCTGCAGCATTCCCCACAGTCGCAGGTTTTCTTCCGCGGAGGCTTGCAAACCCGTCTTCGCCCACCGCTGGCAGTACTCCATGTGCTTGCGCAAGCCCTGGAGCAGCACGCCTTCGGCTGCATCGGTCAACGCTATGGCGCGGCCATAATTGACCTGGAAATCAGTCTCGAAGGCGCGCTTGATGAACGGTGGAACAAACGTGTTTTGCGAGAACAGGATATCGCGATATTCATCGATCGCCGCGCGCGCGGCACCGATGATAGGAGATGTCAGGGACGCGTGATAAGGACCCATGAGAACGCCGAGATACATCGGGTTGCCATGCAATCGCGTTCCGGGTGTACCATCGGAGAGATCCTGCTTCACACCCAGCGCGTCGAAGAACGCGGTCATGTGCTCGGGCACGAAGACATTGTCCAGCTTGACGCTGTTCGAGCCGGAGCCGCGCATGCCCAAGGTACGGTCTCCGCCCCAATCGCCCAGAATTGTGTATTGCCCCCGCGGCACAACGAAGTGGAGCATTCGTGGTGGGAACGACGTTTGAAGCAACGTTGCGCCCAGGAAGTGCGTGCTGTGCGGTATTCCCGACGAATATGGCCACACACCATTGATGATATAGCCGCCCTCGACCGGCAGGCATGTGCCCCCCGGCGCAGCCCGGTGCGGTGACGCGAAATGTCCGGATGAACCGAAGATTTCGATCTGTGCAGCTTCCGACCAGTGCGAGGCTATGACCGGCGCATGAGAAGCGGCCAACGTCAAGCACCACCCTGCGGACGGATGACCGCGCGATATCTCCACCATGACGCGAAAAAATGTTTCGTAATCGAACTCGTAGCCACCAAACATTTTGGGCTGCAAGATCCGATAGAATCCAGCATCGATGAACTTCTGCTGGATTTCGTCCGAATAATGCCCCCGCTCATCGGTTTCATCTTGCGATTCCCGCAGCAGCGTTCTCATTGAGGCGGCGCGGTCGACCAGATCCTGCGGAGTGAGGTGAGGTTCCGGTGCCGGCAGGCTCTTTCGCATGGCCTGAACGTTCATTTATATCTCCTGATATTTCTGTTGAGCGCGTTGCAGCCAACCGGCGACAGGGATTTATGCCGGCGAACTCACAATCATTCTTTTCTGGCGCTCGAGCACCCGCGGCGCAGTTTCGTCCAGCATCAGGCAAAGCAAGCCTGCACAGATACAAAGCGTAGCGGCGATCCACATCGAGCTGGACGGACCGAACACGTCGGAAGCGATCCCGGCGAGGGCCGGGCCCGCGAAGCCGCCCGCGAGCTCGCCAACCCCCATGATGAAGCCAAGCGCAGTAGCAACATGGGTCGGCGGGATTGTCTCGGACGGCACAGTCGCCATGAACAACGAGAAGCCGCCAATGGCGAGATAGCCGACGCCCATGAACAACACCATCAAAGGCAAAGGTCCGTCGAACATTACGGTTGTCACCGGGGCGATCACGCCAACGAAGCCTGACAAGACCAGAATCGGACGGCGGCCAAATCGATCAGAAAGCGCCGGTACGAGGATCGAAGACGCGGCCGTAGCGATGCCGGTCGCGGCCACGGCAACGCTCATCGCACTGGGCGACAGACCGCGGACCTGCACCAGGTAGATCGGAAGGAACGTTATCTGAATCAGGAGCCAAGACACCATCAGGCAGCTCACGATCGCGCAAACCCAGATGTTGCGATGTTTCAGCATCGTCGAAAGCGGTATCGTGTTGCGCGCAGAGGCAGCCGAAATCGGAGCGGCACTCGACGAAGGTTCACGGATAAATGCGACAATCAGGGCCGCGACCACGAAGCCAGGCACCGCCGCAATGTAGAAAGCACTTCTCCAGCCGTAGATCTGCCCAATCGCGACGAGCACCAGAGGAGCGGCAAAATTACTTAGGAGCGCGCTGAAGAAATTCTGCAGAACGCCCATGTTGAAGCCGCGACGGTGCTCCGACGATTCCGCGGCCATGATCGATTGCGCGATCGGGAGGACAGGTCCTTCCGCAAATCCCATAACGAGGCGCGCGGCAAGCAACGTCAGAAACGAATTGGCGAGACCGGATCCTACCGAGCAGAACGAGAAGATCACGATCGCGCAGACCAGGAGCGTTTTACGATTTTGAAAATAGTCCGAAAGAGTGCCGACGGCATAGCCGGCGATTGCCCAGGTCAGCGCCAGGCCAGCCGCGAGGGCACCCAGCTGGGTGTTGTTCAGATGGAGCTCAGGCACCAGAAATGGAGATAGAAAATTCAGCGCCAGACGGTCGAAAAATACGAAGCCGAACGCGGCTCCCATCAAGACGACAACGAGATTTTCATAACTAAAGATGCGATTCTTGCTCATTGAGCCCTCCCTAGTGTTTCCCGTTTTTTGGTTGTTTGCGACCGCGTTCTATGCGCATTGCGCCGGCGCGGCTTCTGATAATTCTTGAGGCGCCAGCCCATTGCGCCGGCTCTCATATAGCCGCCGCATTTTCGCGAACTCGACGACCTGCTCGGCCACGAATGCAAGCTGTTGCGCTATGATCGGATCACTGCACGCACCATCTGCGGAAAATGGCCTCTGCGTGGTGTTGATCACCGCTGAAAATGGCGTCGGCCAACCGCGCAGCGCGTGGACAATGGTCCGCAGAGTCCCAAGCGTCGCTCCCATGGCCTGGGCTCCGCCCGCGCATACGATGGCGCCGACAGCGCGTCCGGCAAGATAGCTGCGCGCGTCGGTGCGGAGATCCTCGGTGTAGTCTATTGCGTTCTTGACCAGGCCGGAGATCGAGCCGTGATAGCTTGGGGTGGCAATGATGACGCCGTCTGCGGCGCGCAGCGCTTCGACCAACGACGTCGCATGCTCCGTCCGTTCAATGGCGTCGTAGTGCGGGAGATTCAACGATTGCCCGGCGAAGATCTGCGTTTTCGCACCGAGCCGCGCGGCTTCCGTCAAAGCCAGGCGGAGCGCCCTCTCCGAGGTTGATCCGTCGCGCAACGTGCCGCCGATCCCGACGACGAGCGGAGACCAGTCCTTCATCGCAGCGGCCCACTTTCCTGCGCAGCATGACCACCCGAGGTCCAGGGCGCCTCAAGCGAATGCCGGCCAATTCGGATATGCGAGCACCCTCGCCCGGCATCGAACAATGCCATGCGCGTCTCTCCCTACCATCGGCGCCGTTGATTGCGACTGGCGCCTCTTCGTAGTGTGAAAGTAGGACATGCCGGGTGGCTAAGCCTGCACAAACCGGACCGGTTTGCAGGAAACTGACACAAACTGCCCGCTTCGTTGACCGGAAACGAGCCAGCGTTCAGATCGGAAAGGCAGATCGTGCAGTTTTCTTAATTCATTGCCCGTCGATAAGCGCCTGGCGACAAGCCGGTCATCCGACGGAATGTGTTCGTGAAATGCTGCTGGTGCGCAAACCCGCAAAGCCTCGCGACTTCCGCGAGGCCAATGTTGGGATCCGTCAGCAGCAGTTTCGCACGATGAATTCGCACCCCCACAACGTAGCGGTGAGGAGACACGCCCAGCGAAGACTTGAACACCCGTATGAAATACTCGGGACTTACGCCGCAGATCGCAGCCAAATCGTCCAGCTTGATGCAATCTGCGATGTTAGCTTCGACAAAATCACGAATCGAGCGGACGCTACGTGTACTCAGTCCGCGTTCCACGGCACACGGCGCTTTCCGCTGCCGTGCATTGAGCACGACAAGGCGATTGGCTATTGCATGCGAAATCGAATCGGCCAGGAGGGAACACGAGGTATTACCCTCACGCACCATTTCTTCCACCACTGCCAGGAGATTGCTGGTTAGCGGCTCCGGCTCACCCAACAAAGGCAAGAGGCCAAAATCGGAGTTCTGCGCTTTACCTTCAGAACCAGAAAACAGTTCAGGACGCAGGTACACATGGATCGAATTCAACGGCGTATTTAGCGTCACCTCACAGTCGCGGCGCGGCGGTAGGAAAAAGATCCCCTTCTCCTGCAAGTGCCTGGATACAACACGCCCATCGATCCGATAGGTCACATCGACTGGTCCACTCGCTGCAGTCACCAGCAGGGCGTTGGCATTGGCTTCGAAGCGGCCCCTGAACGGCTCTTCCCGCTGAACCGATGCGAACATGGTCGACCAGCCGAGCCCCGCACTCGACGCCTGGCCTTTCACGGCGGACTGTCGCAGCACCGAATGGACCTCGCTTCCGTCGAAAGGCCGCACGGTGTGCTCATTTTGCGCTGCGGCTGGCGATGGTGGATCGGAGCGTTTCTGCATTGGCCCTGGCTGCTTGTCAGTTGACGCTGCGACGGTACCGACCGGGCGTTTGGCCCGTCAGCCTGCGGAAGGCACGCGTCAAGTGTTCCTGATGGGAGAAGCCACAGCGCAGTGCTATCTCAGCGAGACCTAGCCGGTCTTGCTCGATCAATCGCTTGGCCCGTTCGACACGTGCCGCGATGACATATTGGTATGGTGATTTGCCGGTCGTTGCTGCAAAAGCTCGAACGAAAGACTTTGTACCGATGCCGCACGCGCTGGCCATCGCAGCAAGGGTAATCTCGCCCTCAAGATTGGCCTCTATGAAATCCTGGAGGCGCCTAAGCTCGTAGTCCGGCAGCCCAGCGGTCTGAACCTGCCACGGTTCGCTACTCCTGCTGATCGCGGAGACCCTGTCCGCGAGCGCTCGCGCTATCGGCTCGATGAAGAGATCCGAATTCGAGACATTCTCGCAAAGCGCCTGCTCAACCGCCTGCGCCAGATGCTGTATAACCACATCCCGTTCCACCAGCAGCGGCGTAACATTGTGGACAGGAATTAAGTTTGCGCGCAGATAAATGTGGAGAGTATCCAGCGTCCCCTGCAGTCCCACCTCGCACGCATGCCCTGCCGGCAAAAAAAAGATGCTTCCTTTTGGAATGCAACGCGACGTGACGTGCCCGCCGGATGCAAAGGTCGTCTGCACGGGGCCGCTGCGGTGCAACACAATGAGGTCGTCAGCGATCGCTTCGAACCGCCCCTCGAAGGGATTCTCCGTTTGGATCGACGCGTAGATCGAAGACCATCCATGCCCCTCACTCGTTGCACGGATGTCCGCACCAAACCGCTGCAGAACGCCGTGGGTATCGGAGCCTCTAAATTCGCGCTTGGCTTCCATCTCGTGCTCCGCGTGTAGTCTGACGGGGCCCGCTGCAGCGCAATATGCGCCTCGTGGTGATGAAGAATAATTCCTTATAACAACAATGCTCTTAGCACGCTATGTCTTCGTTTGGCCACCCAGGAGCAAGCTGCCGTCGACCTGCTCGCCAACGAGCCGAAACGAGCCGCCTGCCTCGAAGCCTAACCCTTGAAGAGGCGCGTTATCTACACTTCAGTGCGTCGAACAGAGACTTGACCTTCAGACGCTACTGAGGTCTCGCTGCGCATTCGCACCGTCAGCATAAGCCGGTCGAGCAGCACCTCCTTATCTGTCAGACGGCGCAAACGGATGAGATTGGCCTCGTGCTGCTCCGGATCTGTCGTGTCGAAGATGATCCGCTTGTTGTCGACCGCCGCGGGCGAGACGACCTCGAGGAAGATGCGGCGGCGCTCCTCGGCGTAGCGATCGAGGATCGCGCCGTCGACATCGCCGCGAACGACAGCAGCCAGCGCCTCGTAGAGCGCAAATACGTCGAACAATCCCGATGTGAGCCCGTAGGCGCCGCTGGGATTCGTTGCATGCGCTGCGTCGCCGGCCAGCAACACTCTGCCCACACGGAACCGCTCGGCTGCCCGCTGATGCATGCGATAAGGTGAAAAGGCGACGACCTCAATGTCGCGCGCTCCCGGAAGGATGACGTCGAAGTACGCGGTCATCCGCTCGGCGATTCTTTCCTCGGGTAGATCGAGCGGCTCGCTGTAGGTGCAGCGCCACAGATCGTCTTTATCGAGCTTTACGATGATTGCGCCATGGGTCGGGTGAATCAGAAAGGTGGTGCGCGCGTAGCCGTGCTTCGAAAAATCGTGCCGGACGTTGGCCGCGATGAACCGTTTCGGCCAAGTGATACCCTCGAACTCCAGATGCAAGGCCCTCCGAACGTTGCTCGTCGCGCCGTCGGCGCCGATAACCCATCCGGCACGGAGTTCGGAAGGGCCCTCAGCACCGTCAACTGAAAGAGTGACCCCGCTGCCATCTTGCATCAAATCGCGCATTGTCACACCCCAGCGAACCTCGGCATGCGGAAACCGCTGGAGTCGGCGCAACGCAATTTCGGCAAGTAGGTTTTGGCCGAGATGGAGATTGAAAGGGAAAGGTGTCCGTCCGTTGAGAACATCCAGGCTGTAGTTGATTTTCTCGCCCGTCGCGAAATCCAAGTAGGTATAGTCCTGCTTGGCGAACCCGACGTCTAGCGCCTCTTCAAGCAAGCCAAGCCGGTTGAGGCCCTCAAGTACAGACCAGTGATAAACTATCGCGCGCGGGGAGGAGACGATTTCCGATTCGCGCTCGATGACGATAACCGGGATGCCCGCCTGGGCGAGCCCGAGAGCACTTAGCAAACCAACCGGGCCGGCGCCCACGATGGCGACTCTTTCTTCAACGGACATAAATCCCTCTTCTATTTCCTACTCGCGCGACTTTAGCCATGAGCGGCTCGCCGGAAAAATGCGTGCAAGGCAAGGGACTCTTTCTCCACCTGAACGAATTGAGCGGCGAGATGTGAGGCAATCCGATCATCCTCTCGACCGCCGGTTGATGCAGACAATTGCCAATTAAGTGCTTCCGATCGAAAGGGCATAAGCCCGGTGACATTTGCAGCTCAGCTATGGCCGCCGAACCATCGCCAAAACGCCCGCGCGGGGGCCGCAGCAGCAGCAAACACGAGGCCCAACTTCCGCATGGCGTGGCGGAACTATGGAAAACGTCGCACGTGAAATACCATCGGCCAAGCGGCGGTCCGTAGGGCACGATATATTTGGCGAAGAGCTCGGGCACTTTGTTATGATTTGTTTCGATCAGGCCTGAGTTCCGCCATCGACCGGGATGATTGTCCCGGTCATGTAACTCGAGGCCGGCGAAGCCAGGAGCAGCGCGAGACCCTTGATTTCGTCGAGCTCAGCGAGCCGCCCGAGCGGCACCGTGCTCGCGAACAAGGCCGCCCCTTCCGCCGTGTGCATCCGGCCGTTGCCGATGTTGGTCTTGAACGGCCCCGGCGCGATCGCATTCACTCGCACATTGTGTGGTCCAAGTTCGAGCGCCGCCACGCGCACGACCTGCGCAATCCCGGCCTTGGCGGCATGGTAGCCGTAGCTCGGCGCTGCGGAGGCGCGAAGCGCGGCGACGGACGACGTCACCACGATCGATCCGCTTCGCCGCGGCTTCATGTGCTTCGCCGCGGCTTGCATGGTGTGAAATGCGCCATCGAGATTGACGCGCAGGCAGTTGTTCCAGAGCTCAAGGGAAGCCGTTTCGAGCACGCCGTCCGGCTTGCCGAAGCCGGGTCCGCCGCTGATGCCGGCGTTCGCGAACACACAATCCAGCCTGCCGTACTTCGCGACACAATCGTCGATGGCGGCCGTGACCTGGCCGCCCTGGCGCACATCGACCACAACCGTGTCGACGCCCGCGCCCGCAGCCCGCACGCTGTTTGCGGCCCCGACAAGCCGATCTCCGTCGACGTCGATCATGACGACGCGGGCCCCGTTGGCTGCAACAACCTCCGACGTCGCCAGACCGATTCCCGACGCAGCCCCCGTGACCACAACCACATGGCCGGTCAGATCGAACAGTGCATTTGCCTTCATTGATCTTGCGTCTCCACAGGGGGCGTCAATCGGCGCGGCCGAGCAGCGAGCCGCCGTCGATCACGATGTGCGTTCCGGTGATGTAGCTCGATGCAGTAGACGCCAGGAACAGCGCAAGTCCCTGGATCTCCTCGGGCCGGCCCACGCGATGCGTGGGGCTTCCCGCCTCGAAACGTTTCTGCAGCTCCGGCGTCGTGAGCTCGGTCAGGAACGGGCCCGGCAGGATCGCATTGACGAGAATGTTGTATCGCGCCAACTCGAGCGCCGATTGCTTGGCCAGGTGCGCGACGCCCGCCTTTGAGATTTGATAGGGCATGCCGACGATGGCTCCCGGCCGAACGCCCGCGATCGACGCCGTCAGAATGATGCGCCCGCCATTCTGCCGCTTCTTGTGAGGTACAGCCGCCTTGATCGTGGCGAACATCGACGTCAGATTGGTGTCGATGACCCGGTCCCAGAGGGCGTCGGGAATTGCTTCGATCGCGCCCTTCGGGTCGCGTTCGCCGGACATCGAAAGGAAGCCAGGGCCCGCATCGATGCCGGCATTGGCGAAGACCACATCCAGCCGGCCGCGCTTGTCGACCATTTGGTTGACGGCCGATGCGATCGCGGCGCGATCGGTGACGTCGACCGCGCCGCCGTCGACATCGCCCCGCCTGCTCAACTCGGAAACCGTTCGGTTCAGCGTTTCCCGATCTCGATCGAACAGCGTGACGCGCGCACCGTTGTCCACCATGGCTTCGGCGAAGGCGCGGCCAAGGCCCTTGGCCCCGCCGGTGATCGCCACGGACAGCCCCGCAACGTCGAAGAGCTCCTGCGACTTCATTCCGAAGTTCCCGTCTTCAAAGACCATCGCCGGATCGGATCCTTGCCGTCCCAATCCTGTGCCGCGGCGAAGTAGCCGTGATAGATTCCTTCAAGCGCCTCCGTGGTCTCAATAATCTCCAACATCCCCGGCAGGTCTCGTCGCGTATCGACATAGACGATCCGCACGCCACGCGGGGAAATGTCAGAGAAGGCGACGGGATAGCCGGCAGCTTCATAGCGCGCGACGTCCGAATCGAAATCCCTGGAGCAAATTGCCCAGTGATGAAAGCCGTGTCCTTTGACCTTGATGGTTTCCTGATATACGGACGGCTTGGTGTCGTGCTGCTCGATCAGCTCAACCATCATGTGGCCGGTGAACGCGACGGCGAGTGTGAGGCTCATGTCGGTTGGTTCGCCACGGTAGAGGCCCTTGGCGGGGACAAAAGGCCCGCTCACGAACCACGGTCCGATATTGAGCGCCTCGACGTAGTGCTGCATCGCGGCGTCGATGTTCTCGACCGTGTACGCGGCCTGAACAATCCCTTCGACGGGTTGACCGAAGGAAAGTCGTTTCATCGCGCAAAGAACTCCGTGCTGCCTTTGAGCCGCTCCTTGGCGACTATGAAATCGAGAACGGCCGGCTTGCCCTCAGTGTTGGCCGTCATTGCGCGCTGCAAGGCCCCTTCGATGCCGTCCGGATCGGTGATGCGCTCGCCATGACAGCCCGATGCCCTGGCGAGGCCGGCATAGTCGAGATCGAGCATGAAATCGGTGGCGATGAAGCGCTGGTTGAACCCCTGGATCTGGATGTCGCGGATCGAGCCCAGCGCGCGATCGTTGAAGATGCACCAGGTGACGCCGAGCTTCAGCTCGGCGGCGACCGGCAGGATGTTCATCACCATCTGGAATGAACCGTCGCCAACAAAGCAAACCGCCGGCCGGTCCGGATAGACCAAGCGCGCCACAGGGAACGCCGAGGCCGAGAAACCCATGCCGTAGAAGCTCGACGGCACGATCGTTGCCCGCGGCTCGTAGATCTTGAAATAGGGATAGGCTCCGCCCATGCCCTGCGCGAGCACGCCGACATCGATCGCAACCGTGGCGTGGCGCGGGAACGCCCGCCGGATATTTTCGAAAATCCGAATCGGATGGATCGGCCGCATGTCGGAGCCGGCCATAACCTCGATCTCAGTCTCAAGTTGCGCGCGACGTTGCGACAGCTCATCGAGCCACACTTTCGTCCCCGCTCCCGGGTTGGACTTGGTGGGCCCGATCGCAGCGATCAAGTCCTGCAGCACCAGCCGCGCGTCGCCCGTGATGCCGATTGCGGCGACCACCGAGCGGCCGATCTCATTCGGGTCGATATCGATCTGGATGTATGTGGCGGATGGCGCCGGCAGATAGTCCGGCTTCCAGTTGGTCTCCTGCTGCTCAAAGCGCGCGCCGACGCCGATGACGACGTCCGCGTTCGGAAGCAGGTATTTAGTCACATCCTGACGGTGATGGCCGATGCCTCCGGCGGCTAATGGATGGTCGTCCGGAAGAATGCCACGACCGGCCAGCGTGGTGATCACGGGGCTTCCGAGCGTTTCGGCAAGCTGTCGAACTTCCGCCCAGGCACCAGCCGCGATCGCGCCGCCTCCGGCAACGATCAGCGGCCTCTGCGCGGCAAGCAGGGCGACGGCCGCGGTCTTGATGCGCTCGTTGTCGCCTCTGACGGCGGCAGGCTTCCCGACGGGGCGATACTCGGCAACATCGATCTGCGCGCCGAGAACGTCCTGCGGGATATCGACCAGCACCGGCCCCGGCTTTCCGGAACGCGCGATCGTGAATGCCTGACGGAGGCTCTCGACGATGAGATCCGGCCGATCGACCCGAACGCCCCACTTCGTGATAGCGGCGAAGATCCTGACCTGATCAATCTCCTGGCTCGCGCCCCGGTGCGCGTTGCGGGTCGCGCCACGACCGGCGATGATGATCATCGGCAACGCGCCGACGAACGCCTCGGCCACACTTGTCACGAGGTTCGTCGCACCCGGCCCGGCGGTGACGCAGCACACGCCCGGCTCGCCCGTGAGCTGCGCGTATCCGGCAGCCATGCTCGCGGCATGCTGCTCGTGGCGCACGAGGACATGGGATATCTGCTGCTGGCCGTAGAGCGCGTCATAGATGCCGATGGTATGACCACCGGGCATGCCGAACACGAACTTGACTCCCTCGGCCTTGAGGACATCCACGACCGCCTGGCCGGCGCTTATCATCGTCATTGCATTTATTCCAAGTTCTTGGTCCCCTCACCCGAGACACGGCGCGAGGCTTCGAGACGGGTCGACCGTTTTATTGCTTGCCTGAGGCCGCGTTCACCAAAGGACAGCCTCCTTGATCAAGCGGACGAAACGCCTGCTCTCCCGGCACCGTGGTGACCACGTTGTAAATGTCCCATTTGCTCTTGGATTCAGCGGGCTTCTTAACTTGCAACAGGTAGAGGTTCCGCATCACCCGTCCATCGAGGCGCACCTTGCCGTCCTTGGTCGCGAAGTCGTTGACGGGAATCTCGCGCATCTTCGCCGCAACCGCGTCGGCGTCGCGCGTGCCGGCAGCCTTCACTGCCTTGAGGTAATGGAAGACGGCGCTGTACGCCATGGCCGGATCCCAGTCCGGCGGGTGGCCGATGTTCTCCTCGAACCGCTTCGACCACGCGCGCGTTTCGTCATTGAGATCCCAGTAGAACGGATTTGCCAGGAGCAGGCCCTGCGCCGCCTTCAACGTGATGCTTTGGACATGCTCGAGAAACAGTACATAGGCCGCGAAGGTGGCCCCATTGGACGTGAGACCGAACTCGACGGCCTGCTTGATCGAATTCACCGTGTCGTCGGACGAATTCGCAAGCCCGATCACATTCGGATTGGTCGGCTGCGCCTGCAGCAAGAATGACGAGAAGTCCGCCGTGTTCAGCGGCGCATAGACCGCACCCAGCACTTTGCCGCCATTCGCCTCGATCACCGCGCTGGTATCGCGAACGAGCGCTCGACCGAAGACGTAGTCGGCGCCAAGAAAGAACCAGCGATTGCCGCCTCGCTTGAGCACTGCCGTACCCATCACGTTTGCGAGCGAATAAGTGTCGACGGCCCATTGCGTCGTATAGGCGTCGCACTTCGGGCCAGTGACGTCCGAGCTCAGCGCACCGACGAAGAGCGAGATCTTCTTCTTGTCCTTGGCCAGGGATTGCACCGCGAAGGCGACCGCCGAATTCGGCACGTCGACTATCGCGTCCACTCCGTCTACGTCGTACCACCGCCGCGCGATGGTCGATCCCACGTCAGGCTTGTTCTGATGGTCGGCGAAGACAAGCTCGACCTTCTTGCCGAGCACCGGGCCCGTGTCTTCGATGGCCATCCGCACCGCCTCGACGGTCTCGCGCCCGCCGGCAACGGCGTAGACCGAGGACATGTCGTTCATGACTCCGATCTTGATGGGGGCCTCGTCCGCATACGCAGCGGTCGCGCAAAATAACGCCGAGCCCAGCAACAAAGCAGGTGCAACCCTCATGGACTTTCGTTCCCTCAATCGGCAGCGGCGAAGCCTGACTTCGCTCTTTTTGTGATTTGTGATAACAAATCACAAAGCTGATTACAAGCCGTCGGCGCGACATTTGTTGCCCTCTGCCGCTCGGCCGCGCGCATCCGCTCCGGCATTCAATGAATGCCGGCACTCGCTGCAAAGTGAGATCAGAGCTTTCAGCCGGCGGGCTGCTTGTCCTGAATGAGGGTCGCGATGACGCGATCTCCACCCTTCATGAGATCCTCGGTGAGCGCGGCCCGCGCCGCTTTGGCATCGCCGGAGTTCAGGGCCGTGATGATGCGGTGGTGCCCTCGGGCACCTTCCGATGTGAGATTCATCGGGATTTGGTTGAATACAGGCCCGATTTGAAGCCAGAGCGACTCGATCATCGAGAGCAACAACGGGCTCTTGGCCGCTTCATAGATGGTGAAGTGGAATTCTTGATTAAGCGCCCAAAACTGCCGCTGCTTGTTCGTGCCCAGCGACTTGATCTTCTCATGGAGTCGCCTGAGCTCGGCAATGCCATCAGTGCCGATGTGCGCGCAGGCGAGTGCGGCTGCTTCGCCTTCCAAGAGAATACGCACGCGGCGAATCTCCAGGAATTCGTCGATCGTTATTTCGGGCACGATCACCCTGTGATTGGGCAGCATCTTCAGCGCACGCTCAACCACCAAGCGGCCGATGGCATCGCGAACCGGCATGAGGCTGACGTGCAGGCTTTGCGCCAAGGTCCGAAGCTTCATCTCGGCTCCAGGAACGAAGCCGCCCGACATGATCATCGTCCGTAGCTCGCGGTAGACCCGGTCATTGAGCGTCTCCCGCTCGACCGCGCGTATCGAGCTCTCGAAATTGGTCTTATCGCTTCCCTTGGATATCAACCGAACCGCCCCTCTTCGCCGATCTGCCGAATGCTTATCTTAGCAAGAGACCCCGGCTAGGGAAAATGGGGCGCCCAATCGGGAAGCCTTTCGCGTATCGCGATCCAACGCGTAGGCAGTCTGCTTGAACTCGATGCCGTCGAGGAGCCCTTGGATGTAACCGGCATAAATCTCCTGGTGACACGAATGCGAATCGACGAATGGAAATCACACTGCGTTGACATCAGCGAATGCGCCATCGCAGTTTTCGAGACGGCGGAAGTGAAGATTACGCCAAAGGGATTGTCTGCTATGACCGCATCGAACCTGAGGCCGCTCTGATCTTGCTCGATGCCAAACAGATTGTAGAGGCTCGCACTATTGCGCGCTGCTGTCTGGAAAACCTTTATTGGATTGTTGGCCTAGCTGAAGACGGCGACAACTTCGTCGAGCAAATGGCGGGATGACGAACGCAGTCACAAGCGAGCCACAGGACAGGCAATCTTTGCAGGTGACTACACGCTCGACCGGCAGATCGAGCAGCGGTTGCGCAACCAAATGCGAGATCTAAACCGCCGCGGCTCTATCATGAGAACGCTGAATCCCAAGGCAGTGGCTGGTATTCGCGATGACTTCAAGCAAACCTACATCTTCTACTCCCAGCTTTCCTCGGACTCTGCCCACCCGTCCGTTTCGGCGCTCAATCGCTATGTCGTGAGCAACCGCCCTGAGGGGCCAGGCTTCGATGCCAACCCTTTGGTTCGGCCTGCAGAGATCGAGGAAACTTGCCAAGCGGCATGTGGAGCTTTCCCATCTTTCGAGAATGGCAGTCGATGGCACCGAGCCAAACGGCGAATGGCCCACGGAGGGAACCGCCTAGTCGCTTGGCAAAAGGAGATTGGAATAAATGGTAGCGGGGGAGGGACGCGCTAACCAGGTCCAAAACCGATACGAAATCCTGAGATTTTCCAGTAGCTTGGCCGGCGACGGTCGCTATTTCCTGCAGATTCGGTTGGGGAAACAGGCGGCAAGGCTCTTTGGGCTCCCCCTCCTCCGTGTCAGCCTCAGGACCGGAAACTTCGATGAGGCGAGGCGCCGGCTCCTAATGGCGGACTGGCTGGACAACGAAGCGATCGCACAACGAACGCGCGACTGCATTCTCGGGCACGCCAGCGATGTCCGCGGCCGCTATGGCCGCAACGGTATCCTTGACCCGCAAATTGCAGCGAAGATCGAGGCACTCGAACCACCGGTTATCAAGCAGATGAGGAAGATCTTGCTCGCCGCAAAGAACTGCGCGGATGCTGGCGCGCTCACAGTGCTAAAGTCGTATTAAGTTTCAGGGTTCATCGCATGTTCTAAATGGCGCGCCAGGAGCGATTAAACGTCGCCCCCCAGATTCGTCTGGTCAGGGCCGTTGAAATGGCTAGGATCTGTTACCGTAACGCGAAGCTCAATTCTCAAGAACGCGCAAATTCAGCCTTGTCGCTTGGGCAGTGTTACCGGGGTATCGAAAGCGGCATCGGTCAAAAAGACGGGCCAAGATCAAGGCACGGTCGTTGGGTTGACGACCAAAGATCGGTCTGCCACTTCAAACCGCTGGGTCGTCTATCCCAAGCCTCCTTTCAGCTTCCGCAAAGCTGGACCAGGGGCGCGTCGCCGCGCCGGACGGCAGCCGTGTCGCCAACGACCCGACGGCTTCGCCGCCATTCGTCAGTTCCGCTGGGCAGACCAATACCCCGAACAACGAGCGCCTCCCGAATAGCCGCTCCACGCTCCCCGACCGGTATTGTTCGAGAGTCGACCTGAGCCGGACGCATATTTGTCCGAAACGGTCACCGAAGCGTGGACGGCGCCCGAGCGCGCCACATGGCCCCTGAACCTCACGAGGTTGGGATGTGTGACGACCCCGTCAGTGATATTGACTGCGAAGTTGTAGGTCGGATCGCACGCGCCCCTTTGCGTAACGAAGAGAAGGTCCCAAGAGCCATCGTAAACTGTGCGGGCCTGTGCGACCGATACGGAGGCGACCAGGCAGCTTGCGGCGATCGTATAAGTGAGAAGGTTTTTCATTGTCCGCTCCATAGAAGCCGAGTGGCTTCCGCAGTTGGTTTGAACGTACAATGTGGTCAAGAGGACATATAGAAAGGGTCGGTCTCTTGTCCTGGAGGCGAAAATGCGTGCCGTACTTTGCTCGGCGTTCGATGGGATCAAATCGCTAACTGTTGGCGATACGGCGGAGCCACAGCCCAAGCCTGACGAAGTCCTGATAGAGGTGCATGCGGCATCAGTGAGCTACATGGACTATCTGATGGTCTCGGGTGGCTACCAAATGCGGCCGCCCCTTCCTTATGTGCCGGGAACGGATGCTGCCGGAGTGGTGGTCGCGGTGGGCAGCGAGGTCGATCGATTTCGCCCGGGCGACCGCGTGACCTGCGAAAACTGGTATGGCGGCTTCGCAGAACGAATGACTGCGAAGGCCAGCCGAACAAGCCGCCTGCCCGACAACGTTGATTTTGGCGTGGGCTCGACCGTATTACATATTTATCTAACGGCCTATTACACGCTGGTGGATCGCGCTCACCTTGAATCGGGCGAGACTGTTTTGGTGACGGGTGCGGCCGGTGGCGTAGGTCTTGCCTGTGTCGAGCTTGCCCACCTGCTCGGTGCCCGCGTCATCGGTGCCGTCGGCGCCGCCGCCAAGACAGCGATCGTCCGCGACTACGGCGCCGAAGCAGTCATCAATTATTCCAGCGAGGATGTGCGTGACCGGATCAAGGTGCTGACCGCAGGTGAAGGAATCGACGTCTGCGTGGACAATGTAGGTGGCGCCTTGTTCCAGACACTGGCTCGCCTCATACGATGGAATGGGCGGCTGTTGCCGATCGGCTTCGCTGGCGGAGAGGTGCCCTCTCTGCCGATGAATCTTCCCCTACTGAAGAATTATTCCGTCGTCGGCGTGTTCACCGGCGCCTGGGCGGACCGCTTTCCGGATGAGAGCTCACGCGCCGCGGACAAAATCTTGCAATGGATCAGTGAAGGTAAGCTGCGCCCTCACGTCGATCGTGTGCTGCCCTTGGAGCAAGCGGCCGAGGCGATGAGTGCCATCGAAAGCCGATCGGTCGCAGGTAGAATTGTACTTCAGGTGAAGTGATCCTGCGACGATCGATGTTAACTTGAGTTCATCAGCGGCCCAATGACAGGCGTGACCAGGAAAGGTGGATTGATATGCAAACGCTAACAATCCCTCGCCGTTTTCGTGGTCCGCCGAATTCCGGCAACGGCGGCTATGTGTGTGGGATGCTGGCGCGCCAGATCGCCGGTGCCGCGGAAGTAACCCTACGCGCTCCGCCTCCCTTGGAGACAGAGCTTGATATTGTGGAGCTCGAGACAGGCGAGTGGGAGCTGCGCCAAGGCACCGCGGCAATAGCAATCGGCCGGGCCGTGACCCTCGACGTCAGTCGCCTTGAGTGCGCGACCTATGCTGAGGCCGTTGAGGCTGCGAAACGAACTCCACTCAAACCCCATGACCATCTGCTACCGATGTGCTTCGTTTGCGGGCCCGAGCGAGCGCCCGGTGACGGGCTACGGCTTTTCGCGGGGCCGCTGCCGCAAGGCCGCAGCGGAGTATTTGCTGTACCTTGGAGGCCTGCCCCCTCTCTCGCTGCCGACGATGGGCTGGTTGCGCCTGAGTTCGTGTGGTCGGCGCTGGACTGTCCGACTGGCTATGTATCCCAGTTCGATCCCGAAACAGGAAACTTCACTGTTTTGCCGATCTTGCTCGGCCGACTTTCTGTGCGTATCGATCGGCGTCCGCGACCGGGCGAACGATGCGTGGTGACATCCTGGAAAATTGGTAGCGAAGGCCGCCGTCTCGTCGCCGAAGCTGCGCTCTTTGGTGAAGAGGAGAACTTGCTCGCAGTCGGCCGCGCCATCTGGATTGTCGTTGATCGGCAGGTGCAGCTCGGGATGAAATAGAGAGCCGCGGCTGCCGAAGGCCGGACCATCCACATGCACGCATGCCGATGTCACCTTTGATAGCCATTTCCGGACTCATGCACCGCAGCAACAAGGGTTTCTGTTCGATCACCTCGTCGGCATCCGCGCACCAAGCTTATTCGGGCAACCCAGCTTTGCGAAGACCCTCGGTATACAGCTTCCAGCGTGATTGCCCGCCCCGGGCGATCCACGCAGATATTGTAAAGGCGGGATCGACTTTAAGCACATGCGCCGCCCACTCACGCGCCTCTGCGTCGCGTCCGAGATGGGCGAAAGCGGCGGCGAGACAGCGGTAAGCCGACGAATAGGGGTTCTGACGAAGGGCCTTCTTTCCAGCGACGATTGCCTCGTCACAGCGCCGAAGCTCAATTAAGGCCACTCCCATCCCAGTAAACGGCCGGTATAGCAGCGGGTCTACCGGGCTCAAGCGGATAGCACGTTCAAAGCTGCGGAGCGCTTCCTCCGGCTGAACTGCAATTATATAGACCCAACCTCGGCCATTCCATGCGTGATGTGAATTTGGATTGAGGTTGACCGCCCGCTCTACCATTTCGATCTCACGTTCACTATCGCTGACCATGAACGCAGAGGTTGCGGCAGCCATTGCTAACGCGTCTGGATCATCATCGTCCACGCTCAATGCATAGCGAGAAAGCCGGATTGCTTCCTCGCGCTCGAAATGAGGATCGTCAGCATAGCCAAAAAAGACGTTGTTCATGTGACAGAGACCTGCCAGAGCAGCGACAACGCCGAAGCGGGGATCTAGCTCCAAAGCCCGACGAGCCAGCCTGATCGCCTCGGCCACCCCTTCGCGGGTCATTGGGTAGTAATGTTGCGCGGCTCGAAGATAGAGATCATACGCGGTGAGGTTCTTCGGTCGTCGCCGCGCCGCCTCCGCAATTTCTGTTTGAAGTAATTTCGGGTGAATGGCTGAGACGACCGCAACTGTGACTTCGTCCTGAAGAACGAAAATGTCAGTCAGGTCGCGCTCGAACCTGTCCACCCAAATGTGCGCGCCTGTCACCGCATCAACCAACTGCCCAGTGATGCGAACTTTGCCTGAGGCCTTGCGCACCGCCCCCTCAAGGACGTAGCGCACGCCCAGTCTGCGCCCGACTTCCTTAATATCGACGGCTCGGCCTTTGAAGGTGAAGCTAGAATTACGAGCGATCACGAACAACGATTTGAACCGCGAGAGCGCGGTGATGATCTCCTCAACCATTCCGTCCGCAAAATACTCCTGCTCGGGATCGCCGCTCATGTTATCGAACGGCAATACCGCAATGGAGGGCTTGTCGGGGAGCGCAAGAGCGCCCTCGGGCGCATCGCCCGGATCCGGGCCCGCAACTTCTCGCGTCTCGTGCACCGGTCCGATGAAACGGAAGCCCTTGCGCGGTAACGTCTTGATCAGGCGCTGTTCCTCCCCGGAATCGCCGATTGCGCTTCGGGCGACATTGAGCCGGGTCGTAAGTGCCGCATCCGAAACGCTGCGCCCGTTCCAAATGGCATCGATGAGGTCGTCTTTAGTGACGACGCGCTCCCTGTTGCGGATCAGGTATTCGAGCAAATCAAACACCTGTGGCGCGACGGAGACAACGTCCGCCCCGCGATGCAGCTCGCGCCGCTCAGTGTCGAATGCGTACTCCTCGAAGAGATAGCGCAAGACGCGAAACTCCTTGGACGAGAGCTCCCCGATAATCGGGCTTTAGCCGCGCTGGACGTGGCAAGAATAAGCTGCCGGTGAGGAAAATGTAAGCGGTCGATCAAGCGTGCCCGCCGTTCTCGTGGCACCCTCGCGCCGGTGAAAGAAAAATGGTTCCAGGAGATACCGCAATGAGCACGACGCACGGCACAATGTGGCTGGACCAGACATCCGGATCGATCCGGCATGTCGCGAACTTCATCTGGAAGTATTGGGATGCCGTTCAGGAGCGCCGCGAACGCGAAAAGTTGCGCGCCATTTTGCTCGAGCTAAGTGACACGGAGCTAATGGACATCGGCACCACGCGCGGCGAGATCGACTACGTTGCCTCGCACCGGGGTATTGACCCGCGAGGCATCCAATCCGGCGATTGGCCGCGAGACCTACCGACCGTGGATGGCCAAATTGGGCGACCCATGGACTTCCGTTAGGGGTCATTCGCATAGACGGGCTGTGACCGCGGTTGCGCCCGGTCTACTCCCAAACGCTAAGGGCCATAACCAGACTTCAGCAAGTGATGCGATACGACCGACGGCCGAGTATTGCGGTCAGCCCTGTTTTACGAATAGGTGCAGCTCCGTCACGTAAGGAAACGCGACGATGTGGTGCCCGATCAGCG
>NZ_JACOFQ010000023.1:0-133081 GCF_019455395.1 Bradyrhizobium sp. BR 10261
GTGTCCAGGCTCTCGCTGGTCTCCGTCAGAAACTCCCGCAACAGATCATCCATGAGCTACGCCTTACTGAGCTGGACCCCAACGTCCGCGCCGCCTGCAATTGGCAGAAATCCGCTCCTAGATCGTTAGACAACCCATTTCACGGTCCCGTTAATTTAATCCTCCGTGCTAATACGGATATTGAAGAGAAGTTTTCGATTCGACGGACGCGCGACCGCGGCCTTCGGCAAGTTCGGGACGGAGCTTCGGCCCCGGAACGCGATAGGTAAATGCGAGGATAACAGCGTCACGACGGGCGCGAATAAATTCCGCCAATGTCGGCGGATAGATAAGGGCCGCACAAATTGAATCAAATCACCGGCGATTGGCATTGCATCCGCGGCGTTTGGTCGATGTGCCGATGACATCAGCAAGACGCGCACTCGCGGTAAACGGATTCTGATCCGCCCGGCGTCGCGAACAATAACGCGTTAACCGGGCCGCGCAGCGGCGGCATGATGCTCCGCGAACTAGTCCCTGATCGCGGCCAGCAGCGCATCCGGCGTGAACGGCTGGCGCAGGCAGCGCGCCGCGCCGCGTGCGAGCGCCGTCCTCAGAAAGTCCGGCGCCGCCGCATTCAGTCTGCGAAGGCTTCCTATCAACGTTTGAATTTCCCGCTTCGGCGATTCAACAACTGCACCGTGGCGCACGCCGTTCTCCTCTCGGTTGCATTGAAATCGTGATGACCGCGCGTGCGGCCGGCCTGGCGCAACATGCGAACGGGATGAAGACCATATGTTCGGCCAGGCCGCGCAATGGCGCGAAGCAATGTCTTACGGCCCCCTCCACACTTTCCCCGGTCGCGACGCAGGACAGGCTCACCGCCGCAAATGCGGCAGGCCGTCTGCCCTCCAACAGGTATATGGACAGCAACACAACCGTCGCCATATGATTTCGCCGCCGCGCAACTGGGTGCGACACGTCTCATGGCATGCGTGGGATTGCGCCTATATGACCGCAAGCGGCCGACCGCCCAACCAGCTGCTGCAAATGCTCGACGCAGCAGATTTTGAGCTGTTGCGCCCTCACCTCGTCACGATTGAATTGGTCAAAGCAACTGTCTTGAGTGAAGCTGATGTGGCGCTGCGACATGTCTACTTTCCACATGACGGGGCCGTATCGATCACCGTAGACCCTTCCGAAGGGCAGACCATCGGGGTGGCGATGATCGGACGCGATAGCATCGTCGCCGGCGGCGCAGCCCTCGCCGACGGAATCGCGCTGTCAGATGCCGTCGCGCTCTTTCCCGGGACCGCATCCGCCGTTGAAATCTCGGCGTTTCGCAACGCTGCTGCGGCGAGTGCCCGGTTCCGCAGCCTGGTTGTCAGGCATGAGCAAGCCCTGTTCGCGCGCGCACAGCAATCCCTGCTCTGCAATACGCTTCATCCTGTCGAGGCGCGGCTGGCATGCTGGCTGCTGCGCGCCCATGATCTGTCCAACAAGACAGCCTTCCCGCTGACCCAGGAAACCCTGGCCCAGATGATGGGCGTGCGACGTAACGCCGTCTCACTGGTCGCGCATGAACTGCAACGCGCCGGAATCATCCGGTACAGCCGGGGCCGGATCGAAATCACCGATCTGTGCGCCCTGGAGGCGACATCCTGCGACTGTTGTTCCGCCGCAAGGGCTCATCACGCGCGGCTGCTGCGACTCCCGCCTTGACGCCGTTGACAGCTCAACCCGTTGTATTCCGGAGTGCACACAAGCCGCCAAAGAAACAAAACATCGCGCGGTCCGTAAGGTCTGTGATTGCCAACTTATCCTGCGGGGAACAAGATGGAACTTGTTATTGAGCGAGGAATCGATTTCGAACCAAGATTGTTTGATTGACGAGACGGGAGGCAGCTTTGGAAACGATGGTGCGCCCCTCCAACGGGCTCCTGTCGGCGCTGTCGACAGACGATTATGAACTGATCCGCCCATATCTGCGCACGGTCGATCTGCCGCATGACGCCGTGCTGGTCGAGACCGGAGAAACGCTCAAGCGCGCCTACTTCCCGCACCGCGGCGTGATCTCGCTGGTCGTGAAGCTCGCCAAGGGCGAGCATGTGCAAGTCGCCATGATCGGCCGCGACAGCCTGCTTGGCGCGCTCTCGACCATGGGCGATGCATGCGCGCTGAACACCGCCATCGTGCTCATTCCCGGCGTCGCATCGGTGATCGAGCTCGACCGACTGCGCATGGCGGCTGAGCAAAGCTCCAGCCTGCGAACGCTACTGCTTCGTCACGGCCTCGCAGTCTACGCCCAGGTCCAGCAAACCGCCGGCTGCAACGCGGCGCATCCGGTGGAGTCGCGGCTCTCCCGCTGTCTGCTGCACACCCATGATCTGTCGGGCGACTATCGGCTGCTGCTGACGCAGGAGGCCATGGCGCAAATGATCGGAGCGCGGCGCAACAGCGTGTCGCTGGTCGCCAATACTTTGCAGCAGGCCAATTTCATCCATTACAGCCGCGGACACATCCAGATCCTCAATCTCGACGGGCTGCGCCAGACGGCCTGCGAATGCTATGCCACGGTCAAAGCCCAGTACGATCGACTGCTCGGGCCCTGACGGCGCGCACGGAGCGGCAGATGGTAAAGCAAGTGCTTAACTCAGCCGTCAAACACCGCGCTTCTCGTGACCAGAACTGCAATCGGAATGACTTAAATCTCCCGGACGCCGCCAAACGGGGACCGGGACAACCATGTTCGACACCACATTCGCGCCTGCGCCTGGCGCGCACCATACCGCGTCCCAGCGCGAGCTCGAACCGCTGCGCGAGGCCGGCGCGTTCGACGCGCTGGTGCGCGAAATCGGCGAGGACGGCGCCAGCGAGGTGCGGACGGTGTTCTGGAGCGAGACTATCGCGCGGCTCAAACTGTTTCGCACGCTGGCGCTCGACCAGCACCGGGCCAGGATCGGGCGCGAGGCACATTCACTGAAAAGCACCGCCCGGACGTTTGGCTATGTCAGGCTCGCGTCGCTGGCCTCGCTGCTGGAAAGCACGGCCGATGCACTCGGCGCCGCTGAATTTGATGATCTTCTGCAGCAATTGGATGCGGCCTTTGCCGGCGCAAAGGCGCAGGAATCGCGGGATTGACGGCCCCGGATATCCCCGCCGTACTTATACGGTTTGCAATTTTCACAGATGGCTAATCATAGGTGGCGATAGTCCCCGGAAACCAGGAGGGTTTCCATGTTCACCTATGAGACTGCGGATCAGAAAGAAGTCCGTCGCTTCCGCATCGCCCAGTTCAACGGGCGGATGGCTACGGTGAAGGCGGGCGAGTCCACGGTGACGGGGTTTGTCCGCTCCGTGCTGGAGCAGGAATCGACCATCCCGCCACGCTGGACCATCACCATCATCCCGAATACGCCGAAGGAAGAACCGAAGATGCTGCGGCCGACTTCGCGTGTGCGCCCCTTCGCCGAAGATTATTTCTAGGCGCAATGGCACCGCCGCAGAGGCGGCGCCAGACGACAAGCTCAATCGATCGAATGCAGTAGCGCAGCGCGGACGAGGTCTGCGGTGTTTCGTGCGCCGAGCTTGCGCATCGCTTCGGCCCGATGGCTCTCGAAAGTGCGTGGGCTGATCTGCATCCGCAGCGCACCCTGCTTGTTCGAAAAACCCTCGCTGATCAGCCTCAGCACTTCGCGCTCGCGCTTGGTCAGCCGCTTGCCCGAGAGGCTCGAGAGCTCGGAGCCTGCTTCGCGCGGTACCTGCAACGCGTGGCCGGCCTGCAGCTCGGGAACCTCGGTGATGGAGCCGGCCTTGTGCGAGCCGGCGAGCTGCTTGACCAGGCCGCAGACGCGCTCGGTCTGGGTCAGCGCATTCGCGACCACCTGCTGCAAATAGGCGCGTTCGTTCGAAGCGGGCGCAAGCTGGTCGCTGTGATGCTTGATTTCGCCCATATAGAGCAGCAGCGCGGTCAGGGGGCCGTTGAGCTCGCGCGCAATGGCCGCGGCCCTCTCGTCGGCTGCCTTGGCACGGGCGGCATTGAGACGGACGAAATCGAGCTCTTCAGGTGCAGAAGCGCTGCTTTCGAACCTTTCCGACGGCCGCGAATCAGCAACCGTATCGTTCTGTGACCCCATGTGATTCGTTTAGCGGAACCCGAGGCCTTGTGTGGTTAACTTTTTGCTCCGTAAGACTACGGTGATTTTGTCGGTTTTGTGCCGAAATGCTGGCACAGGCACAATTTATGCTTGTGTCCGGACGTTCAAGCCCTCGCGAAAGTTGCTGAGCCTGCCCGATTCGTAGGCAACCTCCAAAGACATCCCTAACGAGATCAGTACCGGCCGGCCCGGCGTCCCCCATTTTACGGATAAATTAACGGCGGCTTGCTTCTCTTGTCACAATTGAGAGCGCGCGAATGCCTCCATGCATCGGGCCGACAGGCCTGCTGGAAACGTTGCAAGAGACTGCGTGCAATGGACGAGATCGACCAGCTTTCGGAGTTCCTGCAGAAGCTGACGCCGTTGTCGCGCAGCTGTCTGCTGAGCGAACTCGAGCGGCTTGAAGCCTGCGGCATCGACATGCCGGGCTCGGCGGAGATCCAGGCCAAGCTGCGCGCCGAATTCCGCAAGGATGGATCGAACCAGGCGCGCGCCACCAATCCGTCGCGCTACTTCTTCGCACCGCTCGAGCTGCTGCTGATTGACGGTGCGCCCGAGCATGCCAATGCGGGACGGATCTCACGCAACACGCTCACCCCGATCTGGGAATGGATCTGCCGCGACCTGCTGCCGACCATGGCGCGCGACTACGTCAGGGCGATCAACGACCAGGTCACCGCCAACAATCCCAAGGAAGTGCTGAAGATCGCAACGAACTTCCAGGGCAAGGTCGTCAAGGTGCTCGAGAACACGCTCGCCTCGCCGGAGAGCACAGAGTTCGCGCGCGCCAAGCTCGCGCAATACACGGCCTCGCGCACCGCCTTCGACGACGTGAAGAAGATGCTGCAGGTGCTGCGCGCCGGCGACGCGCTGCCGAAATTCAACGCGAAGCTGCCCGACACCATCACGAAATTCGACGACGGCCAGGTCGCGCAGATCACCGCGCAACTCGACGCCTTCAAGAAAGCCTATCCCGATGCGCTGCCGTTTGCGCTCGCATTGGTAGCGAGGCGCCTGAAGACGTTCTGGCGGCTCATATATCTCGCAACCAAAGGGGCCGCGACCAAGAGCGCGGACGAGGTTGCAGCGGCGCCCTATGCCTGCGTCGTTCCCATGGTGCTCGACCGGCTCGACGACAAGCGTTTGGCCTTAAGGATCGCGCTCCGCCATAATCGGTTCCTGGTCGCGCGCGACCTGCTCACCGAAATCTACGACGCCGAACATTCGCTCAAGGTCCGCATCGACGGCATCGAGCGATGCGAATGGGGCGTCCGGCTTCAGCAATTGATGGACGCGATCGCGGCGCTGGTGGCGGCCGAGGTCAGCCGCTTCCCCACCAATGTCGGTCACATTCTCGGCTCGCGGCGGCTGCGCAGCCAGGACACGCTGGGCGGCAAGCTGAGTTATCTGGCCTGGAAGGGCCGCGACGCCGTGCAGGATGGCGCAGCGGCGTTTCGCAAATTGATCGGGGTGACCTGACTCCTCGAGATTTTACTCGGGCGTGTGCGGCAGCGTCAGGAAGCGATCGAGAAATCGCCCCGACATCACGAATCTGAACCACCAGTAGATCATCCGCCGCATCGACATAGCTGCAATCCCTGATAGCCCACCACCGGCCGCGCGCAGCAATAGCGCATGGGCGGCATCAGGCGTGTGAGGTGCTTCACACGCGTCTGCCGTCGGACCGGGCGGATTTGCCGCATAACCGTCACGCGCGGCGACGGAACTTGCGCGCATCGCGCGAAAATGAGTTCGTGGACTGGGCGTATCGCTTCTATCCTCCTGTCCATCGCATGCCTCATGGAAGGACATTGGCAATGAAATCGCTCCGCCTGACATTGACCGTGATGACGTGGCTCCTGGGCGCGTTCGCGTCAGCGGCGATGGCGCAGACGGCGCCGCCTCCGGGCACTTCCGCGCCGACCACCGACAATGCCGTCCTGCTCACAATCTTCTTCAGGCACGACCAGTCGCGTCCACTCAGTGAGCTCAACGCTCAGCTGGACAAGCAGGGCTTTCGCAAAGCCTTTCCGCCCGCGGGTGTGGAGGTCGCGAGCTGGTACGTGATGATGGGCATCGGCCAGGTGGTCACGCTGCGCCTGCCGGCCTCGCGCCTACGCGAAGTCAACCGCATCATCGAGGATACAGCGTGGGGTCCGTACCGCACGGAATTCTATCCGACCTATGACTACAAGGCGGTCGGCATGGCCGAACACGACAAAGCCACAGCCAATTGAGGCCGGCGTTATTCAATTGGGCGAAGTGCGCGCCGGCTTCGTCCAACTGCGGGACACCGGCTGCGCGCATCGGCGATGCGCTCCTCGCAAACTCTCACCGGATTTAGCGCATAGCTGCACGCAGCGCGCAGGCGGATCTGAAAACTTCTCGAAGAGAATTCGAACAATTTTACAAATGTTGCGAGCTTTAACGTTATCAGGATAATTCAAGATTCGTGTGAAGCTCTCCATACTATAACGCCCCACATTCCGTTAACTCGACTGTAACGGAATGGGAGCGGTCTGCGATGAACGATGGGATTGGTGAGCTCGCCGGGGGGCGGCTGAGGACCTTCGGACGACGGAAAATAATGCCGCGCGCATGCGTAGCCGACAGCAAGCGCCATCTGCGTGCCTTCATGAGCGAGGTGCTCGAGGATATTGGCTTCGTCACCAGCGAATGCAGCGGTGCGAGCGAGCTGCAGGCGACGCTGGCCACCGATCTGCCGGACCTGATCCTGCTCGGCATCGCCGCCGACGGCATCGAGCCCGGCCAATTCCTGGAGGTTCTGGTGCGCGAACGCTTCGACGGCAAGGTGCTCGCTGTCGGCGCGCGCGACTCGATCATCGTGAAAGCCGTGCAGCAGGTCGGCGAGGAGTACGGGCTCACGATGCTGCCGCCGCTCACCACGCCCTTTGCCGCCGACACGCTGCGTGACCGTGTTGCGATGCTGCTGCCGGAGGAGCCGGCCCCGAGCCCGGCCGTGCATGTCGGCGAGGCCCTGCATGCGGGCTGGCTCGAGCTTTGGTACCAGCCGAAAATCGACGCGCGCTCGCTGGTTCGCCGCGGCGCCGAGGCGCTGGTGCGAATGCGCCACCCAACCTGGGGTGTGGTGCCACCGGCCTATTTCATCCCGGAGGAGCACGATCCGCATTTCCGCGACTTGTCTGAATTCGTGATCGAGCGCGCCGTGCAGGACTGGCACTATCTCCTGGAACAGCAGAGCGCGGTCGATCTATCGATCAACTTGCCCGCGCCTTATCTCAAGGAGCCGCAGGCCGTGCGCGATCTCTGCCGCCGCATGCCGATGCATCCCGCCTTTGGCGGGCTGACGATCGAGATCGCCAGCAATGAAGCGATCCACGACCTCGCTTTCCTGACCGATATCGCGCGCGAGATGAGCTTCCATAATATCGGCCTGTCGGTCGACAATCTCGGCGCCAATTGGCCGGAGCTGATGGGACGGGACAAAATTCCCTTCATCAAGCTGAAGGCGGACCGGCAATTCGTCACGGGCTGCGGCAATGACCGCCTGAAGCGCACGGTGTGCCGTCACATCGTCGAGCTCGCACGCGGCTACGGCGCCCGCGCCGTCGCGGAAGGTGTCGAGAGCCGGGCCGACCTGATGGCCGTGAACGAGCTCGGCTTCGACCTCGTGCAAGGCTATCTGTTCGGCAAGCCGATGCCGCTGAAGAAGTTTGCCAGAAGCGCGCAGACTCGGCCGGTGATGGCCCAGGGGTGAGACGAGAGCCCTCAGGCGTATCTTCGCGCGAAGAAGACGCAGACGACCACGAGCGCGGTCGCGGCGATCATGCTCCATGCGACCGGCTCGTGCAGCAGGAAGCCAGCCAGCGCGAGCCCGAAGAACGGCTGGAGCTGTTGCAACTGGCCGACGCGCGCGATGCCGCCGATCGCAAGGCCGCGATACCAGAAGATGAAGCCGACGAACATGCTGAAGATCGAGACATAGCCGAGACCGATCCAGGCAGGCAGACCGACGCCGTTCCATGCCTGAGGCCAGGCCCAGATCATGACGGGCAGCATCAGCGGCAACGCCAGCAGCAGCGCCCAGGAGATCACCTGCCAGCCGCCAATCCGGCGCGACAGCGCGGCACCTTCGGCGTAGCCGAGCCCGCACAGCACGATCGCCGCGACCATCAGCAAATCGCCGGTGAGCGAGGCCGAGCCGTCATTCGACAGCGCAAAGCCCGCGACCGTGGCGCTGCCGAGGGTGGCGAACAGCCAGAACAGCGGCCGCGGCCGCTCGCCGCCGCGCAGCACGGCGAAGATCGCGGTCGACAGCGGCAAAAGGCCGATGAAGACGATCGAATGCGCCGAGGTGATGTGCTGAAGCGCCAGTGCGGTCAGCAGGGGGAAGCCGAGCACGACGCCCACGGAGACGATGGCGAGCGAGGCGAGATCCTTCCGCTCGGGCCAAGCCTGGCGCAGCAGGCCGAGCACGGCCGCACCGATCAGCGCGGCGATGATCGCGCGCGACGAGGTCAGGAACAGCGCGGAGAAGCCGCCGACTGCCACACGCGTCGCCGGCAGTGAGCCGCTGAAGACGATGACGCCGAGAAGCCCGTTGCCCCAGCCGCTGCCCGCAGATCGCATGTCCATCTTACCTTTTTGGGCGACGATCCTCGGTCCGGGCCGATGGCAAAGCCAGTCACAATCCCATACAATCCGGCCAAGCTGTATGGGCATGGAAGGTCATACACCTTGGATGGCGAGGCGCAGACAAAGGGGCGTGGCGGCACGCGGACCGTCGACGTGATGAGCGCGATCCGCGCCAAGGTGGCCGGCCGCGCGCTCAGTGCCGGCGACCGGTTGCCATCGATCCGGAGCCTCGCCGCGGCGATGGGTGTTTCGCCATCCACGGTGGTCGAAGCCTATGATCGCCTCGCCGCCGAAGGGCTGATCCGCGCCCGCCGCGGCTCTGGCTTCTATGTCTCGCCGACTGTCACGCCGCCGCTCGCCTTGACCGAAGCCGGGCCGCGCCGCGACCGGGCCGTCGATCCGTTCTGGGTCTCCCGGCAATCGCTCGATGCGGATGCGGGCGTGCCGAAGCCGGGCTGCGGCTGGCTGCCGCCGGAGTGGATGCCGGACGCGGCGCTGCGGCGTGCCACCCGCGCGCTTGCCCGCAGCGACGCCAGCGTGCTGACGAACTACGGCTCGACCTCCGGCTCGCTCGCGCTGCGCCGGCTGCTGCTCACGCGCCTCGCGGAAGACGAGATCGAGGCCCCGATCAACCAGCTGATGCTGACGGGCTCCGGCACGCAGGCCGCCGATTTGATTTGCCGCTTCCTGCTGCGTCCCGGCGACGCCGTGCTGGTCGACGACCCCTGCTATTTCAATTTCCGTGCGTTGCTGCGCGCGCATCAGGCGAAGATCGTGAGCGTGCCCTATACACCGTCGGGCCCCGATGTCATCAGCTTCGAGAAGATCCTCGCCGCCGAACGGCCGCGGCTCTACATCACCAATTCAGCACTGCACAATCCGACCGGCGCGACGCTCTCGCTTCAGACCGCGCACCGGCTTCTGACCCTGGCTGCCGCACACGATCTCACCATCATCGAGGACGACATCTTTGGCGATTTCGAGCCGGAGCGATCGCCGCGCCTGGCTGCGCTCGATGGATTGAACCGTGTGATCCGCATCGGCAGCTTCTCCAAGACACTCTCCGCCTCGGTCCGCTGCGGCTACATCGCCGCACGGGCCGATTGGGTCGAGCATCTCGTCGATCTCCAGGTCGCAACCAGCTTTGGCGGCCCGAGCCCGGTCGCGACCGAGATGATCGTAAAAGTCCTGGTCGGCGGCAGCTATCGCAAGCACATGGACGAGCTCCGGCAAAAGCTCACGCGGGCTCGTCGCGATGTGGCGCGAAAACTCGGGGCGCTCGGCATCGAGCCCTGGCTGATGCCGCGCGGCGGCTTCTTCCTGTGGTGCCGCCTCGCCGACGGACAGGATGCCACGGCGGTTGCGCGCGCTGCGCTTGAAGAGGATGTGGTGCTGGCACCGGGCAATGTGTTCAGCGTGTCGCAGACCGCGCAAAACTTCCTGCGCTTCAACGTCGCGCATATGAATGATCTGCGGATGTGGGATGTGCTGCGGCGAGCGTTGAAGGCGCAAGCCAGCTAATACCACGGCTCCTCATAAACAGGCTCGCCGTCGAGCAGCAGCCGCTTGATCGCGGCACGGCCCGAGGGGAGCACGGCGGCGACGATTCGCAGCTTCTGCTGGTTGCGGGCTTGCTCGAGCTTCCTGCCCTCGCCTTCCGGCACGAAATAGCTTTCCAGGCCGTATCTGATCGTCAGCCTGTCGCAGAAGATGCGGCCTGACGAGCCGCAGGAATAGCTGACGCGGCCGCGGATCAGCACCTCGGGCGCCGTGACCGCGACAGGGACTGATTGCACCGAGACGGCCCGATAGAGGCCATCGGCATCAGGCGCCAACTTGACGAACACGACCGGATTGCGCTCGGCGGACGGCTGTCCGGCGAGCGCGCCTGCCGGCAGTTGCGTGATGTCATAGCCGAGCGTGACGTAGTCGCCGCGCAGGAGGTCGCGGGGATCGACCGGCCGGGTCTGCAAGGTCACTTCGCGCCCCTCGCGCAGGATCTGCGTGCGATCGGTGACCATCAGGATCAACAGCGCGCATTGCAGCAGGATCGCGACGCCGAACAGCACGGCTTTCGGAATGCGCTGCCAGAGTGCGGAGAGCTTCATCATCGCCCGGCCCTCTTCAGCATGCGATTGAGCGCTGACGCGAACACGACGGCGATGACACCGGCCGCGGCCAGGAAGGCCGAGCGGCGCAGCAGCGAGCCCTTCACGGCCCAGGTGATGCCCGCGATGACGCCGGCGATGCCGAGCCAGCCGGCGACGATGCGCGGGCGCACGTCATCGAGCACGCCTGACACGACGAGGCACAGCATGGCAGCGAGCAGTACGGCATAGGCGAACCAGGGCTCGCCGGCCGCGGAGGCCGGCCAGATCGGCGCGGCGACCAGCACCAGGCCGATCGCACAGGCCGCGAGGATCTCACCGGCGCGCCTTGTCACGCCGGCGGAGGCGAGCGCAAGAACCACGCCGGCAATTCCGCACAGGATCGCCCATGGCGGCTGCGATGGCGCCGCACCGGTTCGGAAGCGGAAGATGTCGTCGATCGTCATCACCTCCAGGGAGGCAACGAGTCCAAGCGCAAACGCGCCGTAGATCGACAGCACGCTGCCGAGCCGCTGCGCCCTCGGCGAGGGATGAGCTGCGATCGCGAGGCCGGCGCCGAACAGCAGCGCCGCACCATCAGCCAGCACGAATGCCGGCTGCATCCCATCGAGATCGAAGCGCAACGCTGTCGCGATCCACCACGGCAGCAGCGCGATCGCAACGAGATGGGCCGCGACCCGGGAATTCCAGGCGAACGCAAGCGCGGCGGCGCTCAGCCAGAGCAGCAGGAACGGAAGATGCAGGACATCAGGCGCGTCATAGACGCGCATGCAGGTCCAGATGGAGGCGGCGACGAGGGCGACCGCAAGCGCGCCGCGCGAGCCGGTCAAAACGGCGGCAGCGAATGCGCCGATCGCCCACAGCAGCATGCCGCCGGCAAAATCGTCGCCGAGATGATACATCTGGCCGACCAGCGCGATGCCCGCACCGAAGATGATGGCACCGATGCTGGCGCAGAGATCGGCGAGAATAGTGCGGCCAGTCGCGGCGAACCACGCGCCGAGACCGCCTGCGACGATCATGCCGGCGAGCAGGATCGCAAACCGCAACAGGCGCGCGATCTCGGTCCAGTGCGCCGCGACGAAGGCGAGGAACGCGGCCGAGATCAAGAGGCCGCCGACGATGGCGACGACGACGGCGATGTTGATGCCTGATGAGAGCGGCGGCAACGCATTGCGAATGGCGCCAGCCGCCGCCGGCGCAATCACGCCATCGGCCTCCCATTGCGCAAGGTCAGCCTCGAGGCGCTGCCGGTAAGCTTTGTCGAACATCGTCGTGGGATCACATGGTCGTGGATCAGCCGGCCGACTGCCGGCCGTGGGCTATTGGTCGGAACGCGGCGGCGGCGGGTTCAAACCATCACCGCGCTTGCGGGCTTCGGTCGCCGGGCAGCGCTGAATGCGAAAACAACCCCATGCACAGTAGCCAAGCTGCGTCAGAACAAGGTCTTTTGCACGACAATTGCGGAATTTCAGAAATTGCGCTTGTTTCGTCGGGCAAAACAGGTGCATGATGGCATCATGGCGGGAGGTTCGACAGGCAGGATTCTGGCCTGGGTCTCTAGAGCGTAATGGGTTTAGGTCGAATCGAGTTCGGCCGATGCCGTGCTCTCTCCGTTCCCTCCCCCTTGTGGGGGAGGGGCAGGGAGGGGGGTGCCACACGGGGACTCCTTCCATCGCGCCCTCTACGTCATTCATCAACAACCGATACCTTTTCCTTGGCTACCCCCCTCCCTAGCCCTCCCACACAAGGGGGAGGGAACGCACCTCCCTCGGCGGACTAGACGAGCCTCATCCCATCACGCTCCCGAAAGCGTTTGCCGCCGGACGGTGCGCGTTTGTGCACTGTCACCGCAACATCCAGCATCCGCTCAGGCGAACTGAGAATATCGGGACAGCTGAAAGAAGGGTTCTGCCCGGTAGGACGGATCGGTGGCGAGGCGAGCGAGCCTTTGCCCGATGGCGGGCGCGAACTTCGCACCGTGGCCTGAACACGCGGAGCAGATGATCAGGCGCGACTCCGGCCAGCGATCGATGATGAATTCCTCGCCCGCGTCCAGCCTGATGTCGGCGGGCGCGGTGTTGGTGTAGAGGCAGACGTCGCGATCGATGATGGGCCCGGCCGCATCAGGGACGAGGGCGGCCAACGCTTCGCCGATGGGGTGGAGTTCGGCATCGCTGGCCTGCGGACCCCAATCGTCGGGGCCGACCACGGGCCCGTGGTTGTGAGGCGCAGCTTTAACGCCGCGCTGTTCGAAGTCCGGAAAGCCGTAGACCATGTCATCAGGACCTCGATCCAGAATGAAGATCGGGAAACGACCTGAAACCACAGTGTCGGGGCGGACAGGCTTGAACCAGCCGACCGCCTGTCGGGTCACATTGAGCAGCGCGGCGAGTTGCGGGAGTGCACGACCCATCCATGGGCCCAGCGCCAGGATCACGCGCTCGGCGAAGAACTCTTCGCTATCAGTGCGGATCGACACGCCGTCGTGCTGCGGCGTGAAGCTCGCGCGTTCGCCAATCACGCGATTCCCGGCGCGTGAGCGCATCAGTTTCATGACTGTAGCGGTGTGCAGGATCGCGCCACCGTCCTGGACGACGACATCCCAGTCATCAGGCAGGTTGAAAGCCGGAAATTCCTTGTTCGCGACAGACGCGGTCATCTTCGGATCCGGACGCCCTTTCGCGATCGCGGCCGCGCGCGAGGACGCCACCATGGCGGAGCCGGGGCGGCCGGCCTCCAAGATAGGTGTGTCCGTCAGAACCGTTTGACCGCTTTCGGCCTGCAGCCGGATCCAGCCGGCATGAGCCTCGTCGCTCAGGCCAGTGTAGTTGGGGTTTTCGAAATTGAAGCGACGGAAAATGCGACATGACCCATGCGACGAGCCGCGATCCGAACCTGCTGCGACCGGATCGAAGCCGAGCGCATCGACGCCGGCATCCAGCAACGCGCCCAGCGCCGCTCCGCCCATGAGCCCCAGACCCAGCACGGCAACTTCGCATTTTCGCATGAAGACCTCGCAAGCGATGCTACGACGCGCCGATCATCCTGATGATTACGCGGGTTGACAAGGTCTAGGGGGCGATTGCGGCAGGCATCGACAACGCCGTATCAGATCAATGGGGCGGCATCAGTGCCATCGGGTCCGTCCCTGTCATCGACGGCCTGCTCGCGGCAACGACGCTGACGCACGATGGTCGGAGAGCATAACGCCGTAGCCAAATAGAGAGGGCGCGCCGATAACCCAAGTCATCTCGAATTCCGCGAAGGCCGCCCGATCAGTTCCCTTGAAATCGTGCAGGGGCGGACGGCGCTTTAGGAAGTTGTTGCGCGAGCATGGTATCAAAGTTTGCGCATGCAAACGCGATATCATCGAAATCCCTCGCAGAAATTTTCAGCGAATCGCCCAGACGAAAAATCAAATCGCGCGGCTCCATCCGCATTTGGATTATTGTGTCGCTTCTCCGCGAAGAAGTTCTTATAGACCTCAACCTCAACTCCGCCTTGCTCGACGAACACTTTTGCTCTCGGCATGCTTATCTTAAGAACACCCGCTGCATCGACGTCGCGCCACCCGACGATCCCATCGCGATGCTCCAAACAATTTCTCGCGGACTGCAATGAGCCATAGGCCTCCGCAAACGGCACTGGATTTTCGAGGCCACGATTCACATGCTCCATAAGATTTTGGTTAGCCGCAGCCGTCGATTCTTTAACTAGTGCCGGCACGTCTATGTGCTGCTTAGCTTTGATGAGGTCTGCAAGGTATTCGAGGAGAAAGCGATTTGTTAGCGTGTCGTGCCAAACGCAATTGTAAACGCTAAGGGTGTACAAGGCGACGACCTCTGACAAATGCCAGCTCACCACATCGAGCAAAAAGACTGAAACCGTCAGCATCGTCCGCGTGTGCTCATCGCGCTCAGCGAATGCTGCGATGGCGAAAATGAAAAAAACTGATTGTCGAAAAATGCCGAGGGCCAATGACCTATGGGTTGGCAATGGTGTCATGGTGTCCAGCTGCCGCAACAATCCTGGTACGCCAACTCAATTTCTATATTCGCAAAAATCTGAAAATCTTCGCTCGTTTTGTGTACAGAATAGAGCTCCGTAAGTTGGTGCGGTTAGCCCTGTTTTTTGACGCAAGCTTCAACTGCGAACGCACACTGCTCACCGCCAGTTAGAAGCCCACCAGTCGGACCGGAATAGTTGACCTGACTAACAACTCCGTCTTGAATGACTATGTTGACTGTGCAGAACCGGGCGGTGCTAACGCCGGTTGCGGAGCCAAATGTGCTGACCGTACCGGAAACGTTGTTGCCAGAACGAGTTGCGTTGAAATTGCCATCGGTGCCCGCGACCACCGTCGTAGATCGGTAACCGTTGCCCGATGGATAGGACCAAATCTCCGTTGCTCCTTCCGTAGCTTTTGATGCGGCCGGCCCCATGCAAGTAAACACTTGCTCCTTGGTCATGCCGACGATCGAGGCTTTTGCTTCCTGAGCGACTTGCGAACGCTGAATTGCACAGCCAGCCAATGCGACGCCAAGCGCGCAGATTCCAAGAACACGCATAAAAATTAGTCCTCAGCCCTAAAGGGACTCTGCCTGAATTCATGCAATTGGCAATTGCAATCCCCCAGAATACCAATTTTTTGTCAAATGGCGGAGAGGGAGGGATTCGAACCCCCGATAGGCTTGCACCTATGCCGCATTTCGAGTGCGGTGCATTCAACCACTCTGCCACCTCTCCTGAAGGCGCCATATAGAGGCAGGGCCCCTGTGGTTGGGGGCGTTCATAAGCGAGGATGGCGGGCCAGACAAGGCGCGAAAGGGGAAAATCCGGTGGTTGTTTTGCCGGGTTTGGGCTGTTCTCGCAGCGTCGGAGACAATCGGCACCTTTTTCTGGGCTACCCCCCTCCCTAACCCTCCCCCACAAGGGGGGAGGGAACGCACCTCCCTTGTCGCGGCGAATGAAATCCCAATCTCATCATGCTCCACGAGAGCATTGCCAGCCAGAGGAACTGCCATGGAGCACCTCACCATCTCCGCCAATGGCGCCAAATTCCATGTCGTCCGCGCCGGCACGAGGAAACCGCTGCTTTTGCTGCATGGTTGGCCGGAGTTTTGGCTGACCTGGGAGCCGGTGATCTCAAGGCTTTCGGACTGTTTCAGCCTGATCGCGCCCGATTTGCGCGGCTTTGGCGACAGCGACAAGCCTGATGGCGCTTACGGGCCTGACGGCCACGCGGCCGACATGCTGGCGCTGATGGATGGGCTCGGCATCGAGCGATTCGCGGTGGTTGGCCATGACGTCGGCGGCGCGGTGATGCAGCCGCTGGCGCGCAAGGCGCCGGAGCGGCTGGCGGGGCTGTTCTTGTTCGATTTCGTCTATCCCGGGATTGGGCCGCGGATGGCGGCGCCTGATCGGCTCAACCACATCTGGTACCAGTCGTTCCAGCAGATGGAGATGGCCCCTCGGCTCGTTGGCGCGAGCCGCGAGAGCTGCCGGCTTTATATCGCGCACTTCCTTAAAGGCTGGGCGCATCGCAAGGACGCCTTCGACGACGTGCTCGATCTGTTCGGCGACACCTATTTCAGGGACGGCAATCTCGCCGGCGGCTTTGCGCATTATCGCGCCTCGCATGCCGGGCGGATCGCGATGATGAAGGGCGAAGCGCCTGATCTGCCGCCGATCAGGGTGCCGACCTGCGTGCGCTGGGCCGAGCACGATCCGCTGTTTCCCTATGAATGGACTGATCGGCTGGGGGAGACGTTCAGCGATCTTGATCTCGCGATGTTTCCCGGCGTTGGGCACTTCCCGCATCGGGAGGATCCGGATCGGGCGGCCGCGGAGATTGCGGGGTTCTTTCGGCGGATCGGGTGGTGTTGAGGGGCGAGGCAACTGGCGAGACGAGTCGAATCGCGTTCGTCTCACACGAGCGCTGTCTCCGTTCCCTCCCCCCTTGTGGGGGAGGGTCAGGGAGGGGGGTGCCACACGGGGATTCTCTCCGTGGCCCACCCTCGCATCGTCAACAACCGGCACCGTTTCCTGGGCCACCCCCTTCCCTAGCCCTCCCCCACAAGGGGGGAGGGAACGCACCTGTTTCCGGGCGCGAGCCGGCCTCATTTGATCATGCGTTGGAAAACGGGGTGGGACCGCCAGACGCGGTAAACACTGGCGGTCCCGTGCCGCTTCAATCGAGTTGCTGGCCAGGAAGGGCGGCTTCGCAGGCCTGCGTGAGGCGACGGTTCCACCCTAGCGTGCGTTTCGGGAACTGCAACGCAAAGTTGTCCTTAACCTAACCAGTCAAGGTTACCCTGGTTGACGCGTTTTCTTGACGCGAACCGGTGTCCAAACGCGAGTTAATCCGCCTTGGCAGAGTCCTTATTGTTTTCCTTGTTGTTTTCCTTGGCCTTTTTCTTACCCTCCGCAGCATCCCGGTCCTTGCCGTTGCCATTGCCGCTGTCGCGGTGGCGGTTGGTGAAACGCGCATTGCCAAGGCCGGTGCCGATGGTGAGCACGCCCCAGCGATCGACGTCCTGCATGAACGGCACCTCGGAAAGGCCCTGAACCACGCCGTCATTGTGCATCACGATCGCAGTGTCGTGCTCGCCGATGGCAGGGATGCCCTCGATCAAACTCGCCGGCAGGTTGAACTTGCTGCTCTCCCAATTGCCCGGCAGGTTCTGCGCGCCTTTTTCGATGGACCCATCCGCGTTGATCACGCCGGGACAGGCGATGCCGATGAAGGGCGCGAGCTTGAAGCCATCGGTGTCGGCTGCGACGATCAGCCCCTTCAGCATCTTGGTGAGCCGCTTCACCGCGCCCTCGCGCGTCGGCTCGTCGTCGGCATGCCGCCACAGCTCCGATTTCACCACCTTGGCTTTCGAGAGGTCCTTGGCCTTCTTCCAGCCCGTCTCCACCAGACCGCAGCGAATGTTGGTGCCGCCGATATCCACCGCGAGGATGCTGTCATAGGCCTCGAAAATCCACGAGGGCGCCAGATGCAGCGCGCCGATCAGGCCGGCCTCGTCGGGGTGATGCCGGATCGGCACCATGTCGATCTTGAAGTCCTCGGATTTCAGGATGATCTCGGCGCGCGCGATCGCGAGCTCCCCGAGGCGCGAATCGCGAAAGCCGCCGCCGACCACGATGCGCTCGGTCTTGGCCCAGGCTTTCGTCTTCAGGAACCGGCGCGTGACATAAGCGAGCTCCTGGGCGAACTCCTCGATGGCGCTGTGCACCACGGCGGAGGCTTCGACGTCGTCGCTGATCAGGATGGAATCCAGCGTCTTCTTGCTGATGTTCTCCGACGGCTCCTTGCCGAACGGGTCCTCGCCGGTCTTGCGCAGCGGCTTGCGCCAGCGCTCGAGGATCTCACGGAACGCGCCCTTGCTGGCGCGGTCGCCGAGAAAACCGTCGTCGTCCTTCAGCTCGATATTGAAGCTGTCGATATCGACCGATGGCAGCCGCTCGCCGCCGTGATTGGCGATGCCCGTGGTCTTGACCAGTTCGTCCGTTGCCATGAAATGCCCTTGCCCGCGTTTTCGGATTTGGAAAGACAACGGCGGGGGAACCGGTTGGTTGCTCGGCTGCGGCAATTCGGGCGCGCCTAATTCAGGTGTCCTAATTCAGGTGTCCTGGGGCCAAATCCTTCAAATCCGGGCCTTTTTCGCCCGCTTTTCCTTGACTCTTGGCGACTTGCGGCTATAAGTCCGCACAACCGGCGCGGGGCGTTTCTCGCGCCGCATGTTTTTGCGTGGGTTTTCAAGGGGATACCTCCCGCCCGCACAAAACGCATTAACCCATAGCGACTGACAAAAAGCCGGCCCCTGACTGATGTCATGAGGCCGGGATTGAACACGAAGGAAAAAAACGATGTTCGCAGTCATCAAAACCGGCGGCAAGCAATACCGCGTCGTGCCGGATGATGTCCTGGAAGTTGGCAAGATCGAAGGCGAAGTCGGCTCGATCGTGCAGTTGAATGAAGTTCTGGTGCTCGGCGGCGACACGCCGGTGCTGGGCGCTCCGACGGTGGCCGGTGCCTCCGTTGCGGTCGAGGTGCTCGATCACAAGCGCGGCCCCAAGGTCATCGCGTTCAAGAAGCGCCGCCGCAAGAATTCGCGCCGCAAGCGCGGCTATCGCGACGAGATCACGGTGCTGCGCATCTCCGAGATCCTGGCCGACGGCGCCAAGCCCACCAAGGGCCCGCGTCCGAAGAAGGAGAAGGTTGCCAAGGCGCCTGCAGCGGAAGCTGCCGAGTAACTGGCACGATCACGCCAATTCACGAATTGAGGCGTGCGACGTTTTGAAATGATTCCGTCAAGGAATTGACCTAAGAAGATACGCAGGATTTCGGAGACGAGCCATGGCTCACAAAAAAGCAGGCGGTTCATCGCGCAACGGTCGCGATTCAAAGGGTAAGCGCCTTGGCATCAAGGTGTTCGGCGGGGAGCATGTGATTCCCGGCAACATCATTGCGCGTCAGCGCGGCACCACCTGGCATCCCGGCCTCAACGTCGGCATGGGCACGGACCACACTCTGTTCGCCAAGATCGAGGGTCGTGTTGAATTCCAGGCCAAAGCCAACGGACGCACCTTCGTAGCGGTGCTCCCGCTCGCAGAGGCGGCTGAATAGACGGTGGATCATATGGAGTCCGCCGGGTCCTTGAACGAACCGGCGGAGTCCAGAAGATCGCAAGATCGAAGGCTCCAGGGGAGGCAGGGAAACCGGCTTCCCCTTTCGTTTGACCAAATCACTTTTGACTTAGTGACTTCTAGCGGAGCCGGACATGTTGCAGGACTTTTCGAGCGTGACCTTGGCCGAGGCGAGACCCAGCGTCGTCGCCACCGAACGGCTGACCTTGCGACGGCCGACCCTTGCCGACGCCCACACCATCGCCCGCCTCGCCAACGACCGCCGTGTCGCTGAAAATACCCGCCGCCTGCCCCATCCCTATTCGCAGGACGATGCCGTCGCATTCATCAGGCACATTGCCGCGCTCCGAGCTGAGACCGTGTTCCTGATCGAGCACGACAGCGGGTCGATCGGCATGGTCGGCATCGACCGCTCCACGCCCGACAATGCCGAGCTCGGCTATTGGCTCGGCGTCGAGCATTGGGGCCGGGGCTTTGCCACCGAGGCCGCGCGCGGCGCCATCGACTTCTTCTTCGAGGAGTTCGAGGACGACCATCTCTATGCCGGTGCGCGCGTCACCAATCCGGCCTCGCGCAACGTGCTGGAGAAGTGCGGCTTCCAGTGGAGCGGCGTGCAGCTGCATCGCTTCCTGGCGCTGGGCTCCTCGACCCCGGTCGACTGCTTCCGCCTCTCCCGCGGCGTGTGGTCGTCGCTGAAGAGCTGGAGCAGCGCGAGACGGGTGAGGTAGGGCCAACTCTCACCACGAGTCGTCCCGGCCTAGTTGCGCAATTGCGCACGGGGGCCGGGACGACGGTGAAGCTACACCGGTGGATTCACCTCTTCACTTGCGCGACCCAAATCGCGCTCGCGCAAGTAAATATAGAACCCGGCGCCGATGATGATCGCGGCGCCGATGATGGTGGCGATTTCAGGCACGTCGCCGAACACGACGAAGCCGAAGATCACCGCCCAGACGATCATCGAATATTGATAGGGCACCACGACGCTCGCCGGCGCGAGCTTCAGCGAGCGGTTGACGCAGAACAGCGCCGTCACCGAGATGCATCCGGCCAGCACGAAGAACACCAGGCTGCCTGGCGTCGGCGGCACCCAGTGGAAGGCCGACAGCACGGCACCCAGCGAGAACGTGCCGATAAATTGCGAGGACGCCATCACGATGTCGGGCGTCTTGCGCAGGCTGCGGGTGATCAGCATCAAGGTTGCGAAGGAAAGACTGCCGCCGAGCGCGATCAGCGCCGGCAGGCTCACCGTTTGTGCCGACGGCCGCAGCGCGATCACGACGCCGCAGAAGCCGACCAGGATCGCGGTCCAGCGCCGCCAGCCGACCTTCTCGCCGAGAAAAATGGCCGACATCGCGGTGACGAAAATCGGGCCGGCGAGATAATAGGTGATGACGTCAGCGAGCGGCAGATAGACGGTCGCCAGGAAGAAGGCGGCGACCTCCAGCGTCGACAGCACGACGCGAAACAGCTGCAGGCCCGGCCGCTCCAGATGCAGGAACTGGTGACGCTGCCGCCAGATCATCGGCGACAGCAGCAGCAGCGCCGCGCAGGCACGCAGGAACAAGAGCTGCCCCACCGAATATGTCCCGACCAGGAATTTGCCGATGGCATCGCCGAACGAGAACATCGAGATCGACAGCACCATGAGAGCGATGCCGGCGAGGCGCGCCGAGCGGTCGTCATAGGCGGAGAGTTTCTTGAAGAAGGGCATTGAACGGGCTGCGAAAGGCCGTCATTGCGAGCGAAGCGAAGCAATCCAGAATCCTTCCGCGGAAACAGTCTGGATTGCTTCGTCGCTTCGCTTCTCGCAATGACGGGGAGAGAGCATCAGGATTCGGCGAATAGCGTTGCTTGAGGTCGTTTTAATGTCGTGAGCCGCCCCGACAAGCCCGCACAAGCCGAATTGAGCGGATTGTCGCACCCTTCGCATCGCGGTAGCGATAAGCACCTCACCGAGACAAGAGCTTGCGTCATGACCGATTTCGACCCGGCCCAGCACCGCATGATGCCAGCGCAACGCTGGTTTGAGGATTTCGTGGTCGGCGAGCGCTTTGTGCTGCCGAGCCGGACCCAGACCAGCGCGGTGTTCGCGGCCTTCCAGACCGCGAGCGGCGACACCCACCCGGTGCACTATGATGTGGAATATTGCCGCGCCCGCGGCATGCCGCATCTGCTCGCCCACGGCTTCCAGACGCTGATCCATACCGCGCCAGGCGCCGGGCTGTTTCCATTCATGGTCGAGGACTCCCTGGTCGGCTTCCTCGAGCAGTCGAGCCGGTTCCTCAAGCCCGTCTTCGCCGACGACACGATCTATCCCGCGCTCGAGGTCACCGAGCTCGTGCCCGGCCGCACGACCGGCACGGTGACGCTTCGCAGCACGGTGTTCAACCAGCGCAAGGAGCTGGTGCTGGAAGGCACGCAGAAATTCCTGATCCGGCGCCGGCCGGCTGGTTAAGCGAGGGCCTAAATCGCTCAAATTTCGGCCGATTTGCGGGCAAACCCGGGTTGCCGCGGGTGTCCGGCTGGCCTACCTATGGCCCATGAAATTCCTCGACGAAGCAAAGGTCTATATCCGCTCCGGTGACGGCGGCAACGGCTGCGTGGCGTTCCGCCGCGAGAAGTTCATTGAGTTCGGCGGTCCCTCCGGCGGCAATGGCGGCCGCGGCGGCAATGTCATCATCGAGGTCGCCGATGGCCTCAACACGCTGATCGACTACCGCTACCAGCAGCACTTCAAGGCCCAGAAGGGCGAGAACGGCATGGGCTCGGACCGCCACGGCGCCAACGGCAAGAACATCGTGCTGAAGGTCCCCCTGGGCACGCAGATCTTCGACGAGGATCGCGAGACGCTGATCCACGACTTCACCAAGGTCGGCGAGAAGTTCGTGCTGGCCGAAGGCGGCAATGGCGGCTTCGGCAACGCGCATTTCAAATCCTCGACCAACCGCGCGCCGCGCAACGCCAATCCCGGCCAGCCGGGCGAAGAGCGCTGGATCTGGCTGCGGCTGAAGCTGATCGCCGACGCCGGCCTCGTCGGCATGCCCAATGCCGGCAAGTCGACCTTCCTGTCCAAGGTCAGCGCGGCGCGGCCGAAGATCGCGGACTATCCCTTCACCACGCTGCACCCGCAGCTCGGCGTGGTGAATGCCGACGGCCGCGAATTCGTGCTCGCCGACATTCCCGGCCTGATCGAAGGCGCGCATGAAGGCACCGGCCTCGGCGACCGCTTTCTCGGCCATGTCGAGCGCTGCCGCGTGCTGCTGCATCTGGTCGATGCGACCGGCGAACATGCAGGCAAGGCCTACAAGACCGTGCGCAAGGAACTCGACGCCTATGGCGGGCTGCTCACCGACAAGATCGAAATCGTCGCGCTGAACAAGATCGACGCGGTCGAGCCGGACGAGCTGAAGAAGCAGAAGGACCGGCTGAAGCGCGCTGCAAAGAAGACGCCGCTGCTGCTCTCGGGCGCGACGGGCCAGGGCGTGAAGGAAGCGCTGCGCGCGCTGGTCGATGTGATCGGCGAGGCCCCGGTGTCAGCCAAGGCGAAGAGTGCGGCCGAAGCGGAGCCGTGGTCGGCCTGAGCTCTCTCTCCACGGTCGTCCCGGCGAGGGCCGGGACGACATTGGAATGCGTGGCCGAGAGCACGCGCACCACTGGCTTGTCTTCGCGCCCTCGATAGCGCAGCATCCGACAATCAAGAAATTTCAGGGATGACGCATGGCGCGCGCGAAGAACGTTCTCTGGATCATGTGCGACCAGCTTCGCTACGATTATCTCGGCTGCACCGGCCATCCCCGGCTTAAGACGCCGAACATCGACGCCATGGCCAGGCGTGGCGTGCTCTTCACCAGGGCTTACGTGCAATCGCCGATCTGCGGGCCCTCGCGGATGTCGTTCTATACCGGCCGCTACATGCGCTCGCACGGCTCGCACTGGAACGGCTGGCCGCTGCGCGTCGGTGAGCCCACGCTCGGCGATCACCTGAAGAAGATCGGCGTGCGCAACGTGCTGGTCGGCAAGACCCACATGGCGCCTGATCTCGAAGGCATGAAGGCGCTCGGCATCCCGCCGGAATCCGTCATTGGCGTGCATGTCGCCGAATGCGGCTTTGAACCTTACGAGCGCGACGACGGATTGCATCCGAGCGGCCGGCCACGCCCGAGATACGACGAATATCTGCGAAAGCAAGGTTTCGAGGCCCCCAATCCGTGGGAGCATTGGGCCAATTCAGGCGCAGCCGAAGATGGCTCGTTGCAGAACGGCTGGCTGCTGGTGCATGCCGACAAGGCCGCGCGCGTGCCGGACGAGCATTCCGAGACGCCCTACATGACGCGGCGCGCGATGGATTTCATCCGCGAGGCCGAGACCGATGGCCGGCCATGGTGCCTGCATCTGTCCTACATCAAGCCGCACTGGCCCTACATCGCGCCCGAGCCCTATGCCAGCATGTATTCGACCGAGGACATGATCCCGGTGGTCCGCGCGATGCGCGAGCGGCAAAATCCGCATCCGGTGTTCGGCGCCTACATGGACATGCGCTACTCCCGCAACATGGCGCGCGACGAGGCGAGAGAGAAGGTGATCCCGACCTATATGGGCCTGATCACCCAGATCGACGACCAGATGGGCGTGCTGATGAAGTTTCTGGAGGCGCGCGGCCTCCTGGAAACCACCATGATCGTGTTCACCTCCGACCACGGCGACTATCTCGGCGATCACTGGATGGGCGAGAAGGACCTGTTCCACGAGCAATCCGCAAAGATCCCGCTGATCATCATCGATCCCTCGAAAGAGGCTGACGCCACACGCGGCACACGCAGCGATGCGCTGGTGGAAGGCATCGATCTCGCGCCGACCTTCGTCGATTATTTGGGCGGCAAGGTGCCGGGGCACATCCTCGAAGGACGCTCGCTGCTGCCGCTGCTGCGCGGCGAGAGGCCAGCCGATTGGCGCAAGGTGGCGTTCTCCGAATACGATTACGCCATGCAGGACGTCCGGCTGAAGCTGAACCAGCCGATCGAGCGCTGCCGCCTGTTCATGGTGTTCGACGGCCGCTGGAAATACATCCACGCCACCGGCTTCCGCCCGATGCTGTACGACCTCGAAAAAACCGATCCCGACGAATATGTCGATCGCGGCGACGATCCGGAATGCGCTGCGATCATCGCGCGGCTTCAGGCCGAGCTGTTCGACTGGGCGCTGCATCCGAACGACCACATCACCACGCCGCGCGAGAGGATCGCGAACTACGCCGACAACCAGCTGCAGGTGAAGGGCGGGATCCTGATCGGCATCTGGGACGAAGCGGAGCTTGCCGCGATCAAGGACGGCATCGCCCAGCGCGCGAAGATGTGACCAGCTCTTCGCCTCTGCCCGCGTGCGGGGAGAGGCCGGATCGCATCGGCAGATGCGATCCGGGTGAGGGGGACTCTCGGCGAGTCAGATGCTTGTGGGAGCCCCGATCTTTCAGCACGTCATTGCGAGCGCAGCGAAGCAATCCAGAATCCTTCCGCGGAAAGACACTGGATTGCTTCGCTGCGCTCGCAATGACGATGGGGCAACATCGAAGAATTCGATTCTCACCGTCCCCGCGGAGACTCCCCCTCACCCCAACCCTCTCCCCGCAAGCGGGGAGAGGGAGAAGGGTTCAATTCTCGATCTTATATCCCGTCGCCTTCACGATCGGTTGCCATAGTGCGATGTTGGCGGCGAGCTCCTTGGTCAGGCCATCCGCGCTGCTGCCGACCGGAATCAGCCCGATCGCCGTGAGCTTCTCCTTCACCTCGGGCTTGGCAAGCACCGCGCTCGCAGCGGCGCCGAGCTTGCTGGCGAATTCCGGCGGGCTGCCGGCGGGAAGCCACATGCCGTACCAAGCATCGGCAACGAGATCGATGCCGCTCTCCTTCAGCGTCGGCACCTCGGGCGCAAACGGCGATCGTTCGGCGCTACTGGTCGCGATGATCTTGACGCCCTTGGCGCGATGCTGCGGCAGCGCATCCGCCAATGTGGTAATGCCGAATGAGATATGACCGCCGATGATGTCATTGAGGATCGGCGCGCTGCCGCGATAGGGCACGCGCGTCAGGGCAATGCCGAGATCCTTCTCCAGCTTCGAGCCGGCGAAGTGCGGAATGGTGCCGTTGCTCGGCACGCCGAACGAGGTCTTGTCGGGATGCGCCTTCAGCCACGCGACGAATCCCTTGAAGTCAGCGACATCCATGGCCGGGCCAACCACCAGCGCAAACTCGAACCGCGCCAGCAGCGACACCGGCATGAAATCCTTGGCCGTATCGAAGCTTGGCGTCGTCTCCACCATCGGCAGCAGGTACATGGTCGGCCCCGTGGTCACCAGCACCATGCTGCCGTCGGGGCTCGCGCCCTTCACCGCCTTGATGCCGATCAGGCCGTCGCCGCCGGTGCGGTTCTCGACCACGACGGTCCGCTGCAGCATCGGGGCGATTTCCTGCGCGATCAGCCGGCACAGCGTGTCGCCGCCCGCCCCCGCCGCGAACGGAAAGATGATTTTGGTGAGGCCAGCCTGCGCGTGCGCCTCGCCCGCCTGCTGCGCCAGCAGCGGCAGACCGAGACATCCGGCCATGAATTTACGGCGATCCATTCGTTTCCCGTCCAGCCCGCGATTGGTTGGCGGCATTAGAACCGGGCTGGCCGGCAAGACAAGGCCGACCTTCGCCGTTTACCGTTCTGCCCGCCTTGCGCCGGCCATCGTCCTGCTGCAAAAGCGGGCCTCACCCGAACAATTTCCGTAGCGCCAAAACATACGCACATGGCCAGCCCCGAACTCAGTCAATTCCGCCGCATCGTCGTCAAGGTCGGCTCCGCGCTGCTGGTCGATTCCGACAGGGGCGAGGTGCGTGCCTCCTGGCTCGCCGCGCTCGCCGACGACATGGCCAGGCTGCACAGGGAGGGCCGCGACGTCCTCGTGGTGTCCTCGGGCTCGATCGCGCTCGGCCGCAGCCGGCTCAAGCTGCCGCGCGGGCCGCTGAAGCTGGAGGAGAGCCAGGCTGCCGCCGCCGTCGGCCAGATCGCGCTGGCGCGGATCTGGTCGGAGGTGCTCGGCGCCCACGGCATCGGCGCCGGACAGATCCTGGTGACGCTCCAGGATACCGAGGAGCGCCGTCGCTATCTCAATGCCCGCTCCACCATCGGCAAGCTCCTGGAGTGGCGCGCCATCCCCGTCATCAACGAGAACGATACGGTCGCCACCACCGAGATCCGCTACGGCGACAATGACCGCCTCGCCGCGCGCGTCGCCACCATGGCGAGCGCCGATTTGCTGGTGCTGCTCTCCGACATCGACGGCCTCTACGACGCGCCGCCAAAGAACAATCCGAAGGCAAAACTGATCCCGGTGGTCGAGAGCATCTCCTCGGAGATCGAGGCGGTGGCTGGCGACGCCGAGTCCGAGCTGTCGCGCGGCGGCATGCGCACCAAGGTCGAGGCGGCGAAGATCGCGACGACCGGCGGCACGCATATGCTGATTGCATCGGGCAAGATCGAGCATCCGCTGCAGGCGATCGCCAATGGCGGCCGCTGCACCTGGTTCCTGACCCCTGCCAATCCCATCACGTCGCGAAAGCGCTGGATCGCGGGCACGCTGGAGCCGAAGGGCACGCTGACCATCGATGCGGGCGCGGTGACCGCACTGCGCGCCGGCGCCAGCCTGCTGCCGGCCGGCGTGATCAAGGTCGAGGGCCAGTTCGCGCGCGGCGACGCCGTCATCGTCCGCGGCCCCGACACCAGCGAGATTGGCCGCGGCCTGATCGCCTATGACGCCGAGGTCGCCGAGAAGATCAAGGGCCGCTCCTCGCCTGACGTGATGACCATTTTGGGCATCAGCGGGCGCTCGGAGATGATCCACCGGGATGATCTGGTGGTGGGCGGGTAAGGGCGAACTGGCCGCCAACTATTGCATGTCGTCGGCGCCGATATCCTGCCGGCCGTGCATCACTCGGACAACTTCAACACCGTCAGCTGTGGGTATGTAGAAGATCAAATAGTTGCCGACCGGAAAACTACGCAGCTCGGCGCGCAATTCGCTGCGATCGCGGCCGGCAAATGGTGTGCCTGCCAACATATTGAATGTTGCGTCGATGCGATCAAGCAGCGCGTCGGCCGCTCGCGGATTATCTGCGGCGATATAATCCCAGATCGCCGTAAGGTCGATTTCTGTCTGCGGACTCTTAAGCGGTCTTTTTGCCATTCTTGGCCGCCAGACGTTTCCGACCTTCTGACTTGATCCGCTCGAACATGTCACCGACCTCTTCCATCGGGCCGCTGTCAAACCCCTTCTGGATTTCCTCCCGCAGCGCTTCCAGCTTGATCTTGCGCCGCTCTTCGCGCTCCTCGACCAGGCGAAGGCCTTCGCGCATCACCTCGCTCGCAGTGGCGTAGCGGCCGCTCTCGACCAGATTGTCGATCAGATCCTCGAAGTGCTTGCCGATGCTGTAGCTGCTCGCCATGGGACCGCTCCGTTATCAAATAATGATATTTATTGATATTTAGTCGCTTGGCAAGCACTCGTCCAGCTTCGGGCCTAACCAGGCCATTGGCCGACCCGGCGGCGCCAGCCGGGCCCCAGCCATACCGGTCCCGCCCTTCGCAAAAGCGGGATTTCCGTGCTAGGACACCGCCTTAGCAGAAGGTTGAACGCCCATGGCCGCCCCCCTCAAAGCCGTTGACGGCAATGCCGATCTTCAGGCGCTGATGTCCGATCTCGCTAGACGTGCCCGCGCCGCTGCGCGCGTGCTGGCGCTGGCGCCGCCGGAGCAGAAGAACCGGGCGCTGGAAGCCATGGAACGGGCGATCCGCGCCAACGCAGCTGCGATCCTCGCCGCCAATGCCGAGGATGTTGCAGAAGCCCGTGCCTCGGGCGATGCGACCTCCGCTTTCATCGATCGCCTGACGCTGACGCCGGCGCGAGTCGAGGGCATGGCCGAGGGCATCGCAATCGTGCGCGGCATCGCCGATCCCGTCGGCGTCGTCACCGAGAGCTGGCAGCGGCCCAACGGCATGACCATCGAGCGCGTGCGCGTGCCACTCGGCGTCATCGGCGTGATCTTCGAGAGCCGGCCGAACGTCGCGGCAGACGCCGGCGTGCTCTGCTTGAAGTCGGGCAATGCCGTGATCCTGCGCGGCGGCTCCGACAGTTTCCGCTCCTGCCGCGCGATCCACGAATGTCTCGTCCAGGGCCTGCGCGAAGCCGGCCTGCCTGAAGCTGCGATCACGCTGGTGCCGACGCGCGACCGCGCAGCCGTCGGCATGATGCTGTCCGGACTGAACGGCTCGATCGACGTGATCGTGCCGCGCGGGGGAAAAAGCCTGGTCGCGCGCGTCGAGCAGGAAGCGCGCGTGCCCGTGTTCGCGCATCTCGAAGGCGTCAACCACGTCTATGTCGATGCCAGCGCCGACCTCGCCATGGCGAAGGAGATCGTGCTCAACGCAAAAATGCGCCGCACCGGCGTCTGTGGCGCCGCTGAAACGCTGCTGGTCGATCGTGCCGCTGCCGGCAAGGCTCTGAAGCCGCTGGTCGAGATGCTGCTCGAGGCCGGCTGCGAAGTGCGCGGTGACGATGCCGTGCAGAAAACCGACGCACGCGTAAAACCTGCCAGCGAAGACGATTGGGACACTGAATATCTCGACGCGATCATCGCCGCAAAGGTGGTCGACGGCGTCGACGGCGCGATCGCGCATATCCAGGACCACGGCTCGCACCACACCGATGCGATTGTGAGTTCGGATGAGGCTGCCGCGAAGAAATTCCTCAGCGAAGTCGATTCCGCGATTGTGCTGCACAACGCCTCGACGCAGTTCGCCGACGGCGGCGAGTTCGGCTTTGGCGCCGAGATCGGCATCGCCACCGGCCGCTTCCACGCCCGTGGTCCTGTTGGCGCCGAGCAATTGACGAGCTTCAAATATCGCGTTCACGGCACCGGACAGACGCGGCCGTAAGCGATGTCGCGAGGCGCGGGGCATTGAGTCAAAATTTCGTCGTGCCGCGCTTCGTGGCGCAAGCGGTCCCGCCCCATACCGAGGGCATGCGCATCGGCCTGCTCGGCGGCTCGTTCAATCCGCCGCATCAGGCGCATCGCGCGATCAGCCGCTTCGCACTTACGCGATTGCAGCTCGATCGCGTCTGGTGGCTGGTGACCCCAGGCAATCCGCTCAAGGAGAACGGCAATCTGCACGAGCTCGGCGAGCGCATGCAGGCGGCGCGCGACGTCGCTGATGACCCGCGGATCGAGGTGAGCTGTCTCGAATCCGTCATTCGCACCCGCTATACTATCGACACGATCAACACCTTGCGCCGCCGCTTCCCGGGCTTGCGCTTTGTCTGGATTATGGGCGCCGACAACCTCGCTCAATTCCATCGTTGGCAGGACTGGCGGCGCATCGCCGCCCAGGTCCCGATGGCAGTGATCGACCGTCCGCCGCAGAGTTTCCGCGCCCTCGCCTCCCCCGCCGCCCAGGCGCTCGCGCGCTATCGCCTGCCGGAGAATGAAGCCGCCTTGCTTGCGGATCGGCCGGCGCCGGCCTGGGTCTTTCTCACCGGATTGAAGCTCAACCTCTCCTCGACGGGCTTGAGGAACCCGGACGGAAGCTGGAAAGGTACGAAGTGAGACGCAATGTTGGGGATTTACGGGCTCTCTGGCATATTGAAACCCTTAACCCCACATGATGTAGTGTAGCCAGTGGACGCTGGATTCGGCGTCCGCGATACAGTGAAAGGAATGGTCCCTGACCACGTCTGTATTGTCCAAGTCTGTTTTACCCAAGGTTGCCAAGCCTACGCGTAAAACATCGACCCAAGCTGCGGCCTTGAAGGCGCAACCCGACGCCGACAAGACGCTGAGCCTGATCCTCTCCCGCCTCGAGGATATGAAGGCGGAAGAGACGGTCACCATCGACCTTCGCGGCAAATCGGCATACTCCGACTACATGATCGTCACCACGGGCCGGGTGAACCGGCACGTTGGCGCGATCGCGGAGAACGTGACGAAGAGCCTCAAGGAAAGCGGCATCAAGAACATCCATGTCGAGGGCTTGCCCAATTGCGACTGGGTGCTGATCGATTCCGGCGATGTGATCGTGCACGTGTTCAGACCCGAGGTCCGTGAGTTCTACAACCTGGAGCGGTTGTACACGCAGGGCCCAGGGGCGGCGAAGGCGATCTAAGAGGCCCTTGAAGGGTGCTGGCCGATTTCGAATCGGCTGACGCGCATGCTAGCGTCGTGCGCGCGCGGGATGCGCGCGATCTGAAAACGCGACGCTAGAACCTCATGCGTGTTGCAATCATTGCGGTAGGCCGGCTGAAGCAGGGCCCCGAACGGGAGCTTGCCGACCGCTATTTCGAGCGGTTCGACGAGGTTGGCCGCAAGCTCGGATTCCGCGAGCTGACCATCCACGAAATCCCCGAGAGCCGCGCGCGCGACACCGCAACGCGCATGGCCGAGGAAGCCGCGGCGATAGCAGCGCACATTCCCGAAAAATCGATTCTGGTGGCGATGGACGAGCGCGGCCAAAACCTCGATTCCACCGTATTCGCACGGAATCTCGGACGCTGGCGCGACGAGGGCGTCGGTCATACTATCTTCGTGATCGGAGGGGCGGACGGACTTTCGCCCGAATTGCGCCGTAAGGCCAAGCTCGCGATCGCGTTCGGCTCTGCGACCTGGCCGCATCAAATGGTCCGCGTCATGCTTCTGGAACAGCTATATCGGGCCGCCACCATTCTGGCCGGCCACCCCTATCACCGCGCGTGATTCGCGCCACAACGAGCACCTTGCGCAACAGATGCGAGCGCCGCCCCTGAATTTGCTGCTGATGGTGAGCTGCGCTTCCGCAAGCCTCTTCGCTGAAGCAAGCCTCGCACAAGCTCAGACGCCAGGTCAGGCAATTGCACCGGCGCCGCAGACCGCGGCGATCTCACCCGACGCGATCAAGCAGCGCGAGCAGGAGCTGGAAGCCGCGCGCGCGCGGCAGAAGAGCGCGGAGGAGGCGCAGGCCAAGCTGAAGGCCGAGATCGCCTCGCTGGGCCAGGACCGCACCCAGCTCAATCAGCAATTGATCGACACCGCCGCCAATGTCCGCACCGTCGAGACCAAGATCGACGAGGCCGAGGCGCGGCTGAAGACGCTGAACGGCCGCGAGCAGCAGGCGCGCGCTTCGCTCGATTCGCGCCGCGCCGACATCGTCGAGGTGCTGGCGGCCCTGCAGCGAGCCGGACGGCGTACGCCGCCGGCGCTGCTGGTGCGGCCCGAAGATGCGCTGCAATCGCTGCGCACCGCGATGCTGCTCGGCGCCGTCGTGCCGGAATTGCGCAGCCGCGCGGAAAAGATCGCAGGCGAGCTCGGCGAGCTTGTGGCCTTGCGCAAGACCATCGCGAGCGAACGCGACCAGCTCGCCTCCGACCGCGACAGGATCCGCAGCGACCAGACCCGGCTCACCGCCCTGGTCGAGGAGCGGCAGCGCCAGCAGGCCTCGCGCGAAAAGGACCTCGACGCCGAGAATTCGCGCGCCATCACGCTGTCAAAGCAGGTCGGCGATCTCCAGGGGCTGATCGCCAAGATGGAGCAGGACCTGCAAAGCGCCGCCAAGGCGGCCGAGCAGGCCGCCGAGGCCGCCAGACAGGCCGAGGCCAAGGAGGCCAACGAGGCGAAAGCTGCGGCTGCAAACGCTGCGGCCAATGCCAAACCGGGCCCGGCCATCTTCAAGGACCGCTCCCGGACCAGCCCAGCGATCCTGTTTGCCTCGGCCAAGGGGCTCCTGCCGCTGCCGGTTAACGGTAACAAGATCAGGGACTTTGGCGGTTCCGACGGGGTCGGCGGGGTCCAGAAGGGCATCTCGCTGGCCACCAAGCCCGGCTCCCAGGTCACGACCCCGTGCGACGGCTGGGTGGTCTATGCCGGCCCGTTCCGCAGCTATGGACAACTCTTGATCCTCAATGCCGGGGGCGGGTATCATGTCCTGATCGCCGGGATGGAGCGCATTTCGGTAAACATCGGACAGTTTGTGCTCACGGGGGAGCCGGTCGCGACCATGGGGTCGACATCTCAAGTCGCCTCCATTCTCGCCACCAACGCGAGTCAACCTGTGCTGTATGTCGAGTTCCGCAAAGACGGCACTCCAATCGATCCAGGCCCATGGTGGGCCGCAAATGAAGGCGAGAAGGTTCGCGGATGATGCGCAAGACTTCAGTTATCCTCCTCAGCGCGGCCACCGGTGCGGCGCTGACGCTGTTCGTGACCCAGCCGCGCGCGGTGTTCATGGGCTCCAGCGCGCGAGCCGCGACAGCGGACACCTATCGCCAGCTCAACCTGTTCGGCGACGTCTTCGAACGCGTGCGCTCCGACTATGTCGAGAAGCCCGACGACACCAAGCTGATCGAATCCGCGATCAGCGGCATGCTCTCGGGCCTCGATCCGCATTCGAGCTACATGGACGCCAAGAGCTTCCGCGACATGCAGGTGCAGACCCGCGGCGAGTTCGGCGGTCTCGGCATCGAGGTCACGATGGAAGACGGCCTGATCAAGGTGGTCTCGCCGATCGACGATACGCCGGCCTCGCGCGCCGGCGTCATGGCCAACGACATCATCACCAATCTCGACGATGAGGCGGTGCAGGGCCTGACCCTGAACCAGGCGGTCGAGAAGATGCGCGGCCCCGTCAACACCAAGATCAAGCTCAAGATCATCCGCAAGGGCCAGGACAATCCGATCGACGTCACCCTGGTGCGCGACAACATCCGCGTCCGCTCGGTGCGCGCGCGCGTCGAGGCCGACGACATCGCCTATATCCGCATCACCACCTTCAACGAACAGACCACCGAAGGCCTGAAGAAGGAGGTCGCCAACCTCTCGAGCCAGATCGGCGACAAGCTGAAGGGCTACATCATCGACCTGCGTAACAATCCGGGCGGCCTGCTCGAGGAAGCCGTCACCGTGTCCGATTCGTTCCTGGAGAAGGGCGAGATCGTGTCGACCCGCGGCCGCAATGCCGAGGAGACCCAGCGCCGCACCGCGCATGCGGGTGACCTCACCAAGGGCAAGCCTGTCATCGTGCTCGTCAACGGCGGTTCGGCCTCGGCTTCGGAGATCGTCGCCGGCGCGCTGCAGGACCACAAGCGCGCGACCATCGTCGGCACGCGCTCGTTCGGCAAGGGCTCGGTGCAGACCATCATCCCGCTCGGAAGCGGCAACGGCGCACTGCGTCTCACCACGGCGCGCTACTACACGCCATCGGGCAAGTCGATCCAGGCCAAGGGCATCGTGCCTGATATCGAAGTGCTGCAGGACGTGCCTGATGAGCTGAAGGCGCGCACCGATACCAAGGGCGAAGCTTCGCTGCGCGGTCACCTCAAGAACGACGGCGACGAGAAGACCGGTTCGCAATCCTACGTCCCGCCCGACGCCAAGGACGACAAGGCGCTCAAGATGGCCGACGATTTGCTCCACGGCATCAAGAACAGCGCCTCCGCGGCGCCGACGCCGGGCAGCGACAACAAGGCCGCGCCCGCGGACAAGCCCAAGGCTGCTAACTAAGGCGGCGAACTAGCGCGCCTATCCGATCTGACGAAAGGGCGGCTTCAGCAAGCCGCCCTTTTTGCTTGGGAACTCCCGGTCTCTCCGGCCTATCCCGGCCTGCCGCCGCTTGACCTTGGCGTGGTATCGTCGGGTCGAGTGATTCGGGATCTCGCATGACTGAAACGGCCGATGATCTGAGCGCGCCGCTCGGACAGGACAAGCCGCGCCGGAAACGGCGGCTGCGGCTGCCGTTCACCGCCATGCAACTGATCGCCGTCATGCTCGGCCTGTTCCTGGTCACCTTTGCCGGCTTTGCCATCTTCAACAAGGACCCGCTCGGCGGCGAGCCGATGACGCGGATCGCGATCCGCGATCCCAAGGCCACCGACGAGAAGCCTGTCGCCTCCGGTCATGGCCAGGAGATCAAGCAGGAAGGCAAGCAGGAGACCAGGGAGGCGCCGAAGCAGGCGAGCGAGCAGAAGACCGTCACCATGATCGACGGCTCCACCGGCGCGCGCCATGACGTGGTCATCGGCGCGGGCGAGGCTGCCGACAAAAGCGAGGCGGCTTCCGCAGCCCCGCCCGTCGTGAACGGGGGCGATCCAAGGCTGCTGGAGAAGTCCCGCTACGGCATGATCCCCGCGATCTCGGGCGACCTCAAGCCGTTCAACGCCTATGCCGCCGAGGCCGACCGCGGCAAGGCCGCGAAAATGCCCGTGGTGGCGATCGTGATCGGCGGCCTCGGCGTCGGCGCCGCCAAGACCACCGACGCCATCATGAAGCTGCCGGGCGCGGTGACGCTGGCCTTCACGCCTTATGGGTCCGATCCCGGCAAGCTCGCCGAGCGCGCCCGCGCCCAGCGCCACGAGATCTTCCTGCAGATCCCGATGGAGCCCTACGACTTTCCCGACAACGATCCCGGCCCGCAGACGCTGCTGACCTCGCTGACGGCAGACCAGAACACCGACCGCCTGTACTGGCATCTCAGCCGGATGCAGGGCTATGCCGGCCTCACCAATTTCATGGGCGCCCGCTTCATTGCGACCGACGCTGCGATGCAGCCGATCATCCGCGAGGCCAGCAGGCGCGGCCTCGGCTTCTTCGATGACGGCTCCTCGCCCCGCAGCATCGCCTCACAGGCGGCCGGGAGCCTCGCGGTGCCGTTCGGCAAGGGCGACATCGCGCTCGACGCGGTGCCGACCCCGACCGAGATCGACCGCGCCCTCAACAAGCTGGAATCGACGGCGCGCGAGCGCGGCGTCGCCATCGGCACGGCCTCGGCCCTGCCGGTCTCGATCGAGCGGATCGGGGCCTGGATCAAGACATTGAACGACCGGGGTATTCTATTGGTGCCATTGACAACCGCGATGCTGAAATCAAAATCCAGCTAAATCAAAGAATTGGTACGGCAGGGCTTCCCGATGGCCCGGCCGGCAGCACGCGAGAGGTTTGGCGGAATGGCGCGTTATGAGGATCTGCCCTACCGAACCTGCGTCGGGGTGATGCTGCTCAACAAGGAAGGCCTGGTGTTCATCGGTCGCAGAGCCGGCGGCATCGAGCATGTCGACGACCACCATGTCTGGCAGATGCCGCAGGGCGGGGTCGATCCCGGCGAGGACAATTGGGAAGCCGCCAAGCGCGAGCTCTATGAAGAGACCAGCGTGCGCTCGATCGAGCGGCTCGGCGAGGTGCCGGACTGGCTGATCTACGACATCCCGCGCACGGTCGCGGGGCGCGCCTGGAAGGGCCGCTACCGCGGCCAGCGCCAAAAGTGGTTCGCAGTGCGCTTCACCGGAAAGGACAGCGAGATCAATGTCGCCAATCCCGGCGGCGGCGGCCACAAGGCCGAATTCGTCAGCTGGCGTTGGGAGCCGATGAAGAACCTCCCCTCACTGATCATCCCGTTCAAGCGCCCGGTCTATGAGCGCGTGGTGAAGGAATTTTCCGCGCTGGCGGATGGATAGTCGCCCACCCTCGATGTCATCCCCGCCTAGTGCGCAATTGCGCACGGGGGCGGGGATCCATACCCCAGGGAGAAGTGAAGCGGCACATGGCAACCACGGCCTTTCAACCAATCGCCGCATGTGGTTATGGATTCCGGGCTCGCGCCTCGCCCGCCCCGGAATGACAGAGATGACCAACGAAAAACCCTACCGCCCCAATGTCGGGATCGCGCTGTTCAATGCCGATGGCCGCGTGCTGATCGGGCACCGCTTCAAGGGCGACGGCCCCGAGATCATCCTGCCCGGGCTCGACTGGCAGATGCCGCAGGGCGGTGTCGACGAGGGCGAGAACCTGCGCGATGCGGCCATGCGCGAGCTGTGGGAGGAGACCAATGTTGTCAGCGCCAACTATCTCGGCGAGACCGAATGGTTCAGTTACGAATTCCCGCCCTATGACGGACCGCAGACGCATCGGCTGGCAAAGTTTCGCGGCCAGCGCCAGAAGTGGTTCGCACTGCGCTTCACCGGCAGGGACGACGAGATCGACCCGCTGACGCCGCGCAATGACCAGCCCGCGGAGTTTGACGCGTGGCGGTGGGAGCAGCTCGACCGCGTCGCCGACCTCGTGGTGCCGTTCCGCCGCGAGGTCTACCGGGCGGTGGCCGAGCAGTTCGCACCCTTCGCCAAATAGCCCCGCTGTATCAATTCATCGGCCCGACCGCGAACGGGCCGATCGCGATGACGTGGCAGTCGCTGTCGTGCCTGGCGCAGTCGGCGAGCGCGGTGTTGACCGCGGTCTGCTCGTCGGCGGCTTTCAGGCCGAGGCCGGGGCGGCCGGCGGTGCCGACGGAGACCGCATTCCAGCCCGTGGCGTCTCCAAGCTTGCGCACGACCTCGTCGCGCGCATCGGCCACGATCGAGGGGTTGGTCGCGGCGTGGAACAAGCCCGTGACCCTGAGCAGCGTCGGGATCGGCACGACGAAGACGTCGTCGACCGCCACGATCATGCAGGCCGAGCCCGCGATCGCGCCGCAGGACTCCAGCGAGCGCCGCGCCGAATCGTCGACCGACGTTCCGCCAAGCCCCATGAAATATTGTCCGCCAGGGCCGAGCGCTACGGTGCGCGATTTCGCCGCCGTCATGTAGATGTTTTCGAGCCGGGTCTTGAACTGATCACGCAGCATCGGAAAATCTTTCGGCACGAACGCGCGCTCGGCGATGGCTTCGTGCCGATACCAGGGCTTCGGCGGCATCGGCGGCTCCCCACGGCCATAGACCACCTTGTTGCCGACAGCATAGAGCTCGCAGCGCCGCTGCGATTGGGCCGCGTCCGCGCGCTTCTGGCATTGGTCGAGCGCGGCGTTGCGCGCCTCCTCCTCGCTCGGCTTGTCGAGCGCGGAGCCGAAGAAGCCGCCGATGTTCAGGGCATAAGCCTTGTAATCCCCGGCGGCCGCATATTCGTTGCTGAGAAATGAACGCTGGCGCTCGCCGATGAACGGCACCGCGTCCACGGCGATCTTGCCGGTGGATGCAGCTGATGGTGACGGTGAAGGCGTCGGTGCCGCGGCAGCTACTTGGGTCGGCGTCGATGTCGGCGCCGGCGAAGGCGGCTTCGCCGCCGCCGTGGGCGTCGGGCCGGGTGACGGCGCAGTGAGCGAACCCGGCGCGGGTGCCGCGGCAGTGGACGCCGCGGGACTGGACGCGACCCGACTGGTCTCGAGCTTGGTGAAATAGAGGAAGCCGCCGACGCCGATGGCGACGACAGAGACCACGCCGACCACCAGCGGCCACATCCAGTTCGGCGCAGGCGCAGCCTTGACCGCCTTCTTCAGCTGCGGCGTCGCGTAAGTCCCGTCCTCGCGCCGCATCGCGACCATGTAGGCGTGCACCGGCGTCGGGATGTTCTTCACTTCCTGTGCGCCGATATCGGCGAACTGCACCGACAGCTTGTTGGCGACCTGCTCATGCACGGCGCGCGAGATGCAGATGCCGCCGACCTCCGCGAGCCCCTCGAGCCTGGCCGCGATGTTGACGCCGTCGCCGAGCAGATCGCCGTCGCGCTCGACGACGTCGCCGATGGTGATGCCGATGCGGAACGACATCTGCCGGCTCGGCGGATAGGCCATGTTGCGGGTTCGCAAGCTCTCCTGGATGTCGATCGCGCAGCGCACCGCGTCGACCGCGCTCGGGAATTCCGCGAGCACGGCATCGCCTGCGGTGTTGAAGATGCGGCCGTTCGCCTTTGCGATGAAATCGTCGATGACTTCGCGATAGGACGCCAGACGCCGCAGGGTCTCTTCCTCGTCTTCCGCAACGAGCCTCGAGTAGCCGGCAATATCGGCCGCGAAAATCGCCGCGATCTTGCGCTTCATCTGCGACCTGCCCTGGAACCTCTTCGCCGCGGCAGAATGCCGCTATCGCCAGCGCGGTGCAACAAAGTTTCAGCGCCCGCCACGGTCTGTGACGAGCGCTGATTTTGCTGCGGAAACTTGAAAGGCCGGCGCCGCGGGGCGTGACCGCGAACGCGGCGCGCGGGATCGCTAGTGCGACCCGGGGGATCGCAAGTGCGACGCCGGCGTTAGTGCATCGCGGTCGTGTTGAGCTCCTGCTGGATGCTCTTGTAGTGGTCGAGCCGCGCAATCGCGAGATCGAGCTCGGAGCCTTCGTGCTCCGACAGCTTCTCCTGCATTTCCGCGATCTTGTCGGCGAACTGCGCCCGATCGAGCTCGTCCAGCGAGGTTGCGACGTCAGCGAGCACGGTGAGACGATCGTCGGAAACTTCCGCAAGGCCGCCTGTAACGATGACCTTCTGCTTCTGGCCACCGGCGATGATGGTCAGGATACCCGGCCGCACCGCAGCCACGAAGGGAGCATGCCCGGCGAGCACGCCGAAATCGCCTTCCCAGCCGGGGACGTCGACCTGGTCGACCTCACCCGTGAAGGCGAGCTTTTCCGGAGAGACGAGATCGAAGTGGAAGGTGGCCATGGTGTTTCCGCTTGCTTTGCTGGTCACCCGCGGGCTCGACCCGCGGGTCCATCGATCAAAATTCTCTTTAGATGGATCGCCGGGACTTCAGTTTGAAGACGCCCTTCGCGCTTTAGCCCGGCGATGACGAGGTGAAGAGCTTAGGCGGCTTCCGCCGCCAGCTTCTTGCCCTTCTCGACCGCCTCTTCGATGGTCCCGACCATGTAGAAGGCGGCTTCCGGCAGGTGGTCGTACTTGCCATCCACCAGGCCCTTGAAGCCCTTGATGGTGTCGGCGAGATCGACGAACTTGCCCGGCGAGCCGGTGAAGACTTCAGCGACGTGGAACGGCTGCGACAGGAAGCGCTCGATCTTGCGGGCGCGGGCCACGGTCAGCTTGTCCTCTTCCGAAAGCTCGTCCATGCCGAGAATGGCGATGATGTCCTGCAGCGACTTGTAGCGCTGCAGCACCTGCTGGACCTGACGGGCGACGGCGTAGTGCTCCTCGCCGACGACCAGCGGGGAGAGCATGCGCGAGGTCGAGTCGAGCGGGTCCACCGCCGGATAGATGCCCTTTTCCGAGATCGCGCGCGACAGCACCGTGGTGGCGTCAAGGTGCGCGAACGAGGTCGCGGGCGCCGGATCGGTCAAGTCGTCGGCCGGAACGTAGATGGCCTGCACCGAGGTGATCGAGCCCTTCTGCGTGGTGGTGATGCGCTCCTGCAGCGCGCCCATGTCGGTCGCGAGCGTCGGCTGATAACCCACCGCGGAAGGGATACGGCCCAAGAGCGCCGACACTTCCGAGCCGGCCTGGGTGAAGCGGAAGATGTTGTCGACGAAGAACAGCACGTCCTGGCCCTGGTCGCGGAAGTGCTCGGCGACCGTGAGACCCGTGAGGCCGACGCGGGCGCGGGCGCCGGGCGGCTCGTTCATCTGGCCGAACACCAGCGCGCATTTCGACTTCACGCTCGGATCCGGGTTCTTCGGATCGGCGTTGACCTTGGACTCGATGAACTCGTGATAGAGGTCGTTGCCCTCGCGGGTGCGCTCGCCGACGCCGGCGAACACGGAGTAGCCGCCATGCGCCTTCGCGACGTTGTTGATCAGCTCCTGAATCAGCACGGTCTTGCCGACGCCGGCGCCGCCGAACAGGCCGATCTTGCCACCCTTCGCATACGGAGCAAGAAGGTCGACGACCTTGATGCCGGTGACCAGAATTTCAGCCTCAGTGGACTGGTCGGTATAGGTCGGCGCTTCCTGGTGGATGGCGCGGCTGCCTTCCGACTTGATCGGGCCGGCCTCGTCGATCGGCTCGCCGATGACGTTCATGATGCGGCCCAGCGTACCGTCACCCACGGGCACCGAGATCGGCTGGCCGGTGTCGGTCACTTCCTGGCCGCGCACCAGACCTTCGGTGGCGTCCATTGCGATGGTGCGGACGGTCGACTCGCCGAGATGCTGCGCGACTTCCAGCACCAGGCGGTTGTTGCCGTTCTTGGTCTCCAGCGAGTTGAGAATGGCCGGCAGGTGGCCTTCGAACTGCACGTCGACGACGGCGCCCATGACCTGGGTAACGCGACCGATCTGTGTGGCTGCTGTAGCCATTTACTGTCTCCTTCGATCCGAATTTCGTGCCGGTCAGACTGCTTCTGCGCCGGAGATGATTTCGATGAGTTCCTTGGTGATCTGCGCCTGACGCGTGCGGTTGTAGACCAGCGTCTGCTTGCGGATCATTTCGCCGGCGTTGCGGGTGGCGTTGTCCATCGCCGACATCTGCGCGCCATAGAACGAAGCGTTGTTCTCGAGCAGGGCGCGGAAGATCTGCACCGCGAGATTGCGCGGCAGCAGGCGCGTCAGGATCTCGTCCTCCTCCGGCTCATATTCGTAAGATGTCGTACTGGCGGGAGCGTCTTCCTCGACGACCAGCGGAATAATCTGCTGCGCGGTCGGGACCTGCGCGATCACCGACTTGAATTGCGAATAGAACAGCGTGCAGACATCGAACTCGCCGGCGTCGAAACGCGCCAGAACCTTCTTGGCGATGTCCTCGGCGTTGACGAAGCCGAGCTGGCGCACGCTGCGCAGGTCGAGATGCTCGACGATCTGCCTGTCGAACTGGCGGCGAAGCTGCTCGTAACCCTTGCGGCCGACGCAGAAGAATTTCACTTCCTTGCCTTCGTTCATCAGGGCCAGCGCGCGCTCGCGGGCGAGGCGCACGATCGACGAGTTGAAGGCGCCCGACAGGCCGCGCTCGCCGGTGCAGACCAGCAGCAAATGAACCTGGTCGCGGCCGGTGCCGGCCAGCAGCGCAGGGGCGCCGGGCGAGCCCGCGGCAGCGCTGGCGATGTTGGCGATCACCGCGCTCATCTTGTCGGCATAGGGACGTGCAGCTTCCGCGGCGGTCTGCGCGCGGCGCAGCTTCGAGGCCGCGACCATCTGCATGGCCTTGGTGATCTTTTGCGTCGCCTTGGTGGAGGCGATGCGGACGCGCATGTCTTTAAGTGACGCCATTCTTCGTTCACCCCGGCGGTTCGACCCTTGTGGTCGAGCCGTTGCCTGTCCCAGTCGTCATGCCCGGGCTCGTCCCGGGCATCCACGTTCTTTTCTTGCAAGCCGAAACGCGTGGATGGCCGGGACCTCAATTGCGAAGACGCGCTTCGCGCTTTAGCCCGGCCATGAACGCGTTTAGGCGAAGCTCTTCGCGAAATCCTCGACCACCGACTTCAGCTTGCCAGCGGTGTCGTCGGAGAGGTCGCGGCTGTCGCGGATCGCATTGAGAATGTCGACATGCTTGCCGCGCAGCAGCGAGAGCAGACCGTCCTCGAACGCCTTCACCTTATTGAGCGGGAGCGGATCGAGATAGCCGTTGGTGCCGGCCCAGATCACGCAGACCTGCTCTTCCATCTTCAGCGGCGAGAACTGCGGCTGCTTCAAGAGCTCGGTCAGGCGCGAGCCGCGGTTGAGGAGGCGCTGAGTCGAAGCGTCGAGATCGGAGCCGAACTGCGCGAACGCGGCCATTTCGCGGTACTGCGCGAGCTCGCCCTTGATCTTGCCGGCGACCTTCTTGGTGGCCTTGGTCTGCGCCGACGAGCCGACGCGCGACACCGACAGACCGACGTTCACCGCGGGACGGATGCCCTGGAAGAACAGGTCGGTTTCCAGGAAGATCTGGCCGTCGGTGATCGAGATGACGTTGGTCGGGATGTAGGCCGACACGTCGTTGGCCTGGGTTTCGATGACCGGCAGCGCCGTCAGCGAGCCCGAGCCCTGGTCCTTGTTCAGCTTCGCCGCACGCTCGAGCAGGCGGGAGTGCAGGTAGAACACGTCGCCGGGATAGGCTTCGCGGCCCGGCGGGCGGCGCAGCAGCAGCGACATCTGGCGATAGGCGACGGCCTGCTTGGACAGATCGTCATAGATGATGACCGCGTGCATGCCGTTGTCGCGGAAGTACTCGCCCATGGTGCAGCCGGTGAAGGGCGCGATGTACTGCATCGGCGCCGGATCCGACGCGGTGGCGGCGACGACGATCGAATATTCGAGCGCGCCCTGCTCTTCCAGCACCTTCACGAACTGCGCGACGGTCGAACGCTTCTGGCCGACCGCGACGTAGACGCAGTACAGCTTGATGTTCTCGTCGGGCTGCGCGTTGAGGGGCTTCTGGTTCAGGATGGTGTCGAGCGCGATCGCGGTCTTGCCGGTCTGGCGGTCGCCGATGATCAGCTCGCGCTGGCCGCGGCCGATCGGGATCAGGGCGTCGATCGCCTTGAGGCCGGTCGCCATCGGCTCGCTCACCGACTTGCGCGGAATGATGCCGGGCGCCTTGACGTCGACGCGCATGCGCTTCTCGGCCTGGATCGGGCCCTTGCCGTCGATCGGGTTGCCGAGCGCGTCGACGACGCGGCCGAGCAGGCCCTTGCCGACCGGCGCGTCCACGATGGCGCGGGTACGCTTGACGGTCTGGCCTTCCTTGATTTCACGGTCGGCACCGAAAATAACGACGCCGACGTTGTCGGTTTCGAGGTTCAGCGCCATGCCGCGGGTGCCGTTCTCGAACTCGACCATTTCACCGGCCTGGACGTTGTCCAGACCGTAGACGCGGGCGATACCGTCGCCGACGGACAGCACCTGTCCGACTTCGGAGACTTCAGCTTCCTGGCCGAAATTCTTGATCTGGTCCTTGAGGATCGCGGAAATTTCCGCGGCGCGGATGTCCATCAGCCTGCCTCTTTCATCGCGTGCTTGATCGAATTGAGTTTGGTGCGAAGCGAGCTATCGATCATGCGGCTGCCAAGCTTCACGACGAGGCCACCGATGATCGAGGGATCGATCTTCACGTTGAGCGCGACGTCCTTGCCGGTCACCGACTTCAGGGCAACCTTGAGAGCGTCGAGATTCTTGTCCGACAGCGCCTCCGCGACCGTGACGTCAGCGGTCGCCTCGCCCTTGAACTTGGCGACGAGGGCCCGATAGGCGCGGATGACGTCCGCCACCGCGAACAGGCGGCGGTTGGCGGTCAGCACTTTGAGGAAATTGGCGGTGATGCCGGCGATGCCGGCCTTGTCCAGCACGGCCGAGAGGGCCTTGGACTGGGCGTCAGCCGCGAAGACCGGGCTGCGGACGAGGCGCTTCAGATCGACGCTTTCGTTCAGCAGAGCCTCGAACTTCTCGAGGTCGGCCTTGACCTCGTCGACCACTTTCTGGTCGCGGGCCAGTTCAAACAAGGCCGTTGCATAACGGCCCGACACACCTGAAACGGACGTATCTTCTGCAGCCACAGACGCGCTCTTTTAGCTGTCAAATTCGCAAGGGAAAAACCGTCGCCACAAAGCGGCGCCTAGCGATCCAAGCCCTTGGAATTCAAGCGGGACTTCGATTTTCGACCAGCACGGGAAGTGCCGGGCTCGTTAAAATCGCGGCTTTGCTAACATAGCAGGCGCGCACGTGCAACATGACGCCAAATTAAAGGCACGACCTTCTGTCGCCAGTTCGTCCCACGTCGCGGCCATCTCACCGCGATCGTTGCGACGACCTGCCATGCCAGGGAATTGCCGCGAGCTTTTGTCGGCCGCGCGCCCTTTCGTTCCTGCCCTCAGCGCATAGCGGCCATGAACACGGATCGCTGAGCCGTGATTCAGTGCGCGCCGTCCTGCCCGCTGAATACTTACCCAATTCTAAATGCGAAGAGTAACAGACTTGGTTTTACAGTATTCGCAAGTAATCGATCAGTTAATGAACCGTTAAATGGAAAGATTACGAAACTTCGGCTGAATATCGATTCAGATCACAAGATATTTCATGAGGACACGGATCGGATTTACTGCCCAATTCACGCCTCATTGGGAATCGAAACGCCAAATCGCTCACAAACTGATGGGGGCTCCACTTGCCACATATGTGGCATTACTAGCGTAGGGACCAATAGATGCTGTCATTGAAGACGCTGGGAACTGTGACCCGGCCGCGTACGGCGATTGCTTTCGTCGCTGCAACTCTCTTCGTCGGTGGGACTGCCACCGAAGCTTCCGCCAAATCCAGGCATCACCACCGGGGTTCTCACCACCACAGCCACCAGGCCCAGGCTGACACCGTCGCGAACCCCGGTTGGTTCAACGCCAATGCGTCGATGACGCCGTCGCAGGGCACCGGCCACAGCTTCTCCGGCATGGCCTCCTATTACGGCAACGAGTCCGGCAGCCGCACTGCCTCCGGCGCGCGCTTCAACCAGAACGCCATGACCGCGGCGCACCGGACCCTGCCGTTCGGCACCAAGGTTCGTGTGACCCATGGCGGCCAGAGCGTCATCGTCACCATCAATGACCGTGGCCCGTTCGTGCGCGGCCGCGTGCTCGACCTCTCCACGGGTGCTGCCCGCGCCATCGGCCTCACCGGTGCCGGCGTCGGCCGCGTCACCGCGGAAGTCGTCTCCTAACGGCAAGCGCCTCAGCCACACGCGCAGTTTTCATCATCGTCCCGCAAGGACATGAGCAGTTTGATGCGCACGTGAAACCAGCCCGTGGTCTTTGGGGGACCACGGGCTTTTTGTTTGGCTGCTGTCATTCCGGGGCGCGACGAAGTCGCGAGCCCGGAATCCATTCATCCACCAGTTCTGCCGCCCGATGGATTCCGGGCTCGCGCTGCGCGCGCCCCGGAATGACAGAGGGCTATAAAAAGCTTTGCGGATCGACATCCACCTCGAGCTTCTGGTTGCCGGTCGTCTTCGGGCACACGGCGAGCCAGTTGCGCAAATAGTCCGACAGATCGAAGCCGCGGGCCGATTTGACCAGGATGCGGAAGCGGTAGCGGCCCTTGATGACGGCGAGCGGGGCTTCGGCGGGGCCGAGCACGACGACGCGCTCGTCGCGCGGCGCGAGTGCAACGAGCTTGCGGCCGAGGCCCTCGGCGCTCGGACGATCGCCGGCGGAGATGATCAGGCTGGCAAGGCGCCCGAACGGCGGATAGAGCGTCTTCTCGCGCAAATCGATCTCGCTGTCGTAGAAGGCCTCGCGGTCGCAGGCGATCAGCGCCTTCATGACGGGGTGATCGGGCTGGTGGGTCTGCAGATAGCCGACGCCGCGGCCCTGCTCGCGGCCGGCGCGGCCGATCACCTGGTTGAGCAATTGCCAGGTGCGCTCTGCGGCACGCGGATCGCCGTTGGAAAGGCCGAGATCCGCATCGACCACGCCGACCAGATTGAGCCGCGGAAAATTGTGGCCCTTGGCGACGAGCTGCGTGCCGATGATGATATCGACGCGGCCTTCCGCGATCTCGGCAAGCTCGCTGCGCATCGTCTCGATCGAGGTGATGAGATCGCTCGACAGCACCATGGTGCGCACTTCCGGGAACAGCGCCGCCGCCTCCTCCTGCAGGCGTTCGACGCCGGGGCCGACGGCCACCAGCGATTCCTCGGCGGCACAATGCGGACAGGTTGGCGGTCGCGGCATCGAGAAGCCGCAATGATGACAGACCAGGCGCTGGCGAAAGCGATGATCGACCAGCCAGGCATCGCAGATGGTGCAGGCGAAGCGATGGCCGCAGGCACGGCACAGCGTCAGCGGCGCATAGCCGCGGCGATTGAGGAACAGCAGCGCCTGCTCGCGCTTCTCGATGGCTTTTCTGATCTCGCCTGCCAGGCGCGGCGAGATATAGCGGCCGCGCGCGGGCGGCTCGCGCCTGAGGTCGATGGCCTCGATATGCGGCATGTGCTGGCCGCCGAAGCGCGAGGGCAGCGCGATGCGCTGATAGCGGTTCTTGCGCGCATTGACCTCCGACTCGACCGACGGCGTGGCGGAGGCCAGCACGATCGGGATTTTAGCGATATGCGCGCGCACCACCGCCATGTCGCGGGCGTGATAATGCACGCCCTCGTCCTGCTTGTAGGCCTGGTCGTGCTCCTCATCGACCACGATGAGGCCGAGATCGGCGTAAGGGAGAAACAGCGCCGAGCGCGCGCCGACCACGACCGGTGCGGTTCCTTCGGAGATCGCGGCCCAATTGCGCGCGCGGGTGCGCGGCGTCAGCTCGGAGTGCCATTCGATCGGGCGCACGCCGAAACGTTGCGCGAAGCGATCGAGGAACTGGCCGGTCAGCGCGATCTCCGGCATCAGGATCAGCGACTGCTTGCCGCGGCGGATGGTTTCCGCCACGGCCTCGAAATAGACCTCGGTCTTGCCGGAGCCGGTGACGCCGTCGAGCAGCGCGACATGGAAGGTGCCGTTCGCCGCGAGCGCGCGCATCGCATCGACGCCGGCGCGCTGCAGCGGCGAGAAATCCGGCCGGCCGAACTCCGGATCGGGCGCTGGCGGCGGGGGCGGCGGCGGCATCGGCTCGACCGTGAGCGTGCCCTCATCGACGAGGCCATCGATCACGCCGGCGGAGACGCCGGCTTCCTTTGCAGCCTCGGACTTGCCGTGCAGCAGCCGGTCCGACAGCACCTCGATGACGCGCGAGCGCGCCGGCGTCAGCCGCCGCGGGGGATCGCCTGTCAGTCGCACGCCGGCGCGGACCCGTTCGGGGCCGAGGTTCTCGCCCATGCGCAGGCACATCCGCAGCACCATGCCGCGCGGGCTCAGCGTATAATTGGCGACCCAGTCGACGACGGCGCGCAGCTCGCCCTTCAGCGGCGGGAAGTCGAGCTTCTCGCTGACCTCCTTGAGGCGATTGTGCAGGCGCGGATCGGGATTGGCGTTCTCGCCCCAGACCACGGCGAGCACCTCGCGCGGCCCCAGCGGCACACCGACGAGATCGCCGGCCTTCAGCTCCATGCCCACAGGCACCTTGTAGGAATAGGTCTGGTCGAGCGCGACAGGCACCAGCACGTCGACCATGCGGGTCGCGTTGGCGGAGGCGGTCGTGCTGCGCGAGGTGTGATCCATGAACGGAGAATCGGAACCTTTGGGGTCTCTTGGGGCGTTCAGGCTAGCGCTGTGGAGCCGCCTTAGCGAACAGTAAACTGATGGGATGCGATATACTGTGCGGAATCACCACGTCCAGAGCGCATGAGCAAAGCGGCTGTCCCATCACTCGAGCTCGCCAGCGCCGATCCCTCGATCGCGCAGGAGATGGCGCGCTGGCTGTCCCATCTCGGCGCCGAGCGGCGGCTGTCGCCGAAGACGCTGGAAGCCTATGGCCGCGACCTCAGGCAGTGCCTCGATTTCCTGTGTAGCCATTGGGGCGAGCGCGTGACGTTGGAACGGTTCGCCTCGCTTGAAGCCGCCGACGTGCGCGCCTTCATGGCGATGCGCCGCGCCGATGATATTGCCGGCCGTTCACTGATGCGCGCGCTGGCGGGCCTGCGCTCGTTCGGCCGCTTCCTCGAGCGCGAGGGCAAGGGCAAGGTCGGCGCGCTCTCCGCGATCCGCGCGCCGAAGGTCGCAAAGACCTTGCCGAAGCCGCTGCCGATGGCATCGGCAAAGCGTCTGGCTGACGCCGACGAGCGCGCCGGCGAGGAACGTGAGACCTGGATCCTGGTGCGCGACGCCGCGGTGATGGCGCTGCTCTATGGATCGGGCCTGCGCATCTCCGAGGCGCTGGGGCTGAAGCGCCGCGAGGTGCCGAAGGCGGGCGAAGGCGACGTTCTGGTCGTCACAGGCAAAGGCAACAAGACGCGCATGGTGCCGGTGCTGCAGAACGTGCTGGCGCTGATCGACGAATATGTCGCGATGTGCCCGCATGCCTTGCCGCAGGAGGGACCGATCTTCGTCGGCGCGCGCGGCGGTCCCTTGAGCCCGCGCATCATCCAGCTCGCGATGGAGCGGCTGCGCGGCGCGCTGGGCTTGCCCGACAGCGCCACGCCGCACGCGCTGCGGCACTCCTTCGCCACGCATCTGCTCTCGCGCGGCGGCGATTTGCGCGCCATTCAGGAATTGCTCGGCCATTCCTCGCTGTCGACCACGCAGGTGTATACCGGGATCGATTCCGAGCGGCTGCTGGAAGTCTATGCGAGCGCGCATCCGCGCCGATAATTGCTGCTGTCATGGCTCGCTCCTGGCAAGCATGCCTCTTGCGCAGGCCGCGCGGTTCGGTCAATCGTTGCGGAGCCGCGACAGGAGGATTCATGAGCGCACACGAAAGCATGGAGCACGCCGAGCATGCCGAGCACGCATCGGGCGAGAACAAGAAGATCGCCCTGCTGATCGCGGTGCTGGCACTGTTCCTGGCGATCTCGGAAACGCTCGGCAAGGGCGCCCAGACCGAGTCGATCAGCAAGAACGTCGAGGCTTCCAATCTCTGGGCGTTCTTCCAGGCCAAGAGCATCCGCCGCACCGTGGTGCAGACCGCCGCCGAGCAGGGCAAGCTGACGCTGGGTGCTGCCACCGACGACGCCATGAAGGCCGCGGTGCAGAAGCAGATCGACGATTGGACCAAGACCGCGGCGCGCTACCGCTCCGAGCCCGAGACCGGCGAAGGCACCGAGCAGCTCGCCGAAAAGGCCAAGCACGCCGAGCACGAGCGCGACGAGGCGACCGCGAAATATCATCATTTCGAGCTGGCCTCGGCCGCGTTCCAGATCGGCATCGTGCTGGCGTCGGCGACGATCATCACCGGCATGCTGCCGCTGGCCTGGATCGCCGGGCTCTTGACGATCGCTGGCCTCGGCATGACCATGCTCGGCGCCTGGGCGCCGCATCTGCTGCATCTGCACGGGTAGACGGCGCCACGCACACCGCTGTCATGCCCCGGCTTGACCGGGGCATCCAGTACGCCCCAGCACGTCGGTTCTAATCTCGCTGTCTCTGGAATACTGGATTGCCCGCCTTCGCGGGCAATGACACTGAGTGCGTAGCAAGCAGCTCAGCGCGCTTCGTGCACGCTCTTGCGGAAGCGCTGGATCAAACGGAGGGTGCGCGAGGACCAGCCTTCGCCGTTGCCCTTGATCAGCTCGCGGATGCGCCGCTTGATCGGCTCGACGAGTTCGGTCGCCTTGGCACGCAGCCGCAGCACCAGCTCGTAGAGCCGCTCGAACCAGTGCATCTCCAGCAGCTTGTCGCGCGTGACGTCGAATACGAAGGCGGTGACGCCGACGCCCAGCATTTTTGCGAACAGGAACGTGGAGACGCCGGTCAGCCAGTATTGATGCGTGAGCAGCCACAGGCCAATCAGCTTGAGCGGAAACAGCGGGATGATCGGCACCACGAACACGATCAGCGTCATCGCCGGGGACAGTGCATCGACGCGGTCGGCCAGCCACTCCTTCACACGGGCGAGCGGGATCAATGCGACCACCCGCGCGACGACAGGCTCGAGATGGTCCCACAGCCAGGCTTCGATCAAAAAGATGATCGCAAGCAGGACCCAGACCGGTTGAAGAAGGCGGCGTAGCATGTGATGTCCCGCCCGATTCGGCCCTGGGCGTGACCTACATATGGATGGCCCGCTTGCCGACTGCAAGCGCGGCTTCCTTGACGGCCTCCGAGCGGGTCGGATGCGCGTGGCAGGTACGGGCGAGATCCTCCGCACTGCCGCCAAATTCCATGAGAACGCAGGCCTCATGGATCATTTCGCCGGCTTCGATGCCGATGATGTGCACGCCGAGCACGCGGTCGGTCTTCGCATCTGCGAGAATCTTCACGAAGCCGTCAGTGGTCTGATTGACCTTGGAGCGGCCGTTGGCGGTAAAGGGAAACTTCCCGACGGTGTAGGCGACGCCGGCCTGCTTGAGCTCTTCCTCGGTCTTGCCGACGGAGGACACTTCCGGGGTGGTATACACGACCCCCGGGATGACGTCGTAATTCACGTGGCCGGCCTGGCCGGCGATGATCTCCGCGACCGCAACGCCTTCGTCCTCGGCCTTGTGGGCGAGCATGGGACCGACGACGACGTCGCCGATGGCGTAGACGCCCTTCAGGCTGGTGGCGAAATGCGGATCGATCTGGACGCGGCCGCGCGCATCGAGCGCAACGCCGGCTTCCTTCAGCCCGAGGCCCTCGGTGTAGGGCACGCGGCCGATGCAGACCAGCACGACGTCGGCTTCCAGCGCCTCGGCGGCACCGCCGGCGGCGGGCTCGATGGTCGCCTTCAGCGCCTTGCCTGAGGTGTCGACGGCGGTGACCTTGGCGCCAAGCTTGAAGGCAAATCCCTGCTTCTCGAGGATGCGCTGGAATTGCTTTGCGATCTCGCCGTCCATGCCGGGCAGGATGCGATCCAAAAATTCGACCACGACGACTTCGGCGCCTAAGCGCTTCCACACCGAGCCGAGCTCGAGGCCGATCACGCCGGCGCCGACGATCAGGAGCTTGCCGGGCACCTTGTCCAGCGACAGCGCGCCGGTGGACGAGACGATGCGCTTCTCGTCGATCTCGATGCCCTTGAGGCGCGCGATGTCCGAGCCGGTCGCGATCACGATGTTCCTGGTCTCGATCAGCTGCGACTTGCCGTCGGCGGAGACCTCGACCTTGCCGGTGCCGAGGATCTTGCCGGTGCCCTTGAGCACGTCGACCTTGTTCTTCTTCATCAGGAACTCGACGCCCTTGACGTTGCCGTCGATGCCCTGCTGCTTGAAGTTCATCATCGCGGGAAGATCGAGCTTCGGCGACGACACCGAGACGCCCATCTTGGCGAAGGAGTGCCCGGCTTCCTCGAACATCTCGGAGGCATGCAGCAACGCCTTCGAGGGCATGCAGCCGACGTTGAGGCAGGTGCCGCCGAGCGTCGCGTTCTTTTCGACCACGGCGACCTTCATGCCGAGCTGGCTGGCGCGCACCGCGCAGACATAACCGCCAGGTCCGGTGCCGATGACGACGAGATCGTAGGTAGCCATGAGAGAAAGTCCCGTAAGTTTAGCGTGATGAGGATGTGTCAGCGTCCGCGCGGCGCGTCAGCGTCCGCCGGACACATCGAGAATGGCTGAGGTGACGTAGGAGGCATCGTCCGACATCAGCCAGACGATGGCATTGGCGATTTCGTCCGCGGTGCCGACGCGCTTCATTGGCACCAGATGGGCCAGGCGATGATGCCGGTCGGGCTCGCCGCCGGAGGCGTGAATTTCGGTATCGATCAGGCCGGGGCGGATCGCGGCGACGCGAATGCCTTCGGCTGCCACCTCATAGCCGAGACCGATGGTGAAGGAATCCACCGCGCCCTTGGACGCGGCATAATCGACATAGGTGTTGGGCGCGCCGAGCTTGGCGGCGACCGACGACAGATTGACGATGACACCGCCCTTGCCGCCATGTTTGGTCGACATGCGCTTGACGGCCTCGCGCGCGCAGAGGATGGAGCCGGTGACGTTGACCGCCAGCACGCGCTGGATGCGCTCGGCCGACATCTCGTCGACGCGCACCCCGCTTTGGCCGACAATGCCGCCATTGTTGACGAGCGCCCCGAGCGTGCCGAACTTGTCGGCCTGCTTGAACAGGTCGATGATGTCGCGTTCCTCGGCAACGTCGCACTTCACCGCGATCGCCTTGCCGTTGCTGGCCTCGATTTGCGCGACCACCTCGTCGGCAGCCTTCTTGTTGCTGGCATAGCCGACCACGACGCGATAGCCGCGCGCGGCCGCCGCAAGCGCGGTGGCGCGACCAATGCCGCGGCTGCCGCCGGTGATGACAACGACTTTATCGGTCACGTCCGCCTCCATCATTGGACAAACGCCGTCGCCCATGCAGGCGACGGCGTCCTCAAAGCATCGGGGATCAGAGATCGAGCACCAGGCGCGCCGGATCTTCCAGGCTCTCCTTGACGCGAACCAGGAAGGTGACGGCTTCCTTGCCGTCGATGACGCGGTGGTCGTAGGACAGCGCCAGATACATCATCGGGCGGACCTCGACCTTGCCGCCGACGACCATCGGGCGATCCTGGATCTTGTGCATGCCGAGGATGCCGGACTGCGGCGCGTTCAGGATCGGGGTCGACATCAGCGAGCCGTAGATGCCGCCATTGGTGATAGTGAAGGTGCCGCCCTGCATCTCGTCGATCTTGAGCTGGCCGTCACGGGCGCGACGACCGAAATCGGCGATGCTCTTCTCGATGTCGGCGATCGACTTGTGGTCGCAGTCGCGCACCACGGGCACGACGAGACCCTTGTCGGTGCCGACGGCGACGCCGATGTGATAGTAATTCTTGTAGATCAGATCGGTGCCGTCGATCTCGGCGTTGACGGCCGGGATGTCCTTCAGCGCCTGCACGACGGCCTTGGTGAAGAAGCCCATGAAGCCGAGCTTGGAGCCGTGCTTCTTCTCGAACGCATCCTTGTAGTGGGCCCGCAGCGCCATCACGTTGGTCATGTCGACCTCGTTGAAGGTCGTCAGCATGGCCGCGGTGTTCTGCACGTCCTTGAGGCGGCGCGCGATGGTCTGGCGCAGGCGGGTCATCTTGACGCGCTCTTCGCGCGCGGCGTCATCGGCAGGCGACGGCGCGCGGACCTGCACGGCGGCGGCGGGCTGGTTCACCGGGGTCGGCGCGGAGGCCGCACGCTCGATCGCAGCGAGCATGTCGCCCTTGGTGACGCGGCCGTCCTTGCCGGAGCCCGGAACGGTCGAAGCATCGATGCCGCTCTCGGCTGAAATCTTGCGCACGGACGGAGCGAGCGGCGCATCGGCTGGCGGCGCCTTCGGCGCAGCGGCGGCAGCAGCCGGAGCCGCAGCGGCGGGCGCTGCAGCGGCTGCGGCGGGCTTGGCGGGTGCCGCGGCGGACTTGGCAGCACCGGCACCGTCGGTGATCTGGCCGAGCAGCGCACCGACCGCGACGGTCGCGCCATCGGCGGCGATGATCTCGCTCAACGTGCCGGCCGAGGGCGCCGGGACCTCGATGGTGACCTTGTCGGTCTCGAGCTCCACCAAGGGCTCGTCGACGGCGACCGGGTCGCCGGCCTTCTTGAACCAGCGGCCGATGGTGGCCTCGGTGACGGATTCGCCGAGCGTCGGCACACGAATTTCAGTCATGGTCTTTTCCTTAAGGGATCGCAGTCGCGGACAGGAATTCATACGTCATGCCCCGCCTAGTGCGCGATTGCGCACGGGGGGCGGGGCATCCAGTACTCAGCGACGTTCGTGCTGATCACGAAGTTCACGGCGTACTGGATTGCCCGCCTTCGCGGGCAATGACAGTCTTAAAAAACTTCTCAGCTCAATGCTTCGTCCAGGAACGCCTTCAACTGCGCCTGATGCTTGGACATCAGACCAGTGGCGGTCGCGGCGGAAGCGGCGCGGCCGACATAACGCGGACGCCGGCTCGCACCGTTCACCTGGTTCAGCACCCATTCCAGATAGGGCTCGATGAAGTGCCAGGCGCCCATGTTGCGCGGCTCTTCCTGGCACCAGATCACTTCCGCCTTCTTGAAGCGGGACAGCTCGGCCACCAGCGCCTTCAGCGGCACCGGATAGAGCTGCTCGACGCGCATCAGGTAGATGTCGTCGATGCCACGCTTCTCGCGCTCCTCGTAGAGGTCGTAATAGACCTTGCCCGAGCACAGCACGATGCGGCGGATCTTCTCGTCCGGAACGAGCTTGATCGGCTCGTTCGGCAGCATCTGGGCGTCATCGTAGAGAATGCGATGGAAGGTCGTTCCCTTCGCCAGCTCCTCGAGACGCGAGACCGCACGCTTGTGACGCAGCAGCGACTTCGGCGTCATCATGATCAGCGGCTTGCGGATCTCGCGATGCAGCTGACGGCGCAGCACGTGGAAGTAGTTCGCCGGCGTGGTCGGGTAGACCACCTGCATGTTGTCTTCCGCGCACATCTGCAGGTAACGCTCGAGGCGCGCCGACGAGTGCTCCGGTCCCTGGCCCTCATAGCCGTGCGGCAACAGGCAGACGAGGCCGGACATGCGCAGCCATTTGCGCTCGCCCGAGGAGATGAACTGGTCGAACACGACCTGCGCACCGTTGGCGAAGTCGCCGAACTGGGCTTCCCACAGGGTCAGCGTGTTCGGCTCGGCGAGCGAATAGCCGTATTCAAAGCCGAGCACGGCTTCTTCCGACAGCAGCGAGTTGATGACCTCGTAATGGCCCTGCTCGTTGCCGAGATGGTTGAACGGCGTGTAGCGGCTCTCGTCCTCCTGGTCGATCAGGACCGAATGGCGCTGCGAGAAGGTGCCGCGCTCCGAATCCTGTCCGGAGAGGCGGACGTGGTGGTTTTCGGAAAGCAGCGAGCAGAACGCGAGCGCCTCGCCGGTCGCCCAGTCGATGCCGTTACCACTGTCGATCGCCTTGGCGCGATTATCGAGGAAACGCTGGATGGTGCGGTGGACGCGGAAACCGTCAGGCACCTTGGTGATCTTGCGGCCGATGTCCTTCAGCGTCGCGATGTCGACGCCGGTGACGCCGCGCCGCGCATCCTCTTCCTGGTCGGCGATCTTGAAGCCGGCCCATTTGCCATCGAGCCAGTCGGCCTTGTTCGGCTTGTAGGAGGTGCCGGCCTCGAACTCGGCATCGAGGCGCGCGCGCCAGTCGGCCTTCAGCTTGTCGACCTCGCCCTCGGTGACCACGCCCTCGGCGATCAGGCGCTTTGCATAGAGCGACAGCGTCGACGGATGCGCCGCGATCCGCTTGTACATCACCGGCTGGGTGAACGCCGGCTCGTCGCCTTCGTTGTGACCGTAGCGGCGATAGCACCACATGTCGATCACGACCGGCTTGTGGAATTTCTGCCGGAACTCGGTCGCGACCTTGGCCGCGAACACCACCGCCTCCGGATCGTCGCCGTTGACGTGGAAGATCGGCGCGTCGATCATCTTCGCGACGTCCGACGGGTAAGGCGACGAACGAGAATAACGCGGATAGGTGGTGAAGCCGATCTGGTTGTTGACGATGAAGTGCACGGAGCCGCCGGTGCGGTAGCCCTTCAGGTCCGACAGGCCGAAGCATTCCGCCACCACGCCCTGGCCCGCGAACGCCGCGTCGCCATGCATGAGCAGCGGCATCACCGAGATGCGCTGGTCCGGCGGATCGCCGTGCTGGTCCTGCTTGGCACGCACCTTGCCGAGCACGACGGGATCGACGATTTCGAGATGCGAGGGGTTGGCGGTCAGCGACAGATGGATGCGGTTGCCGTCGAACTCGCGGTCCGAGGAGGCGCCGAGATGGTACTTGACGTCGCCGGAGCCTTCGACCGCGTCGGGGTTGGCCGAACCGCCCTTGAACTCGTGGAATAGGGCGCGATGGGCCTTGCCCAACACCTGGGTCAGCACGTTGAGGCGGCCGCGATGCGGCATGCCGAGCACGATTTCCTTCACGCCGAGATTGCCGCCGCGCTTGATGATCTGCTCGAGCGCGGGGATCAGCGCTTCACCGCCGTCGAGGCCGAAGCGCTTGGTACCGGTGAACTTGGTGTCGCAGAACTTTTCGAAGCCTTCGGCTTCGACCAGCTTGGTGAGGATGGCTCTACGGCCTTCGCGCGTGAAGGAGATTTCCTTGTCGGGCCCCTCGATGCGCTCCTGGATCCACGCCTTCTGCGCGGCATTGCTGATATGCATGAATTCGACGCCGAGCGTCTGGCAGTAGGTGCGCTCGCAGATCGCGGTGATCTCGCGCAAGGTGCCATATTCGAGGCCGAGCACGTGATCGAGGAAGATCTTGCGGTCGAAATCGGCTTCGGTGAAGCCATAGGTGCGCGGGTCGAGCTCTTCGCGGTTGCGCTGGGCTTCGATGCCGAGCGGATCGAGCTTGGCGTGGAAGTGACCGCGCATGCGGTAGGAGCGGATCAGCATCAGCGCGCGGACGGAGTCGCGCGTGGCCTGGAGCAGGTCGGCGGAGGAGATGTCGGCGCCCTTGGCTTGCGCCTTGGCGGCGATCTTGCTGCCGACTGCCTTCTCGACTTCGGCCCAGTTGCCGTCGAGCGCGGAGGTCAGGTCGTCCTTGGGGGTCAGCGGCCAGTTGTCGCGCTCCCAGGACGGGCCTTCGGCGTTCTTGAGGACGTCAGCCGGCTGGTCGTTGAGGCTCTTGAAGAACTCCTGCCATTCGGCGTCGACCGAGGACGGGTCCTTCTCGTAGCGCGCGTAGATTTCGTCGATGTAGGTGGCGTTGGTGCCCTGCAAAAATGATGACAGGGCAAAGGCTGCGTTCGCGTCCTGGCGAGACATACTGGGTTCCTGGCGATTTCGGTTCGCGCATAACAAACGGCGCTGGCGCCGAGCTCCCCGACAGGGCTCGACGCGACAGGCACCCTTTACCCTATTTGTTGCGAAACTTCGCCCGGAAAAGCACGAAGGAGTGAATCAGCCTTTCAACTTTTCGGCAAGCGTGTGGCCGAGGCGTGCCGGCGACGGCGACACTGTAATACCTGCGGATTTCATCGCTTCCGTCTTGGAACCGGCATCGCCCTTGCCGCCCGAAATGATCGCCCCGGCGTGGCCCATGCGGCGGCCGGGAGGGGCGGTGACGCCCGCGATGAAACCGACCATCGGCTTCTTGCGGCCGCGCTTGGCCTCGTCCTTGAGGAACTGGGCGGCGTCTTCCTCGGCGGAACCGCCGATCTCGCCGATCATGATGATCGACTCGGTCTTGGGGTCGGCCAGCAGCATTTCGAGCACGTCGATGAACTCGGTGCCCTTGACCGGGTCGCCGCCGATGCCGACCGCGGTGGTCTGGCCGAGGCCTTCCTGGGTGGTCTGGAACACGGCTTCGTAGGTCAGCGTGCCGGAACGGGACACGATGCCGACCGATCCGGTCTTGAAGATGTTGGCGGGCATGATGCCGATCTTGCACTCGCCGGCGGTCATGACGCCCGGGCAGTTCGGCCCGATCAGGCGCGACTTGGAGCCGGCGAGCGAGCGCTTCACGCGCACCATGTCGATGACGGGAATGCCTTCGGTGATGCAGACAATCAGCGGGATCTCGGCGTCGATGGCCTCGCAGATCGCATCCGCCGCGCCGGGCGGCGGCACGTAGATCACCGACGCGTCGGCGCCGGTCTTCTCCCGCGCCTCGCGCACCGTGTCGAACACCGGCAGGCCGAGATGGGTCGAGCCGCCTTTACCCGGCGAAGTGCCGCCGACCATCTTGGTGCCGTAAGCAATCGCAGCCTCGGAATGGAAGGTGCCGTTCTTGCCGGTGAAGCCCTGGCAGATGACCTTGGTGTTCTTGTCGATCAGGATGGACATGAGGTCTGCTTTCGCGAAACGAACTGAGTGAGAGGGTCAGTGGATGCGGCGGTAGATGCCGGTGAGCACGTCGGCCCAGCCTTCCGCATCCGGCGAGAACTGAATCTTCAACGAATAGGAGGCATCGTCGATGATCTCGTAGACGTGGCGCGCATTGCCGCGAAGCGAGCCGCGCACCAGTGTCAGGGTGTTGCCGACCCAGCCGCCGGAAGCGGGCGAGGGCGGCGTGTAGCCAAGCGAATCGTACCAGAACAATTTGTAGGTCCGGTCGTCGCGGTCGTAGGTGAAGAGGCCGTGGGTGGCGAAGACCTCCTTGCCATCGCGCATCTGCACCGAGTCCTGGATCAGATAGAACCCGTTGAGATCCATGCGCGCGACGGTGCGCGAGGTGGCCGGTCCGCCCGCCGTCCAGCGCGACGGAAAGACCATCTCTTCGCCATTCCATTCGCCGGCGAATGCGGCGAGACGCGCATGCTCTGCAAGTGGAGATGATGCGGAGAGATGATCCTGGGCCATGGCCTTAGCCTCCCTTGACGGCCTTCACGATCTTCTGCGCGGCGTCGTCGAGATTGTCCGCCGGCACCACGTTCAGGCCGGATTCGCGGATGATCTTCTTGCCGAGCTCGACATTGGTACCTTCGAGGCGAACCACCAGCGGCACGCTGAGGCCGACCTCACGAACTGCAGCGGTGACGCCTTCGGCGATCACGTCGCACTTCATGATGCCGCCGAAGATGTTGACCAGGATGCCCTTCACGTTGGGATCGGCGGTGATGATCTTGAACGCGGCCGCGACCTTCTCCTTGCTGGCGCTGCCGCCGACGTCGAGGAAGTTCGCCGGCGCCATGCCGTAGAGCTTGATGATGTCCATCGTCGCCATGGCAAGACCGGCGCCGTTGACCATGCAGCCGATATTGCCGTCGAGGGCGACATAGTTGAGGTCGTACTTGGACGCCTCGATTTCCTTGGCGTCTTCCTCGGTCTCGTCGCGCAGCGCGAGCACCTCGGGGTGGCGGAACAGCGCGTTGTCGTCGAACGATACCTTGGCGTCGAGCACGCGGAGCTGACCCTGCTTGGTCACGACCAGCGGGTTGATCTCCAGCATCGACATGTCCTTGGCGACGAACGCCGCATAGAGCTGCGCGGTGAGTTTTTCCGCCTGCTTGGCGAGATCACCCGAGAGCTTCAGGGCATTCGCGACCGTGCGACCGTGATGGCCCATGATGCCGGTGGCGGGATCGACCGAGAAGGTCACGATCTTCTCGGGGGTGTTGTGTGCGACGTCCTCGATGTTGACGCCGCCTTCGGTCGAGACGACGAAGGAAACGCGCGAGGTTTCGCGGTCGACCAGGATCGAGAGATAGAACTCCTTGTCGATGTCGGAGCCGTCCTCGACGTAGAGGCGGTTGACCTGCTTGCCGGCCGGGCCGGTCTGCACGGTCACGAGGGTGGCACCCAGCATCTGCTTGGCGAATTCGGAGACTTCGGCGGCCGACTTGGCGATGCGGACGCCGCCCTTGTCGCCGGCCGAGGCTTCCTTGAACTTGCCCTTGCCGCGGCCGCCGGCGTGGATCTGGCTCTTCACCACCCAGACCGGACCGGGCAGCGCCATGGCTGCTGCGCTTGCGTCGGTGGCACTCAGGACTGGAACGCCCTTGGAGATCGGCACACCGAACTCGCTCAGCAGCGCCTTGGCCTGATACTCATGAATATTCATATGGTCGCTCCCTGAACCCGCGGGCGGTGACCTCATGGGCCCACCTCAGTCTTGTGGCTGGCATACCATATACCACAGGAACTTCAACCCGGATTCTTTGACACCGGAAATCCTGGACCCAGACCCGCCCCGGTCGTCAGGGCCCGGAAGTGAAACCGCCGAAGACCGGTTTCGGTCTTCGGCGGGATTGTTGCGTCTTAACGGCCGAGAAGATCGGGGGCGATCTTCTTGCAGGCGTCGACCAGACCCTGCACGGCGCCGACCGACTTGTCGAAGGCCTCGCGGTCCTTGCCGGCGAGTTCGATCTCGACGACGCGCTCGACGCCCTTGGAGCCGATCACGACGGGCACGCCGACATACATGTCCTTCACGCTGTACTCGCCGTTGAGATAGGCGGCGCAGGGCAGCACGCGCTTCTTGTCCTTCAGATAGCTCTCGGCCATCGCGATGGCCGAGGCGGCCGGGGCGTAGAAGGCCGAGCCGGTCTTGAGCAGATTGACGATCTCGGCGCCGCCGTTGCGGGTGCGATCGACGATCTCGTCGAGGCGCGCCTGCGAGGTCCAGCCCATCTTGACGAGGTCGGGCAGCGGGATGCCGGCGACGGTGGAGTATTTCACCAGGGGCACCATGGTATCGCCATGGCCGCCGAGCACGAAGGCGGTGACGTCTTCGACCGAGACGTTGAACTCGTCGGCCAGGAAGTAGCGGAAGCGCGCGGAGTCGAGCACGCCGGCCATGCCGACGACCTTCTTGTGCGGCAGGCCGGAAGCCTTCTGCAGCGCCCAGACCATGGCGTCGAGCGGATTGGTGATGCAGATGACGAAGGCGTCGGGAGCGTATTTCTTGATGCCGGCACCGACCTGCTCCATGACCTTGAGGTTGATGGAGAGGAGGTCGTCGCGGCTCATGCCGGGCTTGCGCGGCACGCCGGCGGTGACGATGCAGACTTTTGCGTTGTCGAGCGCCTCGTAGGAGTTGGCGCCGGTGTAATGCGCGTCGAAACCGTCGACCGGCGAGGACTGCGCGATGTCGAGCGCCTTGCCCTGCGGCACGCCCTCGGCGATGTCGAACATCACGACGTCGCCCAGTTCTTTCAGGCCGATGAGGTGAGCCAGCGTTCCGCCGATCTGACCGGAGCCAATCAAAGCAATCTTGTCGCGCGCCATGTGAACCTGTCCTTTAGACACGTGAGGAGGGGAAAACTGAGAGGGTGGTTATCCCTTTCGCTTCCCCCGTTCAAGTCGGTGGATGCCCATTTGTCGGGCTTGCCGAGATAGCAGCCAGCATAGCTGGTCGTCATTCCGGGGCGCGACGAAGTCGCGAGCCCGGAAATCCATCCGGCGGCAGAGTTTGTAGCGCGATAGATTCCGGGCTCGCGCTCCGCGCGCCCCGGAATGACAGCGGTACCTTCGCGGCCAATAGGACTTAAGTCTCGACCAGGCCCTTGGTGGAGCCGCTGGCGGTGGAGTCCTTGCGGCCATGAGGCAGCGCCAGATAGGATTCCGAACTCATCTCGATCAGGCGCGAGGCGGTCCGCTTGAACTCCATCGCCTCGGTGCCCTCATCGGCGATGTAGAGCGAGATCGGGTTGGCGTCGGCCGAGGCCATCAGCTTCACGGCATTGTCATAGAGCGTGTCGATCAGCGTGATGAAGCGCTTGGCGGCGTTGCGCTGGGAGAAGTCCATCACTGGAATGTGGTCGACCAGGATGGTGTGATAGTCGTGCGCCAGCCTGAGGTAGTCGGATGCGCCCAGCGGCTTCTCGCAGAGATCGGCGAAGGCAAAGCGCGCGACGCCATGGGCCGAGCACGGCACGTGCAGGGTGCGGCCCTTGATCTGAATATCGCGCGACTTGCATTTGGCATTGCCTGTCATCTTCGCCCAGGCGCGGTTGAGCGCCGTGTCGGCATCGCCATCCGCCGGCGTCAGCCACATCGGCACGCCCTGGAGTTTTTCCAGCCGGAAGTCGGTGCGCGCGTCGAGCCGCGTCACGTCCATGTGGTCGGTGATCTGCTTGATGAAGGGCAGGAACAGCGCGCGGTTGAGGCCGCCCTTGTAGAGATCGTCGGGCGCGACGTTGGAGGTTGCGACCACGACGGTGCCGAGCTCGAACAGCTTTGCGAACAGGCGTCCGAGGATCATCGCGTCCGCGATGTCGGTGACGTGGAATTCGTCGAAGCAGAGCAGCCAGCTCTCCTCGAAGATCGCATGCGCCGTCAGCGCGATGACGTCGCCATCGGGGATCTGCCCGCGCGCGATGCTCTGGCGGTAGTCGTAGATGCGCTCGTGCACGTCGGCCATGAATTCGTGGAAATGCGCGCGGCGCTTGTGCTCGACATTCGAGTGCTGGAAGAACAGGTCCATCAGCATGGTCTTGCCGCGACCGACCTCGCCATGGACGTAGAGCCCGCGCGGCGCCTCGTCCTTGTCGCCGCCGTTGAACAGGCGGGCGAGCAGGCCCTGCTTGCGCCTGGGGCTGTAGTTCGCGAGCCGCAGATCCAGCGCTGAATAGGCTTCGGCGACTTCGGCCTGCGCGGCATCGGCCTCGATCGCGCCGGAGGCGATCTGGGCCTGATAGGCTTCGCTGAAGGAGGAGTTCGGGGTGGAGAGCATCGCCCTTTACCGCCAGAGACCGGCGGAAATTGCAAGCCGTCAATTGGTGGACGGGCTATGCGGATTCTTCTCCCTCGCCCCGCTCTTGCGGGGCCGCGACGAGCTTCGCGCGCGCTGAGAGGGTTGGGGTGAGGGGCCTCTCTCCACACGTGAGATGGTAGAGAGACCTGTACCCCCTCACCCGGATCGCAAGAGCGACCCGACCTCTCCCCGCAAGCGGGGAGAGGTGAAGATCACGCACACAGCTCGTAGGCGTCCTCGACCACATAGGGCCCGCCGCCGGTCGATGCGCGGGAGGAGAACAGCACGAACCGCTCGGCCATGAAGGCCTTGCTCGGGAAGTAGCCGCGGATCGAGAGATAGTCGGCGACGTCGCGGTCGGTGGCGTCGTGCAGCCGGGCCAGCGTGACATGCGGAATGAATTTGCGCCCTTCCGGATCGAGGCCGATCCGCTGCATCATGCGTTCGAGCTCGGCCTGCAGATCCATCAGCGGCTTGCTCGGGGCGATGGTGGCGACCACCGCGCGCGGCTTGCGGCCGCCGAAGCTCTGCAAGCCCTGCACCTTCACTTCAAAGGGTTTGCGATCGATGCGAAACAGCATCGACGCGATCTCGTTGGCGGAGGCGCCGTCGATATCGCCGATGAAGCGCAGAGTGACGTGATAATTTTCGGGATCGATCCACCGGGCGCCGGGAAGGCCGCCTCTAAGATTGGAAAGCGACTGGCCAATCTCGGCCGGAATTTCCAGACCAGTGAACAAACGCGGCATCGTTTCGCACTCCCGATGCTTGGGTACAGTCCTCAAAGCCAAGGACCCTATCCAAATTAGAGCCGGCGACGAATCACCGGTACCCTGATTCCTATCGCAGTTGTGTGACTCTGCGAAGTGTTGCCAAGGCTACACCCGAAAAACCCTGGGTGTTAGGGTTAGCATTGCCTGCTTTTCAACGGCGTTGCTCGCCGATCGTGCGCACGAATGCCTCCACGGTGGGCAGCATCTTGTCGACGACGATGTCGACGCCTGCAGCGGTCGGATGAATGCCGTCGGCCTGGTTGAGCTTGGCATCGGCCGCGACGCCCTCGAGGAAGAACGGATAGAGCGGCACGTCGAACCGTTTCGCCAGTTCCGGATAAATCGAATTGAAGCGCGCACCATAGTCCGCGCCGAAATTCGGCGGCGCCAGCATCCCACACAACATCACGGCGATCTTGCGCGCCTTGAGACGCTGAACGATGTCGGCGAGCGCCGCCCGCGTCAAGTCAGGGTCGATGCCGCGCATGGCGTCGTTGGCGCCGAGCTCGACGATCACGCCCTCGGTTCCCTCAGGCACCGACCAGTCGAGCCGGTCGCGGCCGCCGGACGCGGTGTCGCCCGACACGCCGGCATTGGTCATGTCGATCTCTATGCCCTTGGCCTGCAAGGCTTTTTTCAGCCTGGCCGGAAACGCATCCTGGGCCGAAAGGCCAAGACCGGCACTCAAGGAATCGCCGAGGACGACGAGCTTGATCGGCTTTGCCGCGTCCGCCCAGGCGGGACCTGCGAGCGTCATCAAGGCGAGCATCAACACGGCTATGTGCATGAACAATCCGTAACGCCTCTCGACCGCGCTATCGGACTTGCCATATGACCGGACCATGGACATCAGCATCGCTTCCTCGTCGCTCGCCGGTACCACGCCGGACACCATCGCCATCTCCAACGTCAATCTCTCATTGGGGTCGGGGGCGGCACGCGTTCACATCCTCAAGGATATCAGCTTGCGCGTCGGCTCGGGGGAGACGATCGGCCTGATCGGCCCGTCAGGCTCGGGCAAATCCACGCTGCTGATGGTGATGGCGGGGCTGGAGCGTCCTGATAGCGGAGAGGTGGTGGTGGGTGGCACGCCTTTCAATGCCCTCGACGAGGACGCGCTGGCCCGCTTCCGCGGCCGCCAGGTCGGCATCGTCTTCCAGTCCTTCCATCTGATCCCGACCATGACGGCGCTGGAGAATGTCGCGGTGCCGCTCGAGCTCGCCGGCAATCCTGATGCCAGCAAGCGCGCGGCAGAGGAGCTGCAATCGGTCGGCCTCGGTGACCGCCTGCATCATTATCCGACGCAACTCTCCGGCGGCGAGCAGCAGCGCGTCGCGCTCGCGCGCGCGCTGGCGCCCGATCCTGCCATCCTCGTCGCGGACGAGCCGACCGGCAATCTCGACGAGGCGACCGGCAAGCAGATCATCGACCTGCTCTTCACCAAGCATGCCGAGCGCGGCATGACTTTGGTGCTGGTCACGCACGATTCCTCGCTGGCGCATCGCTGCGATCGCGTGATCCGCCTGCGCTCGGGCCGCATCGACACGCAGACGACGAACGCATGAGCGTCGCTGCCCAAGCGTTTGCGAAGCCGAACGGCGTTGCGCTGTCGCTGCGCTATGCCTTGCGCGAATTGCGCGGTGGCCTGCGCGGCTTCTACGTCTTCATCGCCTGCATCGCGCTCGGCGTGATGGCGATATCGGGCGTCGGCTCGGTGTCGGCGAGCCTGAGCGACGGCCTCGCGCGCGAGGGGCGCACGCTGCTCGGCGGCGACGTCTCGTTCGTGCTGTTTCAGCGCGAGGCCAAGCCCGAGGAGGTCGCCTTCCTGCGTTCGCGCGGCAAAGTCTCCGTGGCTTCGACCTTGCGCGGCATGGCTCGCTCGGGCGAGGGCAAGCTGGCGCTGGTCGAGATGAAGGCGGTCGATGACACCTATCCGATGCTCGGGCAGCTGACGCTGGCTCCGGAGCTGCCGCTCGCGGATCTGCTCGCGGAGAAGGACGGCGCATTCGGCGCCGCCGCCGACCCGGCGCTGCTGGCGCGGCTCTCACTCAAAATTGGCGACCGCCTCACCATCGGATCCGCAACCTTCCAGATCCGCAGCGCCGTCGAGGCCGAGCCCGACAAGCTTGCCGGCGGCATCGGCTTTGGTCCGCGCTTCCTGATCAGCGAGGCCGCCTTGCGTGCCACCGGACTGATCCAGCCCGGCAGCCTGGTGCGCTGGGTCTACCGCGTGAAGCTGCCTGATGCCGCCAACAGCGACCGCGCCACCGACGGCTTCATCGCGGATGCGCGCAACGCCGCGCCAGAGGCCGGCTGGGAGGTGCGCAGCCGCTCCAACGCCTCGCCGCAGCTCGAACGCAACATCAGCCGCTTCACGCAATTCCTGACCCTGGTCGGCCTCGCCGCACTGCTGGTCGGCGGCGTCGGCGTCGCCAATGCGGTGAAGAGCCATATCGATCGCCGGCTCGAGGTGATCGCGGCGTTCAAGGCCGTCGGCGCCACGGGCCGCGACGTGTTCGGCATTTATCTCGCGCAGGTCATTTTGCTCGCCGCGATCGGCTCGGTGATCGGGCTGGCGCTGGGAGCAGCGATGCCGTTCGCCATCGTCGGCCTGTTCGGCAAGCTGCTGCCGCTGCCGGTGGTGCCGGCCGTGCATGGGGGCGAGCTCGCGCTGTCCTTCGTCTACGGCCTGCTCACCGCGCTCGCCTTCGGCCTGTGGCCGCTCGGGCGCGTGCATGACGTGCCGGTCGCGGCGCTGTTCCGCGACACCATCGCCGCCGAATGGCACCGGCCGCGGCTGGGCTATCTCGTGTTCATGGGTGTCGTCGTCGCGCTGCTGGTTGCCGTGGTGATCGGCCTGTCCTTCGACAAGCGCATCGCCGCGGTGTTCGTGATCTCCTCCGTCGTCGTCTTCGCCGTCTTGCGCGGCGTCGCCGGCCTGCTGATGGCGATCGCGCGAAAACTGCCGCGCACGCGCTTCACCATGCTGCGGCTGGCGATCGCCAACATTCACCGGCCGGGCGCGCTGACGCCATCGGTCGTGCTGTCGCTCGGGCTGGGTCTTGCCGTGCTCGTCACCATCACCCAGATCGACGGCAATCTGCGCCGGCAGTTCCTCGCCGCGCTGCCCGACCGCGCGCCGTCGTTCTACTTCATTGACATTCCGAGCACCCAGGCCGCTCCGTTCGACGACTATCTGCGCCAGATCGCTCCTGGCGCGAAGGTCGAGGACGTGCCGATGCTGCGCGGGCGCATCGTCGCCGCCCGCGGGTTGCGTGCCGAGGACCTCAAGCCCACGACCGATTCCGAATGGGTGCTGCAAAGCGACCGCGGCCTGACCTATACCGGCGAGTTGCCGAAGGGTTCCAAGGTAGTCGAGGGCGAATGGTGGGGCGCCGATTATTCCGGCCCGCCGCTGGTCTCGATGGAGAAGAAGATCGCCGATGGCCTCGGCCTCAAGCTCGGCGACGAGATCGTGGTCAACGTGCTCGGCCGCGACATCCCGGCGAAGATCAGCAATCTGCGCAACATCGACTGGCAGGGGATGGGTATCAATTTCGTCCTGGTGTTCTCGCCGAACGCCTTCAAGGGCGCGCCGCACACCCACATCGCGACGCTGACCGAAGCCTCCGGCGATCCAACCGGCGACGGCAAGATCATCAAGCAGGTTGCGGATGCTTACCCAATGGTGACGAGCGTGCGCGTACGCGAGGTCATGGAGACGGTCGGCGCGGTCGTGACCAATCTGGCGCTCGCGATCCGCGGCGCCAGCGCCGTGACGCTGATCTCGGCGATCCTGGTGCTGGGCGGCGCGCTCGCCGCTGGCCATCGCCACCGCGTCTACGATGCGGTGATCCTGAAGACCCTCGGCGCGACCCGGCTGCGGCTGCTCGGCGCCTATGCGCTCGAATATCTGCTGATAGGCCTTGCCACCGCAATGTTCGGCGTGATCGCCGGCAGCATAGCGGCCTGGATGATCGTGACGCGGCTGATGACGCTGACCTTCGTCTGGCAGGGTGCAAGCGCGGCCGCCGTGGTTGCCGCCGCCCTGGTCGTCACCGTCGGGCTCGGCCTCGCCGGAACGCTGCTGGCGTTGAACAAAAAGCCCGCCACGGTGTTGCGGAATTTGTGACAAAAGGTAGCGGCCGGCCGCGCGGGAGCGGAATCGCGCCATTCCCGCGGTTAACCACGTCTGCTTGTCAGGCTCACGTCAGGATTGCGCCGCAAGGGCGACATTCGGCCGCGCGTGGACCGTTGCGGCGGATGTGTTAGTTTCCCACATATCGGATGGGTTCGGAGCCCCGATTGTTAGCCAAAATTAATGTCGGCAGGCATCGGTATCCGAGATAGAATTTGACGAACCGGCGGCATGGCAACCCCTGTGCCGGACCGGGCCAACCAACGGGAATTCGACCATGTCGGACCTAGACCGCAATTACGCTTCTCCTTTCGGCAGGGCCGCCGGGCGTGTTGACGCCGCGACGGTCGACGCCGGACTGCGCGCCTACATGCTGCGCATCTACAACTACATGAGCATCGGCCTCGCCATCACCGGCCTTGCCGCGCTCGGTGTCTACATGGCCGCCGTGACCGATGTTCCGACCCCGGAAGCGGTTCGCGTCGGCAAGCTGTTCCTGACGCCGTTCGGCTACGCGATGTTCGTGAGCCCGCTGAAATATCTGTTCATGCTGGCGCCGCTCGCCATGGTGTTCGTGATCTCCGCGGGCATCAACCGTCTGGCCCCCTCGACCGCCCAGATCCTGTTCTGGGTGTTCTCGGCGCTGATGGGAGTCTCGCTGTCGACCATCTTCCTGGTCTACACGCATGACTCGATCGTGCGGGTGTTCTTCATCACGGCGGCGACCTTCGGCGCACTGAGCCTCTACGGCTACACCACCAAGCGTGACATGAGCGGCATGGGCTCGTTCCTGTTCATGGGCCTGATCGGCATCATCATCGCGAGCCTGGTGAACCTGTTCCTGGCCAGCTCGGCGCTCCAGTTCATCGTCTCGGTCGTCGGCGTGCTGGTGTTCGCCGGCCTCACCGCCTGGGACACCCAGCGGCTGAAGAACGAGTACATCTACGGCTACGCCTCGGCCGGCGGCGACATCGCCGAACGTGCGGCCATCACCGGCGCGCTGTCGCTGTACTTGAACTTCATCAACCTGTTCACGCTGCTGCTGCAGCTGCTCGGCCAGCGCGACTAAGCGCCAGGCAAGAGCGAACGGACACGAGCCCCGGCCGAAAGGCCGGGGTTTTTGTTTGGCTGGATGTCGCAATACCCACCGCCGTCATCGCCCGCGAAGGCGGGCGATCCAGTACTCCGTGACGCCTGTGACTGAATCGAGGGGCCGCGGCGTACTGGATGCCCCGCCTACGCGGGGCATGACACCGAAGAAAGTGGATCGATTGACGGAGGAAAGGGAAGCAGTGTTGCCCCTTCCAGCCGCGGCCAGGACGCACTAATCTCCTCCTTCATGTCCGCACCCGAAATCAGGCCCACCATCGAGGCCGACCTTCCCGCCATCACCGCCATCTACCAGCAGGCCGTCCGCGAGGGCACCGCGACGTTCGAGCTGGATCCGCCTGACCTCGCCGAAATGACGCGCCGCTATCGCGTCCTGGTCGACGGCGGCTATCCCTATTTCGTCGCTCTGATCGACGGCAGCGTCGCGGGCTACGCCTATGCCGGCGCCTACCGGCCGCGTCCGGCCTATCGCTTCACGGTCGAGAACTCGATCTATCTCGATCCCGCCTTCCACCGCCGCGGCATCGGCTCGATGCTGCTGCAGCGGCTGATCAGCGAATGCGAGGCGCGCGGCTTCCGCCAGATGATCGCCGTGATCGGCGATTCCGCCAATGCCGGCTCGATCGGCGTGCATACCAGAGGCGGCTTCAAGATGATCGGCACGCATCCCAATGTCGGCCTGAAATTCGGCCGCTGGCTGGATACGGTGATGATGCAGCGGGATCTCGGTGAAGGCGCGAAGACGGTGCCGGGGAAGTAGGTCTCGTAGGAAGAAAGGTCTCGTAGGGTGGGCAAAGCGAAGCGTGCCCACGGTCTGTGACGATGGAGAAAGGTCGTGGGCACGGCGCTTTGCGCCTTTGCCCACCCTACGGCACCGGGGGCTACACCACCGCCAGCTTCCGATCGATCACCAGCAGCACGCGCTCGAGTTCGTGGCCGCGGCGCAGGATCAGGCCGGTCGCCGAGATCACGCTGTACATGCCCTGCTTGCGCGCGAGCCGCGGATCTTTCTCGATCCGGTAGATCGGCACTTCGGAGGCGCGGCGAAAGACCGAGAACACCGCGCGGTCTTTCAGGAAATCGATGGCATAATCGCGCCACTCGCCGTCGGCGACCATGCGGCCATAGAGATTGAGAATTCGGTGCAGCTCGAGCCGGTTGAACGTCACCCGGCCGGGTTGGGCATTCGCAGCGGCGGGGCGCGCCACTGCGCGCTGCTCGCTCGGATCGGCATCCTCCGACGTCAAGCTCATGGGGCGCCTCCTCATCGCGTCAGCATGAACCGCCTCCGCGAAGACCGTCCCCGGAACCGCGGATCATGACATCTGCATGATTGCGCCAACTGTTCCCGCCCGCAAGGGGCTCCTTGAAGGGCCGCCGAAGGACCGGGCCGACCTCGCCAAGGGCCAGTTCATCATGACACACGCAGCGGTGGAACTTCTCAGCGGCAGACCGTCACGGCATCGTTAGCAGGAATCACAGGATCGCCGCTTTTCCGCCCACCGCCCGCCGTCCTGCGTTGCGAAAAGGATGGTGTGCGTTGACCCGGTCCTTTCGGTTCCGGATTCCTCAGCCCCCAGCCCCCCGGGGTCGAACAGGATCGGGTCTGTACGCGCGACAAGGAGGGCCAACGCAAGTTGGTCCTTTTTTGTTGGTGGCGGGATGTTCCACTCATGTCGTTCCGGGGCGCGCCACTTGGCGCGAACCCGGAATCCATTGGGCGACAGCACGCGCGGTGAAATGGATTGCTGGTTCGCGCTTCGCGCGCCCCGGAATGACGAGAGACAGATTGTCGTGAGAGAATTCGGCGCGCGCTTCAATGCAGCGACGTGTACGCCGCGCCCAGCATCGGGCCGGGCCTCTCGCGGCTGCCGTCCTGGACGTAGACCACCGCACCATCGACGCCATCGCGCGACGTCAAATTTTCGATCGGCACGGTCCAGCTTTCCGGATGTCCGTGCCAGTCGCCGACCTTCAGTAAATTGCGCACGACGTTATGATAGGTGATCTGCTGTCCGCGGTTCTCGCCGCGACTGATCTCGATCGGCACCGATTTCACGATCGAGCAGATCCAGACCTCGCCATGCGAGACCGTCGGCTCGTTGCTCGCGGCAACCGACACATTGATCTGCTTGCCCGCGAGCGACATGGTCACCGGCACGCTCATGATGCCCATGCCAGCGTCGGTCTTGCCGATCGCGCTTTCGATGCCGGCGCGGTCGCTGCCGATGACATGCGCGGCGCCGTTGACCACGACCTGCGGCGTGTAGACCTCGCGGTCACCACGCATACGCGAATAGGCGCGCTGCCGCGCCGAGAAACGTGAATCCGCCAGCGTATCCTTCCAGCCGAGATAATCCCAATAATCGATCGGCATGCTCAACGCGATGATCGAGGGGTCCTTGGCGAGATCGCCGATGACCTTGTCGGCAGGCGGGCACGAGGAGCAGCCCTGCGAGGTGAAGAGCTCGACCACGGCGCGGGGATCGGCATGGGCGGGGCGGATGACGGCGACGATGGCGCAGATGCCGAGTGCTCCTGACCAGAATGCTCCGGACCATCGCGAAACGAAATTAGAAACCATCATGCCAGTCATGTTGAAAGTCACACAGGTCACTCGTTGGGGGAAGATCTTATCGACTGATGGTCACCGTAGTCTTACGGGCGCGGTACATTCAACTATCCAGGGCAGGATTTTGCGGGACGAACCCATCCGAAACATACCGCAAAACGTACGAAGGCGGCCTTTTGATAGGCCGCCTTGGTTTAACCTTCTACTCACGTCGCGGTGAGCCACCGTTCACAAATTCGCGCTTAAGCCGCGAGTTTGCGCAGCACATAGTGCAGAATGCCGCCGTTCCGGTAGTAATCGAGCTCATCCAGCGTATCGATGCGGCAGAGCAGCGAAACGCGCTGCAGCGAACCGTCGCCCGAGACGATCTCCGCGGTCAGCTTCTGGCGCGGCTTGAGGTCGCCGACCAGGCCACGCAGCGTGACCTTCTCGTCGCCCTTCAGGCCAAGCGACGACCACGAGGTGCCTTCCTCGAAGGTCAGCGGCAGCACGCCCATGCCGACCAGGTTGGAGCGATGGATGCGCTCGAAGCTCTGGCAGATCACGGCGCGAACGCCGAGCAGGCGCGTGCCCTTCGCAGCCCAGTCGCGCGAGGAGCCGTTGCCGTACTCGGCGCCGGCGAACACGACGAGCGGCACCTGCTCCTGCTGGTATTTCATCGCGGCGTCGTAGATCGACATCTGCTCGCCGTCGGGCCAGTGCTTGGTCAGACCGCCTTCGGGGATGTTTCCATCGGCGCCCTTCAGCATGAAGTTCTTGATGCGGATGTTGGCGAAGGTGCCGCGCATCATCACTTCATGATTGCCGCGGCGCGTGCCGTACTGGTTGAAGTCGGCCGGACGCACCTGGTGCTCGCTGAGATATTTGCCCGCAGGCGAGGTGAGCTTGATCGAACCGGCCGGCGAGATGTGGTCGGTGGTGATCTTGTCGCCGAACATGGCGAGGATGCGCGCCTCGACGATGTCGGTGACCGGCTCCGGCTCCTTCTTCATGCCTTCGAAATAAGGCGGATTCTGCACATAGGTCGACGACATGTTCCAGCGATAGGTCTCGCTCTCGACCGTCTTGATCTTGCGCCAGTTGGCGTCGCCCTTGAACACGTCGGCATACTTCTTCTTGAAGATCGTCGAGGTCACGAACTTCTTCATGAAGGCGTTGATCTCCTTCGTCGTCGGCCAGATGTCCTTCAGGTACACCGGCTTGCCGTCCTTGCCTTCGCCGATCGGCTCGACGGCGAGGTTCTTGGTGACGCTGCCGGCGAGCGCGTGGGCAACCACCAGCGGCGGCGAGGCCAGATAGTTCGCCTGCACATCCGGCGAGACGCGGCCTTCAAAATTGCGGTTACCTGACAGCACGGCCGCGGCGACGATGCCGTTGTCGTTGATCGACTTCGAGATCTCCTCCGGCAGCGGACCGGAATTGCCGATGCAGGTGGTGCAGCCGAAGCCGACCAGGTTGAAGCCGACCTTGTCGAGATCCTTCTGCAGACCGGAATCGGCGAGATAGCCGGCGACCACCTGGCTGCCCGGAGCCAGCGAGGTCTTCACCCACGGCTTGGCCTTCAGGCCCTTCGCGGCCGCGTTACGGGCCAAGAGGCCGGCGCCGATCAGCACGCTCGGGTTCGAGGTATTGGTGCAGGAGGTGATGGCCGCGATGACGACGTCGCCATGGCCGATCTCGAAGTCCTTGCCCTCGACGGGGAAGCGCTTCGTGGGCTCCTCGGCCTTCTTGTACTCGGTGCCGAGCGCGAGCGAAAAACCTTCGGCGACCGACGGCAGCGCGATGCGGCCTTCGGGACGCTTCGGACCGGCCATCGACGGGACGACGTCGGCGAGATCGAGCGTCAGCGTCTCCGTGAACACGGGATCGGCCGACTTGGCGGTGCGGAACAGGCCTTGCGCCTTGGCATAGGCCTGCACCAGCGCAACGCGCGGCGCGGCACGGCCCGAGGTCTTGAGGTAGTCGATTGCAGCGGCGTCGACGGGGAAGAAGCCGCAGGTCGCGCCATATTCAGGCGCCATGTTGGCGATGGTCGCCTTGTCGGCTACGGAGAGGTTGTCGAGGCCGGGGCCGAAGAACTCGACGAACTTGCCGACCACGCCGAGCTTGCGCAGCATCTGCGTGACCGTCAGCACGAGATCGGTCGCGGTGACGCCTTCCTTCAGCGCGCCCTTCAGCTTGAAGCCGACGACGTTGGGCAGCAGCATCGACAGCGGCTGGCCGAGCATGCAGGCTTCCGCCTCGATGCCGCCGACGCCCCAGCCGAGCACGGCCAGACCATTGACCATGGTGGTGTGCGAGTCGGTGCCGACCAGCGAGTCAGGATAGGCAACCTCGAAAGTGCCGGTCTTCTTGCCGACCGTCATCTTCTCCTTCTTGGTCCAGACCGTCTGGGAGAGATATTCGAGATTGACCTGGTGGCAGATGCCGGTGCCGGGCGGCACGACCGAGAAATTCGAGAACGCCTTCTGGCCCCACTTCAGGAACTCGTAGCGCTCCTGGTTCTGCTTGTATTCTTCCGTGACATTCTTGGCGAAAGCCTTGTTGTCGCCGAAGAAGTTCACGATCACGGAGTGGTCGATGACGAGATCGACGGGGACCAGCGGGTTGATCTTCTCAGGCTCGCCGCCGAGCTTCTGCATCGCGTTGCGCATGGCGGCGAGGTCGACCACGGCCGGAACGCCGGTGAAATCCTGCATCAGCACGCGGGCCGGGCGGAACGCGATCTCATGCTCCAGCGACTTCTTGCGCAGCCATTTCGAGACGGCGACGATGTCTTCCTTCTTGACCGAGCGGCCGTCTTCGTTGCGGAGCAGGTTCTCGAGCAGGACCTTCATCGAATAAGGAAGTTTCGAAATTCCCTTCAGACCATTCTTCTCGGCCGTGGGCAGGCTGTAATAGACATAGGTCTTGGCGCCGACCTTGAGGGTCTTTTTGCATTTGAAGCTGTCGAGCGAGGTCATGTAGGAAATCCCAATTGTTAGACATACCCGGCAGGGTATTTTAACACCGTCAGCGTAGCAGGCTGGGTCGCTTGCAGGGGCAGGTTAAGTTGCTGCATCAAGTAGTTCCGGGCTTATAGAAGTTTTCTAACCGCGCCGCCACAGCCACAACAGTACCGAGCAAGCCGCGAGCCAAAAATTCTGATGCGCTACCCCAAGATTTCCTGAGGCCCGGCTGTGAACGGGTTGGTCCCAGTCAAGATGCAGCTGGCCGGACGCGGCGTGACTTGCGTGCGCGGCGGCCGCGAGGTGTTTTCCGGGCTCGATTTCGAGGCCGTTGCCGGCGAGGCCATGGCCGTGGTCGGCCGTAACGGATCGGGCAAGACCTCGCTGCTGCGGCTGATCGCGGGCCTGCTCATTCCGGCCGGTGGCAGGATCGTACTGGACGGTGGCGATACCGAGCTGACATTGCCGGAGCAATGCCACTATCTCGGCCATCGAGATGCGCTCAAGCCGGCGCTCAGCGTGGCGGAAAATCTGTCATTTTGGGCCGATTTCCTGGGCGGCGAACGCTGCGAGGCGGCTGAAAGCCTCGCCACCGTCGGTCTCGATCATGCCGCTCATCTTCCCGCGGGCTTCTTGTCGGCGGGACAGCGCCGCCGCCTCTCGCTGGCCCGGCTGCTGACGGTCCGCCGCCCGGTCTGGCTGCTGGACGAGCCGACCAATGCACTGGACATCGCAGGACAGGACATGTTCGGCAGCCTGATGCGGGAGCATCTGGCGCGCGGCGGGATGATCATCGCGGCGACCCATGGACCGCTGGGGATTGAATCGCGGGAGCTAAGAATCGGGGGTGCGGCGTGAGGTGGCCTGACCCTCAGCTTTTCGAAGGGCTGGCCACCGGCCTCTCCGTTCCCTCCCCCCTTGTGGGGGAGGGTCAGGGAGGGGGGCGCCACACGGGGACTCTCTCGGTCGACCGACGTTCTTCTCTGGTCTCAAGTGCACCATTTCCTGGGCTACCCCTCTCCCCCACCCTCCCCCACAAGGGGGGAGGGAGCGCAGCGTGCGCGGGGAGCGGGGCGGGCTCTCTTGGCCGACTCGCCGCCGGAAGCCTCCCATGACCGCCCTCGCCGCCCTGATCCGCCGGGACATCCGCATCGCGGTCCGCGTTGGCGGCGGGGCATTGATTGGCGTGCTGTTCTTCCTGACCGTCGTCGTCCTGATGCCGTTCGCGGTCGGGCCGGACCTGGCGCTGCTGTCGCGGCTGGGGCCAGCCATCCTGTGGCTCGGGGCGCTGCTGGCCAGCCTGCTCACGCTCGACCGGCTGTTCATGGCCGACCATGAGGACGGATCGCTCGACCTGATCACGATGAGCCGGACGCCGCTGGAACTGGCATGCGCCGCCAAGGCGCTGGCGCATTGGCTGGCCGCCGGCCTGCCGCTGATTGTTGCAACCCCCGTGCTCGGGCTGCTGCTCAACCTGGACATGGTCGCCACGGCTGCGGTGGCGCTGACGCTGCTGGCGGGCACCCCCGCCCTGACCTTCACCGGCATGATCGGCGCGGCGCTGGCGGTGACGCTGCATCGGGGCGGGCTGTTGATGGCCGTGCTGGTGCTGCCGCTGTCGATTCCCGTGCTGATCTTCGGCGTTGCCGCCTCGCAGGCCGCGATCACGGGACCGCTGTCGTTCGGCGCGCCGTTCTCGATCCTCTGCGCGCTGTCGCTGGTCAGCCTCGTGATCGGCCCGTTCGCGGCGGCGGCGAGCCTGAAACATGGACTGGATTGAAACGAGCTCGGTTGCCTTGACCCCGATCAACTTTCGCTGCGCGCTTTCATGCTGATTGCGTGAGCAGTCCCGGGTGCTTTATCAGGATACAATGTCGCTGATCGACCTCGCCAACCCCACCAGGTTCCTCGCGCTCTCGGCGCGGGTGCTGCCGTGGCTCGCGGCCGCGACCATCGTCCTGCTCGCGATCGGCCTCTATCAATCCGCATACGCCCCCGACGATTATCAGCAGGGTGCGACCGTGAAGATCATGTTCATCCACGTGCCCAATGCGTGGCTGTCGATGTTCGTCTGGGGCGTGATGAGCGTCGCTTCGCTCGGCACGCTGGTGTGGCGGCATCCGCTTGCCGATGTCGCGGCGAAAGCCGCGGCACCGATCGGCGCCAGCTTCACCTTCCTGGCGCTGCTCACCGGCTCGCTGTGGGGCCGGCCGATGTGGGGCACCTATTGGGAGTGGGATGCGCGGCTGACTTCGGTGCTGATCCTGTTCCTGATGTATCTCGGGCTGATGGCGCTGTGGCGCGCGGTGGAAGATCCCTCGCGCGCGGCGCGCGCTGCCGCCGTGCTGACGCTGGTCGGCGCGCTCAATCTTCCGATCATCAAATTCTCGGTCGACTGGTGGAATACGCTGCACCAGCCGGCTTCGGTGATGCGCATGGGCGGCTCGACGCTCGACAAGGCGTTCCTGATTCCGCTCCTGGTGATGGCCGTCGCATTCACGTTGCTGTTCGTCACGCTGCACCTTGCCGCGATGCGCAATGAGATTTTGCGCCGGCGCGTGCGCTCCCTGCAGATGATGCAGGCGAGCCGCGTAGCGTTTTCGAGCGAAGCGGGTACCGGTTCGCGTGAAGAAAACGTGTCAAAAGGCGCCGCGTGACGATGTCGCTCGGTCCTTACGCGCCCTTCATTGTGACATCCTACGCGGCAGCGGCCCTCGTGGTCGCGCTCCTGATCGGCTGGGTCATCATCGATTATCGCAATCAGACGGAGCGGCTGCGCCAGCTCGAGCGCAGCGGGGTCACGCGCCGCTCGGGCCGCAGCGCAGTGGATGCACCATGAGCGATCAAACGACGTCCGCACCTCCACAGCGCCGCACCTTCCTGATGGTGCTGCCGCTGCTCGCCTTCGTCGGACTTGCGGTGCTGTTCTGGTTCCGGCTCGGCAGCGGTGATCCCTCGCGAATTCCCTCCGCGCTGATCGGCCACCCCGCACCGCAGACCACGCTGCCGCCGCTGGAAGGATTGCAGGCCGACAATGTGCAGGTGCCGGGCTTCGATCCCTCCGCATTCAAGGGCAAGGTCAGCCTCGTCAATGTCTGGGCGTCCTGGTGTGTGCCCTGTCATGATGAAGCGCCGCTCTTGAGCGAACTTGCCAAGGACAAGCGCTTCCAGCTCGTCGGCATCAACTACAAGGATACGCCGGAGAACGCCCGCCGTTTCCTCGGCCGCTACGGCAATCCGTTCGGCCGCGTCGGCGTCGACGCCAATGGCCGTGCCTCGATAGAGTGGGGCGTCTATGGCGTGCCGGAGACTTTTGTCGTCGGCCCTGAAGGCACCATCGTCTACAAGCTGGTCGGCCCGATCACGCCGGACAATCTCAAAGCCGTGCTCTTGCCGCAACTCGACAAGGCGCTCAAAGCCGGAAGCTGACGATCTCGCCGATGAGCTCTCCGCGGGCTACGCTCACGGAATCATCGCGACCATTGATCCGTGTGGCCTGCAAGCAGCCCGGCCACGACATCCCAGCCCTTCTCGAACATATGGCCGACCTTGTGACCGAGGGAATGGTCCGGTCGCAACCGCGGCGATTCCAGAATATGCGTCAGGTGGCGGTGATCGACCGGAATGGTGCTGATCTCGGCATCGACGGCGGCCTGGACGGTCCTCATCAGATCATCCAGATGCTGCGCCCAGACGGATCCTTTGAGCTCGATCTCGGTCCTCAGCGCCGCCTCGATCCGGTAGATCTCGGCAACGATCTCCCTGGCGCGTACCGGGCGGTTGTTCCTGAGCGCAAACAGCAGGAGGAGATGCTTCTCCTCGATCTGATCGAGCACCATTGAAACCGCAACCGCGAAGGGCGACGCTGCGATCCGCGCTGCGGTCCGGTCACTGGCCGGAGCGGTCGCGACGGACAGCAGCTCCCAAGGGGTTTCCAGACGTCTTGCGAGGATCGTGAGCGCGAACGGCACGGCATCGACACGCTTCGCCTTGAGCGCGGCCAAAAGGCCAAGGACCTTGTCAAGGCTGGCGCCCTCGAGCCGCGCAATCTTCGGCGCGAGCGCCCGGCCAAAGTCCGCGAGCTCCCGCTGCATGTCGAGGTAGCGCAGCATCTTCTTGAGGTCGTCGAAGGTCGCATGCGCACTGGTATAGGCCATCAGCCCATCGCGAATGCTGGCAGCCCCCTCGGCCGAACCAAGCAGGCCGTTGAGGGAGATCAGGACCTTCTTCTGGAACGCCTGGGCCATCTGCCGCGCCTCGTGCTGCTTGTCGGCCGAGATGACATCCGTCGCTTTGGCGATGTAGTCCGCGGCCATGCTGCGCAGCAATTGCTCCGTCACGAGGCTCCAGATCGGCGCGAGCGATCCGCGGGCGATCTGGCCGCTATTGGCCCGCTCCGGCGCCCGGTCGACCAGAACCGGCTCGAGCGGCTCGAAGAAGAAGCGCGAGGGATTTCCGACCCGATAATGATTCTGGCCCGTGTTGCGAAACTCGGCACGCAGCGCCGCGATCAATGGCTCGGAATGCGGAATGTCTTCGCCGAGGGAATGTAGCCGCTCCAGCTCGGCAAGCAGGCGGCGCCGGACCTGCGGAGCGAGTTGCCGAAGGTACTGGATCAGGTGTTCAGCGGTGTGGTCCTGTTTTGCGCTCACCACCGGGCCCTCCGGCGTGCCACCATTTCTTGTGAGAAAAGGCTACTGCCTTCGGCCCTTCAGGCAAGGCAAGGCGCTGAATAATTTCAGGTTGCAGTTACAGAGCAATGAAGGAACCGGCCGCAACCGCCGCCCGATCCGGTGCGCGCGCGTGCACAGGCTCGGCTACCGTTAGCAGGCGGGAACCGGGCCGGCGCTAGCCCTTCCTGATATCCCCCGCTTCGGCCTCGCTGGTCTCCAGCGACACCGGCTCGATTCCATAGCGCTTGGTCAGGGGCATCTGGGCGATGGCGAAGATCATCGTGATGGGCGTGACACCGAACACCTTGAAGTTCACCCAGAAGTCCGTGCTCTGGGTGCGCCAGACGATCTCGTTCAAGACCGCCATGCCGGCGAAGAACAGCGCCCAGCGCAGCGTGAGGATGCGCCAGCCCTGCGGGGTCAGATTGAACATCTGATCGAACATCACCGCGATGAAGGAGCGGCCGAACAACAGGCCGCCGCCGAGGATCGCGGCGAACAGGCCATAGATGATGGTCGGCTTGAGCTTGATGAAGGTCTCGTCGTGCAGCACCAGGGTCAGCGTGCCGAACACCAGCACGATCACACCGGTCACGATCGCCATGATCGGAATGTGCCGCGTCACCACATAGGAGGCGGCCATCGCCGCCACGATCGCGACCATGAAGGCGCCGGTTGCGGCGAACAGATTGAACTTCGCATTGACGAAGAAGAACACGAGCAGCGGACCGAGCTCGGTCGCCAGCTTGAACAGCGGATGCGGCTGGGTCTTGTCCATTCCTTGACCTTTGTTGTTGTCATCACCCGCCCTGTGCGCAATTGCGCACTGGGGCGGGGGATCCGGTATTCCAGAGGCAGCTCGGCTTGAACCGAGAAGCCGCGGCGTACTGGATGCCCCGCCTTCGCGGGGCATGACAAGAAACCTATGACTCGATTCCGGCGATGGCGCGGGCGAAATCGCGCGCGGTGAACGGCGCGAGATCGTCGACGCCTTCGCCGACACCGATGAAGTGCACCGGCAATTTGAACTTCTCCGCAAGCGCCACCAGGATGCCGCCGCGCGCGGTGCCGTCGAGCTTGGTCATGACGAGACCGGTGACGCCCGCCGTGCGATGAAAGGCCTCGACCTGCGACAGCGCGTTCTGGCCGACGGTGGCGTCCAGCACGAGCAGCACCGCATGCGGCGCTGTCGCGTCCACCTTGCGGATGACACGCACGACCTTCTCGAGCTCGTTCATCAGCTCGGCCTTGTTCTGCAGCCGGCCGGCGGTGTCGATCAGGAGCACGTCGATGTTCTGCTCTTTCGCCGCGGTCAGCGCATTGAAGGCGAGGCTCGCCGAATCCGAGCCCTGCGCGCCCGCGATCACAGGCGTCTTGGTGCGCTCGCCCCAGACCTTGAGCTGCTCGATCGCGGCGGCGCGAAAGGTGTCGCCGGCGGCGAGCATCACCTTGCGGCCTTCGGAGGCGAATTTTTGCGAGAGCTTTCCGATGGTCGTGGTCTTGCCGGAGCCGTTGACGCCGACCACGAGGATGACGAACGGCTTCTTGGCCGTATCGATCTCGAGCGGCTTCGCCACCGGCGCCAGCACCTTCTCGACCTCGGTCGCGACCACGTCCTTGACCTCGTCGGCCGAGATCGCCTTGTCATAGCGCCCGGTGCCGACGGCATCCGCGATCCGCACCGCGACTGACGTGCCGAGATCGGCGCGCAGCAGCACGTCCTCGATGTCGTCGAGCATGGCGCGGTCGAGCTTGCGCTTGGTGACGAGGTCGGCGACCGCGGTCCCGAGCGAGGATGAGGTGCGCTTCAGCCCGTTGGACAGGCGGCGCCACCAGCTCAGCTTGGGGGTGTCAGTGGTATCGTTCATGGTGGCGGTGTGTTAGCCGTTCCGGCTCCCAAACGAAAGCCTTGACCGAAAGACTTGCAATTGCTCGATGTTCCCGAATTGACCGCCGAGGAGATTTTAGCCCGCGTGCTCCACCGCGACGGCTTGATGCTGGTCATCGACAAGCCGGCCGGCCTGCCGGTGCATCGCGGCCCCAAGGGCGGCCCCAATCTGGAAGACTCCTTCGACGCGCTCCGGTTCGGTCTGCCGCGGCCGCCGGTGCTGGCCCACCGGCTGGACAAGGACACCTCCGGCTGCCTGGTGCTCGGCCGCCATCGCAAGGCGACCGCCTCGCTCGGCCTCCTGTTCAAGCACGGCAAGATCGGCAAGACCTACTGGACCGTTGTCGAGGGCGGCCCTGCCGAGGACGAAGGCACCATCGACATGCCGCTCGGCCGGCTCAATGCCGAGCGTGGCTGGTGGCAGAAGCCCGACCCCGAGGGACAGAAGGCGATCACCAACTGGAAGGTGATGGGCCGCGGCGACGGCTTCACCTGGCTGGCCATGGAACCGGTGACCGGCCGGACCCACCAATTGCGGGTGCATTCGTCCGCGACCGGCTGGCCGATCTTCGGCGATAACATTTACGGCAACGGCCCGCGCTTCGGCGAGCCGAAGCTGCATCTGCATTCCCGCGAGATCGTGGTGCCGATCTCCCGGAACAAGGAGCCGATCCGCGTGGTCGCACCCGCCCCGCCCCACATGCACGACAAGCTCCGCGCCTGCGGCTGGAACGGGGAATAGCAGCTTCTCCCGAGCATGGTTTACGAAACGTTCAGGGCTCGCCTCTAATGATAACGGTCGCTTAGAAGAAGCTTCCGTCATTCCGCTCAGGACGAGCAGCGCGTCATGTCCACGGCCCAGCTATCGATCATCGACGAGGTCGAATCCGCGATCCGGACCGGCTCGGCGGAAAAGGGCTTGGAGACCGCACGGCGCGTCACCGACCTGTTTCTCTCCTCCGCCGGAAGCTTCAACGACGAGCAGATCGCGCTGTTCGACGACGTGCTCGAGCGCCTGATCGGCACCATCGAGCTGCGCGCCATCGCCGACGTCGCAGCGCGCGTGGCGCTGGCCGAGATCAGCGCCCAGCTCGCGCCCATCGCACAGGCACCGCCTGCTGTGATCCGCCGCCTCGCCAACAATGACGAGATCCGCATCGCCGGCCCCGTGCTGCAGGAATCCGCGCGGCTCGACGATGGCGAGCTGGTGAAGATCGCCGCCAGCAAGAGCGAGCCGCATCTGCTCGCGGTCGCCGGCCGCTGGTGGCTGAAGGAGATCGTCACCGACGCGCTGCTGTCGCGCCGCTATCCGAGCGTCAGCAAGCGTCTCGCCGCCAATCCGGGCGCGCGCGTCTCCGGCAACGGCTTTGCCATCATCGTCGGCCAGGCCGAATCCGATCCCGAGCTTGCCGTCAGCGTCGGCGTCCGCGTCGACCTGCCCTCGGATCTGCGCCGCCAGTTGCTGCGTTCGGCGACAGACGCCGTGCGTACTCGGCTGCTGTCGCGCGCGCCGCCGCATCTGTTCGAGGAAATCCAGAACGCGATCGCTGCCGTCACTGTCGGCATCGAGCGCGAGATGTCTGCTGTCCGCGACTTCGAAGGCGCCAAGCGGGCGATCGGAAATCTCAAGGCGACCGGCCAGCTCAACGAGGCGACACTGCTGAACTTCGCGCGACAGCGTCGTTACGAGGAAACCGTGGCCGCGCTGGCGGCACTGTCCGGATCGACAGTGGAGGTGATCCGTCCGCTGATGCAGAGCCTGCGCGAAGACGGCCTGCTGGTGCCGTGCAAGGCGGCGCTGCTGAGCTGGGAGACGACGGTCGCCGTGCTCGAAAGCCGCTTTGCCACCGGCGCGATGAAGCCGGCGGATGTGGCGAGGGCGAAGGGCAATTTCGCGCGGATGACGGCGGAGAATGCCAGGCGCACGCTACGCTTCTGGCAGGTAAGGGCGTCGTAGCCGGCGCAAGTTCGAGGCTCACTGCGCACTCCACACTCCGCCGTCATCCCCCGCGAAAGCGGGGGATCCAGTATTCCAGAGACGGCTGTGGGATACGGAGGGGCCGCGGCGTACTGGGTCGCCCGGTCGAGCCGGGCGACGACACCTGTTATGTGGTTAGCCGCTCGCCATCACGGCCGGCGATCGCCAATCGCACGACACTGCCGATGCGCTCGCCCGCGATAGCCACCGGCAGATAGTGCTCAGTTCGCCCCAGGCTCTCGCTCTCGACCAGCACATCGCGCGTCGCACCGATCTCGGTTTGCAGCCGCCGGCGCAACACCGCCTCTCCGGCTGCACGCAACTGCCTCGCCCGCTCCTTGATCACGGGCCTTGCCACTTGCGGCATCCGCGCAGCCGGCGTGCCGGGACGCGGCGAATACGGGAAGACATGCAGGAACGTCAGCCCGCATTCCTCGACGAGATCGAGCGAGCGCGAAAACATGTCTTCAGTTTCGGTCGGGAAGCCCGCGATGATGTCGGCGCCGAAGGCGATATCCGGGCGCAGGCGCCGTACCTGATTGCAGAACACGATCGCATCATGCCGCGAATGCCGCCGCTTCATCCGCTTCAGGATCATGTCGTCGCCTGACTGCAGCGACAGATGCAGATGCGGCATCAGCCTGGCATCGTCGGCGATGGCATCGAGCAGATCAGCATCCGCCTCGATCGAATCGATCGAGGAGATGCGCAACCGCTTCAGCTCCGGCACGTGCCGCAGGATCTGCTTCGTCAGCAGGCCGAGCTTCGGCGCGCCCGGCAGGTCAGCGCCATAGCTGGTGAGATCGACGCCGGTGAGCACGATCTCGGCATGACCGCGCTCGACCAGGGTGCGCACCTGATCGACCACGGCACCCATCGGCACCGAGCGTGAATTGCCGCGGCCATAAGGGATGATGCAGAAGGTGCAGCGATGGTCGCAACCATTCTGCACCTGCACGAACACCCGTGGCAGACCCCTCGCATAGCCATCGACCAGATGCGGCGCCATCTGCTTCACCGACATGATGTCGCTGACGGCGATTTTCTCGCCGGCGCCAACACCGAAAGCGTCGCGCGCCGCGCGCCAGGCTTCGCTTCGCATCTTGTCGTCATTGCCGACGACGCGATCGACCTCGGCCATGTCGGCGAACATCGCGGCTTGCGTCTGCGCCGCGCAACCGGTGACGACGATGCGCGCACCCGGCCGTTCACGCTTCATCTTGCGGATCGACTGCCGTGCCTGCGCCACCGCTTCGTTGGTGACGGCGCAGCTGTTGATGACGATGGTGTCGGAAAGCCCCGCGCCCTCCGCCTCACGACGGATCACTTCGGCCTCGAAGGCGTTGAGGCGGCAGCCGAAGGTGACGATGTCGACCGCCATCAGCCCACCGACGCGAACAGCGCCGGATCGAAATGGCCTTCATATTCGAAGGTCGCTGTGCCCGTCATCAGCACGTGATCGTCACGCTCGCGCCATTCGATGCCGAGCTTGCCGCCGGGCAGCGTCATCTCGACCTTGCGCTCCGTGCGCTTCAGCCGCGCTGCGGCGACCGCGGTCGCGCAGGCCGCCGAGCCGCAGGCCCTCGTCAGACCGGCGCCGCGCTCCCAGGTGCGCATGGTGATGTGCTCGCGATCGACGATATGGGCGAGCGTGATGTTGGCGCGCTCCGGGAAGATCGGATGATTTTCCAGGAGCGGACCGAATCGCTCGAGATCATAGGCGTTGACGTCGTCGACCCAGAAGATCGCGTGCGGATTGCCCATGCTGACCACGGAGGGCGAATGCAGGATCGGCTTGTCGATCGGCCCGATCTGCAATTCGATGTAGCGGGTGTCGCGAAACTCCTCCGCCAGCGGTATGTCCTGCCAGCCGAACTTCGGCGCGCCCATGTCGACGGTGTAGAGATCCGGCGCCGGGCCCTGCCAGGCATTGAGCAGGCCGGCCGCGGTCTGGAAGGTCGCCGTGGTCTGACCGCTCTTCTCGAAGATGCGGCGAACCACGCAGCGCATGCCGTTGCCACAGGCGCCGGCCTCCGAGCCATCATTGTTGTAGATGCTAATGAAGGCTTCGGTGCCGTCGAGCCGCGGCTTCTGCAGTACCATGAGCTGGTCATAGGGCACGCCGCCTTGCGCGGATGCGACCGCGCGGGCGTCTTCAGGCGTGATGCGGCCCACGGAATCGCGCATGTCGACAACGACGATCTCGTTGCCGATGCCGTTCATCTTGGCAAATGCGTGGTTGGCGAGCGCGCTCATGAAAATTCCCGAATTTCGCCCGTCTTATATGGTGATCCCAGGCCCCTTGGCCAGTGATTTACGCCCCGCGGGGCCAGGCCGACTGCCATGACGCAGACGTCATGGGACGAATTTGGCGCTCGCGTGTTAGAACGGCGAAAGCTCGCGCGCAGGGGATGCGCGACCGGATTTGGCCTTGGTAAGGCCTTGGGGAGAATAGAATGATTGGGTTTCGTCGTCTCGCTCTGGCCGCGCTGATCCCGGCAGCAGCCTTGTCGCTGAGCCTGTCGATCGTCCGGGCTCAGACACCGAGCCCGGCGCCCGCGGCCTCAGAAAGCCCCTCGCCGGTCCCGTCGGCTTCGTCCTCCCCGGCCGCAAGCGCCTCGCCCGCGGCAGCGCCGTCGCCGGCAGCCAGCGCCTCACCCGCGCCGGCGGCATCGCCCTCTCCTGCAGCCAGCGCCTCACCGAGCCCGGCGGGGCCGCCGCCCGCTGCGGCCGCCACGCCGGCCCCGGTGCAGACCGCCGATCCCTTTGGCCAGGAGACCACGCTCGAGCCGAAGAAGGTCGTGATGATCAAGGGCACGGCCAATTGGGATTCGGCCTTCGACACCCTGGTCGACGCCTTCAAGGCGCTGAACGCGGTGCTCGACAAGCAGGGCATCAAGCACGCCGGCAACGCGATGATCGTCTACACCTCGACCGACGACACCGGCTTCACCTTCTTCGCCGAAATCCCTGTCGACCAGGATCCGAAGAATCTGCCCAAGGACATGAGCATCGGCAAATCGCCTGATGGCAAGGCGCTGAAATTCGTCCATCGCGGCTCCTACGACAACATGGACAACACCTATGAGGCGATCACCAATCACCTCGACGACAAGAAGCTGGAAGCCAAGGACACGTTCATCGAGGAATACCTCACCGATCCGCTCAAGACGGCCGAGGACAAGCTCGTGATCAATGTGTTCGTGCCGCTGAAGTAAGACCGATGAAAAAGCCCGCCGCCCTCGCTGCGATCTTCGCGGCCACGATGCCGACAATGCCCGCGCTCGCCGATGACTTCCCCTCTGCCATCTCCGTCAGCGGCGAGGCGACGGTCTCGGCGGCGCCTGACCTTGCGCAGATCGACGCCGGCGTCGCCAATGACGCCAAGTCGGCCAAGGAAGCGTCCGATCTCAACAACGCGGCGATGGGCAAGGTGCTGCTGGCACTGAAGGGCGCCGGCATCCCGGAGAAGGATTACCAGACCTCGCGCCTGTCGCTGCAGCCGCAATATGCGCCGAACCGCTCAACGGGCGCTTCGCCTGTGGTCGGCTTCCGCGCCTCCAACCGCGTCACCGTGAAGATTCGCGACGTGACCAAGGTCGCCGGCGTCATCGACACCCTGGTCGGCGCCGGCGCGAACGACATCGGCAACATCTCGTTCGAGGTGACGCAAGCCTCCAAATTGCTCGACGACGCGCGCGAGCAGGCCGTCGCCGATGCCCGCCGCAAGGCCGAGATCTACGCCAAGGCCACCGGCGTCACGCTGGGCGCGCCGCTCAGCGTCTCCGAAGGCGGCGCGCCGGTGCCGCTGTTCAAGGCGCGGATGACCGCCGCTCCTATGGCTGCTCCTGCTGCGGTTGCACCGGGCGAGGAAACGCTGTCGGTGACGGTGAACGTGAGCTGGGCGATCAAGCCGAAAGAGCAGTGAGTCTCGTATCCCGGCTCTGCAGCGCACCGCAAGAGCGCTGCGCTGCGTCCGGGGCACGAGCGGTATGTGTGGAGGGAGCTAGATCTCCACCACCTGCCCGGGCTTCATCGCCACGAACCGCTCCTGCGGAATCTTGGCGGCATCGAGCGCTTCCATCAGCGCCTTCGCCGGCGCGTCGATCGCTTCGTCGGTCAGCTGAAACGTGCCGTGATGATGCCCGAGCGCTTGCTCGGCGCCGCAATCGCCGAGCGCCTTCACCGCATCCTCCGGATTCATGTGCTGGTCGCGCATGAACCAGCGCGGCTCGTAGGCCCCGATGGGGAGGATCGCCAGACGCAACTTCCCGTGTTTCTCGGCGACGCGGCGGAAATGGCTGCCATCGCCATAGCCGGAATCGCAGACCACGTAGATCTTGCCGGCCGGCGTCTCCAGCACAAAGCTCGCCCACAGCGCCTTGTTGCGGTCGAACATGCCGCGCGCGGTCCAGTGCCGGGTCGGCACCAGCGTCGCGGCGATGCCGCCGCCGAGCTCGACGCGATCGTGCCAGTCGAAGGCCTCCACCTTGATCGTCGAATCGTAGCTCCGCATCGTCACGTCGTTGCCGAGCGGGGTCACCACGCGCGGCGCAAAGTTCTTGGCGAGCCGCGACAACGTCGCGATGTCGAGATGATCATAATGGCCGTGCGAGACCAGCACGATGTCGATGTCAGGCAGCTTTTCGAAAGCGATGCCGGGATCGTTGTGCCGCTTCGGCCCGGCAAAGCTGACCGGCGAGACCCGCGAGGACCAGACCGGATCGACGAGGATGTTGAGGCCGCCGGCCTGGATCAGCCAGCTGGCATGGCCAACGAAGGAGAGCCGCACCTTGTCGCCGTCGACGCGCTCGGGCGGCGTGTCGGCATGAGGGCTCGGGGCCCACACGGGCCATTTGGCCCGCTCCCGCCCGCTGCTGAATTGCCAGCGCAGCACCTCGCGGAGCGATTTTGGCGGCGAGCCGTCCGGGTCAAAGAAATGCAGACCGTTGAAATGGTCCGAAACGGGGCCGTCATAGGTTTTCATGCTGGATATCCAGAGGGGCGGGACACCGACCAGCGCGCCGGCTCCGGCAAGCAGTCCGAACAGACGGCGGCGGGTGATTGGCACGTGGGGGGCTCAGGGTTGGTCGCGGCGGTAAGGCATCACCGGCTATATGGGCGGGGCCGCCGAAAAAGGAACCCGTCGCCGGAAAGCGCCTGCTTTCAAGGCCTTACCCTGGAAACGGCACCCCGGCGCCCTAACTTTCCTTGACTTTTGGGCGCGAGCGGCGTTTAACCCCGCCACTTTCTCGGAAAGGCTTTCTTTTCGACCCGCCGACCGGCCCTGGAGGCCGGAGGTCAACGCCCGACAGCGCGATGCGCCCTCGGGCGCAAAGGTGTTTGGAAGATCGCGTTCGAGAGCGCGGTCGTCCCCCGCGAAGGCGGGGGATGACGGCGGTGGGAGTAGCGGAGCGTTCTTCCCATCGGGAAGACAGCAACAGGACAACTTCATTGTTCGACAATCTGTCGGAACGGCTTGGTGGCATTCTCGATCGTCTGACGGGGCGCGGTGCGCTGACCGAAAAGGACGTCGACGCCGCGATGCGCGAGGTGCGCCGCGCGCTGCTCGAGGCCGACGTTGCGCTCGAGGTCGTGCGCAGCTTCACCGAACGCGTGCGCGAGCAGGCGATCGGCGCCACCGTCGTCAAGTCGGTCACGCCGGGCCAGATGGTGGTCAAGATCGTCCATGACGAGCTGATCAACACGCTCGGCGCCGAAGGCCAGACCATCGACGTCAATTCGGTGCCGCCGGTGCCGATCATGATGGTCGGCCTGCAAGGCTCGGGTAAGACCACCACCACCGCCAAGCTCGCCCGCCGCCTGGTCCAGCGCGACAAGCGCAAGGTGCTGATGGCCTCGCTCGACGTCTATCGCCCGGCGGCGATGGAGCAGCTCGCCGTACTCGGCCGCGATCTCGACATTCCGACCCTGCCGATCGTGGCGGGACAGCAGCCGCCGCAGATCGCAAAGCGCGCGCTGGAGGCCGGCAAGCTCGGCGGCTACGACATCGTGCTGCTCGACACCGCCGGCCGCACCACGCTCGACGAAGAGATGATGGCGGAAGCAGCCGCGATCAAAGCGGCTGCGAACCCGCACGAAGTGCTGCTGGTTGCGGACAGCCTGACCGGCCAGGACGCGGTGAATCTCGCGCGCTCGTTCGACCAGCGCGTCGGCCTCACCGGCATCGTGCTCACACGTGTTGACGGCGATGGCCGCGGCGGCGCCGCGCTGTCGATGCGCGCGGTCACCGGCAAGCCGATCAAGCTGATCGGCACCGGCGAAAAGACCGACGCGCTGGAAGATTTCCACCCCGACCGTATCGCCGGCCGCATCCTCGGCATGGGCGACGTGGTCTCGCTGGTCGAACGTGCCGCCGCCAATATCGACGCCGAGAAAGCCGCGCGCACCGCCGAGCGCATGCGCAAGGGTCAGTTCGACCTCAACGACATGCGCGAGCAGCTGCTGCAGATGGCCAATATGGGCGGCATCAGCGGCCTGATGGGTATGATGCCCGGCATCTCCAAGATGAAGAACCAGATCGCGGCCGCCGGCATCGACGACAAGATTTTGAAGCGTCAGGTCGCGATCATCGATTCCATGACGCGCGACGAGCGCCGTCATCCGGATCTGCTGAAAGCGAGCCGCAAGAAGCGCATTGCGGCCGGCAGCGGCCAGAGCGTCGAGCACGTCAACAAGCTGCTGAAGATGCACCGGAACATGGCCGACGTGATGAAGGCGATGGGCTCGGGCAAGCGCGGCCCGCTCGCCGGCATCGCACAGGCGATGGGCTTTGGCGGCGGCATGAAGATGCCTTCGCCGGAAGAGATGAAGGCGCTGCAGGAGAAGATGGGCGGCGGCGGACAGGGTCTGCCCAGCCTGCCGAAGGATCTGCCGCCCGGACTTCGCAGCGGCCTGCCGAACCTGCCCGGACTGACCGGGCTGAGCGGCAAGCCGACGCTGCCGGGTCTCGGCGGCTTCCCCGGCAAGAAGAAATGATGGAATTCGTCGCTCGGGATCGCACCGGTCTCGCGCAACGCGGAAATACCTATCAACCGAACAAACGTACTTTGAAGGAGAACTGAATGTCCGTCGTTATCCGCCTCGCTCGCGCAGGCACCAAGAAGCGTCCCGTCTATCACGTCGTCGTCGCCGACTCGCGTTTCCCCAGGGATGGCCGCTTCATCGAGCGTCTCGGCTATTTCAACCCGCTGCTGCCGAAGGACAACGAGACCCGCCTCAAGCTCGACATGGACAAGGTGAAGGCCTGGCTCGCCAAGGGCGCACAGCCGTCGGACCGCGTGTCTCGCTTCCTCGATGCCGCCGGCGTCAAGAAGCGCGAAGCGCGCAACAATCCCGAGAAGGCCGTGCCGCGCAAGGAGCGCAAGGCGCAGGCCGAAGCCGCCGCGAAGGCTTAAGGGCTAGGCCATGTCGGCGCTGATCTGCGTCGCGCGGATCGGCGCCGCGCATGGTGTGCGCGGCGCGGTCAAATTGTGGACCTTCACCGAAGATCCCTTTGCCGTGAAGCGCTACGGTCCGCTTCTCTCCAAGGACGGCAAGCGCCAGTTCGAGCTGGCGCAGATCCGCGAAGCCCGGGATCATCTGGTCGCAACCTTCAAGGGCGTCGCGACCCGCGATGAGGCCGAGCGCCTCAACGGCATCGAGCTCTACGTCGCGCGCGAAAAGCTGCCCGCGACCGACGAGGACGAATATTACCACGCCGATCTGATCGGGCTCGCGGCCGTCACCACCGACGGCGGCGCGCTCGGCCGCGTGCTCGCGATCCATAATTTCGGCGCCGGCGACATCATCGAGATCGCCCCGCTCAAAGGCGCGACGATGCTGCTGCCGTTCTCCAACGCCGTGGTGCCTGAGGTCGATCTCAAAGGCGGCCGTGTCGTGATCGCGCTGCCGCAGGAGATCGAGGGGGAGGATCGCAATCCTCCTTCTGCGAGTCCCGGCCTAGTGCGCAAGGCGCACGGGGGCCGGGACCCATAACCACAGGGTGTGGTTTTGGGTAAGCTGATCGCTCCAGCCTTCGCAAAACTGAGTGCGGTGGCTATGGGTCCCGGCCTTCGCCGGGACGACGAGACATTTGAGTAAAATGACCAACTCCCCACCCTGGCGCGCGACGGTGCTGACGCTGTTTCCGGAGATGTTTCCGGGGCCGCTCGGCGTGAGCCTGGCCGGTCGGGCGCTGGCCTCCGGCCTCTGGCAGATCGAGGCGCGGGATATCAGGGCTTCCGCCACGGACCGTCATCGCAGCGTTGACGACACTCCCGCCGGCGGCGGCCCGGGCATGGTCCTGCGGGCCGACGTTCTGGCGGCGGCCATCGATGCCGCCGAAATCGGCCCGGACCGACCGAAATTGCTGATGAGCCCGCGCGGTCGGCCATTGACCCAGACGCACGTGGTGGAACTCGCCCAGGGCCCCGGCCCCCTCATCGTCTGCGGCCGATTCGAGGGGATCGACCAGCGGGTGATCGATGCGCGTGGTCTGGAGGAGGTCTCGATCGGCGACTACGTGCTCTCGGGGGGCGAACTCGCTGCGATGGCGCTGATTGACGCCTGCGTCCGGCTGCTGCCGGGCGTGATGGGCAAGGAAGCTTCGGGAGCCGAGGAGAGTTTTTCCGACGGCCTGCTCGAATACCCTCAATACACGCGCCCCCAGTTGTTCGAAGGGGTTCCGATCCCGGAGATCCTGACCTCCGGCGATCATGCCAAGGTCGCCGCCTGGCGGCGGGCGCAATCCGAGGCCCTGACAGCGGCCCGGCGGCCTGATTTATGGGCCCAAATCCCGCCCAAAGCCCCGAATCGGCCCGGACGCCAAAAAACGCCAAAAAACAAGACAGACGGGTGACAAACGCTCCGGCTTGCCTTATAGGAGCGGCCACATCCGCAATGGCTGGATAGACGAATTTCGCGCAGCCCCCGTTTCTAAGGCTGGGCGCGCCGATGGAGATTTACCCATGAACCTGATCAAGCAGCTCGAGCAAGAGCAATTCGACAAGCTGTCCGCCGGCAAGGACATTCCGGAATTCGGTCCCGGCGACACCGTGATCGTCAACGTCAAGGTCGTCGAAGGCGACCGCACCCGCGTGCAGGCCTATGAAGGCGTCTGCATCGGCCGTTCCGGCGGTGGCCTCAACGAGAGCTTCACCGTCCGCAAGATCTCCTACGGCGAAGGCGTCGAGCGCGTGTTCCCGGTGATGTCGCCGATGATCGACTCGATCAAGGTGGTGCGCCGCGGCAAGGTGCGTCGTGCCAAGCTCTATTACCTCCGCAACCTTCGCGGCAAGTCGGCCCGCATCGTCGAGAAGCAGGACCGCCAGGCCGCCGTCGGCGAGTAAGCTTCGCAACCAGGCGAATATTCGAAAAGCGCGGGGCAAGAACCCCGCGCTTTTTTGTTGCGTCAGTAGCCCTCTCTCCTCGTCATTGCGAGCCACCGGGTCCGCGCGAAGCGCGGCTCGATGACAGGCTCCGCGAAGCAATCCAGGCCGTCTCCGCGGAGGGATTCTGGATTGCTTCGTCGCAAGGGCTCCTCGCAACGACGATGCCGCTAGGCTCTCGCGCTTTTACCGCTGCGTGCTATATAGCCCTAGAATGTTTCCAGATCTGACCAGCTTCGTGAGCCCCCAGCGCATCGTCATCGATGATCGCTCGCGGCTGCCTGGCCGGTTCTTCGGACGCTTCGCGACCTCGGCAACGTCAGAGCTTACGCGCGCAGCCTAAAAGCTGCGCTGACGATTTTGTTGCCCTGCGCGGCCCGCCGCGCTCATCGCTTACACACATTCCTTCGGAGCTGAAGCTCATGTCCAAGCCGACCACCCTGTACGACAAGATCTGGAACGACCATCTGGTGCACGAAGCCGAGGACGGCACCTGCCTGCTCTATATCGACCGCCATCTGGTGCACGAGGTGACCTCGCCGCAGGCGTTCGAAGGCCTGCGCGCGACAGGGCGCAAGGTGCATGCGCCCGAGAAGACGCTCGCCGTCGTCGACCACAACGTGCCGACCACCGACCGCACCAAGCCGAACCCGGATCCTGAGAGCATCGAGCAGATCAAGGCGCTCGCCGAGAACGCCAAGGAATTCGGCATCGAATATTACAACGAGTTCGACAAGCGCCAGGGCATCGTCCACGTCATCGGCCCCGAGCAGGGTTTCACGCTGCCCGGCACCACCATCGTTTGCGGTGACAGCCACACCTCGACGCATGGCGCGTTCGGCGCGCTCGCGCACGGCATCGGCACCTCCGAGGTCGAGCACGTTCTGGCGACGCAGACGCTGATCCAGAAGAAGGCAAAGAACATGCGCGTCACCGTCGACGGCAAATTGCCTGACGGCGTGACCGGCAAGGATATCATTCTCGCCATCATCGGCGAGATCGGCACCGCAGGCGGCACCGGCTATGTGCTGGAATACGCCGGCGATGCGATCCGCGCGCTCTCGATGGAAGGCCGCATGACGGTCTGCAACATGTCGATCGAAGGCGGTGCGCGCGCCGGCCTGGTTGCGCCCGACCAGAAGGCCTACGACTTCCTGCGCGACCGTCCGAAGTCGCCAAAGGGCGCGGCATGGGATGCGGCGATGCGGTACTGGGAGGGCTTGCGCTCCGACGACGGCGCGCATTTCGACCACGAGCTGCGCCTCGACGCGGCGAAGCTGCCGCCGATCGTGACCTGGGGCACTTCACCTGAGGACGTGATCTCCGTCACCGGCATCGTGCCCGACCCCGACAAGATCGCTGATGAGGCCAAGCGCATCTCCAAGCATCGCGCGCTGAAATATATGGGCCTGACGGCGGGGACGAAGATCACCGACATCAAGCTCGACCGCGTCTTCATCGGCTCCTGCACCAACGGCCGCATCGAAGATTTGCGCGCGGCAGCGAAGATTGCCGAAGGCAAGACCGTTTCCGCCAACGTCAACGCCATGGTGGTGCCGGGCTCCGGCATCGTGAAGGAGCAGGCCGAAGCCGAGGGTCTCGACAAGATCTTCATCAAGGCCGGCTTCGAATGGCGCGAGCCGGGCTGCTCGATGTGCCTCGCGATGAATCCGGACAAGCTGAAGCCGGAAGAGCGCTGCGCCTCGACTTCGAACCGCAATTTCGAGGGCCGCCAAGGCTTCAAGGGCCGCACGCATCTGGTGTCGCCGGCGATGGCCGCGGCCGCCGCGATCGCGGGCCACTTCGTCGACGTCAGGGACTGGCGCTAGGCTGCTCCCTCCAATTTGAACGAACGCGGCAAGCCGTCGTTAAGCCGCAGCGCCGACAGTGTCCTCGCGACGACCTCGCGAGGACACTTCTCATGGCCAACAAGCCTGAATATGTGGATCTGATCGGCGAGGCGACCCGCCAGGACCGGCGGCGCGCGCCGCAGCTGCACATCGTCGCCAAGCCCGAGGTCGAGGAGACCTCCAAGCTCAGCCGCTGGCCACCGGCGATGTTCAAGCAGTGGAAGATCGAGACGCTGATGCGGTGGAAGCCGTCGTCGTGGAATGTGAAGGGCTGGCTGTGAGCCATCCACCGATGTCATTCCGGGATGACGCGTAAGCGTCAGACCCGGAATAACGGGTCTCAATCACATCACCAATAGCGGTACGGATAGTGCCAGCGGTGCCAATGATGCCAGCGGCAGATGCGGCGCGGGCCGTAATAGGTCCAGATGATCCGGCAGCGGCGCGGATAGTGGTAATAGGGATAATAGCCGCCGTAATAATAGCGCCGGTGGAAGTGGCGATAGCCGTAATACGGACGATAGTAGCCGCCCCAGTGGCGATGGTAGCCGCCATATCCGCCAAAGTGGTGGAAGCCGCCATAGCGATAGCCGCCACCGTGGAAGCCACCGAAGTGCCCTCCCCCGCCATGGAAGCCGCCGAAATGTCCGCCGCCGCCGTGGAAATGTCCACCGCCCCCGCCGCCATGGCGGACCTGGATCATCATGTCGTCGCTTGCAGCCTTCGCAGCAGGCAGCGCGGTCGGATTGATCGGCGTCATCGCTTCGGCGCGGCGCGCAAGTCCTGACGACAACATCAGAGCAGCAACGGCGGCGAGCCCGAGCAGGCGCAGCGAGCTTGTCCCGGGACGCATGATCCTCGGCATGGAATGTCTCCCTGAAACTGGACAGCGTCATCGCGGCGTCGTCGTCCCGCCGTCGCTGTTCATTTGCAGTCGCTCACGCGATGAAACTAGAGACGGCGACGTGAACGCGCCATGAATGAACAACTCGCCGCGCAAGGCACGCCGCGTCACCAGAACGGCCCGTAGCCGAGCACGAAGGGCGCGGGCACAGCGTAAGGATAGGGACGGTAATAGACGGGCCGCGCGTAGTAGTGCGGATCAGGCCGCGGAGCGTAGCGGGCAGCATCGTATCGCACGTGCCGTCGCCCATCGAACACCGCGCGGCCCGCAGAGGCGTCCGGCAGCTTCGTCACCTTCTGCGCGGCGGATGCGTGAGGCAGGCTTGCGGCGAGCCCGGCAGCAACGGCCAATGCGATCCATCTCGTCATGGCGACCTCCGCCGGCAACATGAGAGGATCACGCGGCCGCCTGCAAGTTAAAAGCACCCAATCTGGAACGCTGCACCTGAATCTGCTATGGATGAACAACCAGCCGTCAGCGACGTACGTATCTTCTGGTCGAGCGAATGCAGGAGATGGTCATGACACAGTTTCGAGGATTGCTGATATCCCGCCTCGCCATCGCAGCGAGCATTGCGCTTGGCGTCGTCCTTGGCGCGAGCTCGGCACTGGCCTCGCAGGGGCCGGGCGTCGAGAGCGGCACGGCAAGCCCGTTGACGCAGCTGGTGATGGCGACCCTGGTCTATGGCGTGTCCGCGCTGGTCGTCGGCGCCGGCCTGACCGGCGCGCTGCGCGGGCACTGAACCTGTATCAGCCGCGACGCCAGTAGCAGCTCATATGCGGCGTGATCACGGTGCCGCTGGGCCTGTGTTCCTGCACATAGGCAACGTTGCACTCGCGCACCGCATCGGGACCCGGATTGTAACGCGGATAGACGCCGTCAGGGCTGTCATAGGGCGTGACGCGCAGGCGGGTCTGGGGCCGCCTTCGCGGCGGCGGGATGTCGTCGGGCGACACCGCCTGGGCCATGCGGACGACAGTGCCGGCCGTCTCTGCTTGGGCACTCATGCCGACTTGCGAAAACAACCCCATGCACAGTAGAGCCGCCGCTGTTTTTGCTCGCATTTTATCGCCCACCTGAACCACCCTCGACCGAGGCCCATCTGGCCCCCACGCTCCCCGTTTTGGCCGCGCCCGTCAACCTCACGGGCTTATAAAGCCGGATGCATCGCTGCGAAACCCGCGCTAAGAGGTGCGCATGTGGATGGACCTGAAAGCGCCCTCGCTGGCCGAGATGGAAGCTGCGGCGCACGACATTTTCGAGCGCCTGCCGGCGGAGTTTCGCGGGCTCTGCGAGGGCCTGATCATCCGCGTCGACGACTTCCCGACCGAGGAGGTGCTCGACGAGATGGACTGCGAGAGCGAGTTCGACCTGCTCGGCCTGTTCCAGGGCGTCGGCCTGCCCCAGCAGAGTCTTGGCGACGTGGCGCGGCTGCCGAACATGGTCTGGCTCTACCGCCGCCCGATCCTGGATTACTGGGCCGAGCACGACGAAAGCCTCGGCCATATCGTCCGTCACGTCCTGATCCACGAGATCGGCCACCATTTCGGTCTCTCGGACGACGACATGGCAGCGATCGAGGCGCAGGCCGAATAGGACATCATCGATCGCGTGGCGATGGCGCAGGCAGAAGCATCGTCAGCCGATAGTCGGGCCAGCCCGCGAGCGATAGCGACACCTGCTGATAATGCAGCAGTCCCATGTTCGGATGATTGAACGCGCGTTCGCCGCCCTCGCGGGTCAGAACGCCCTGTGTGTCCCAGCAGCGCTCGAAGTCCGCGCTTGCTAGTCTCAGCTCCTCCACGAGCCGGCGAATCTCCGGATCGTCGGAGTAGGCCGTCACCGCGGCACGGAACTCGGCGACGACGCGCTGCGCACGGGAGGCCCAGTCAAGGATCAGGCTTCGCGCCTCCGGCCTGAGGAAGATGTAGCGCAGCAGGTTCTTTTCACCGTCATCATCGAGCCATCCTGCAAACAAAAGCGACGCTTTCGCATTCCAGCGGCGCGCGCTGCAGGTGCGATCGAGGATGTAGGCGGGACCATCGATTGCATCGACGCAGGCCAGGATCTCCCCGGGTGGATCGTCCCTGTGGCCCGGCCGCTCGGGATCGCGCTTGCCCGCGACTTCAAACAGATAGGCGCGCTCGGCAGGTGACAGGCGCAATCCGCGGGCGATGCGCGCAAGTGCCGACGCAGAGACGGACACATCGCGCCCTTGCTCGATCCAGGTGTACCAGGTGACGCTCAGGCCGCAGAGCTGGGCGACCTCCTCGCGCCGGAGGCCGGGCGTGCGCCGCCGTAGTCCCGCGGCGAGGCCGAATTCCACCGGAGACTGACGCTCCCGGAGCGCCCGCAAGAACGCGCTGAGCGAAAGGGCCGGGGCGATCAGGTCTGCTCGTTTCATGGTGGTTTTTATACCAGCATATCTTGTGTCCTTAAACCGGTACCAAAGATGTGTTAGCTTTTGCCCCGCTGAGCCAAAAGGACCGCACGGACATGGGCAAGCAATTCACCGGAATCGAACCCGAGCACAGGGCTTTCATCGAGCGGCAGAAGATCTTCTTCGTCGCGAGCGCCCCGCCGAAGGGGCGCATCAACGTCTCCCCCAAGGGCCTGTCGTCGTTCCTTGTGCTCGGAGAGAACGACGTCGCCTACCTGGATTGCACCGGCAGCGGCAGCGAGACCCGCGCCCACCTGATCGCCTCCGACGACAAGCGCCTGACCATCATGTTCTGCGCTTTCGAAGGCCCGCCGGTGATCCTGCGGCTCTATGGCCAGGGCCGATCGATCATGCGCGGCACGCCTGAATATACCGAGCTCGCTCCTCGGTTCGAGGACATGGCCGGCGCCCGCCAGATCGTGCGCCTCTCGGTCGACCTCGTGCAGACGTCGTGCGGTATGGGCGTGCCACTGTTCGACTACAAGCAAGAGCGTGGCAGCCTCATCCGTTACTGGACGGCGCAGGGCGTCAACAATTTGCGAAAATACTGGGGCCTGAAGAACATGAAGAGCATCGACGGCCTGCCGACCGGCTTTGCCCCTGACAGCATGGCTCCGCCAAGCTGACTGGCAGATCAAGACTGCCGAATCCGGCCTAGGATTTATACGCCAACCGGGCTAAACAGCCCTCCCCTGACTTCGAACCGGGAATCCCGAGATGGACAAGTTCACCACGCTGGAAGGCGTCGCGGCGCCGCTGAAGATCATCAATGTCGATACCGACATGATCATTCCGAAGCAGTACCTCAAGACCATCAAGCGCACCGGCCTGGGCAAGGGGCTCTTCTCCGAGCAGCGCTACAAGGACGACGGCAGCGAGAACCCGGATTTCGTCCTCAACCAATCAGCCTATCGCAACGCGAAGGTGCTGGTCGCCGGCGATAATTTCGGCTGCGGCTCGAGCCGCGAGCACGCGCCCTGGGCGCTGCTCGACTTCGGCATCCGCTGCGTGATCTCGACCTCGTTCGGCGACATCTTCTACAACAATTGCTTCAAGAACGGCATTCTGCCGATCCGCGTTTCGCAGGAAGACCTCGACAAGCTGTTCGACGATGCCGAGCGCGGCGCCAACGCGACGCTGACGATCGACCTGCCCAACCAGGAGATCCGCGGCCCCGATGGCGGCAAGGTCAAGTTCGAGATCGACCCGTTCCGCAAGCACTGCCTGATCAACGGCCTCGACGATATCGGGCTGACGATGGAGAAGAAGTCCTCGATCGACAGCTATGAAGAAAAGCTCAAGCGCGAACGCGCCTGGGCCTGAGTTCAAGTCTCATTCGAGCCCCGGCGCTTGTCGCGCCGGGGCTTTTTCTTTGCCCTCGTTTTCCCGTATAGCTCGCCTCATGCTTCCCGAGATCGTCACCTTCTGGCAGGGCCCGATGGACGCGCTACGCCAGACCTGCCTGCGCTCGCAGCTGGCGGCCGGCCACAAGGTCACGGTCTATAGTTTCGACACCATTCCGGGCCTCCCGGCGGGCGTCGTGAACGCGGACGCCGAAGCGATCCTGCCGCACGCCTTCTCCGAACGGTTGCGACCGCCGCAGCCTGACGGCAGCTGGCGCGACTGGACCACGCTTCAGTTCAGCGACTTCTTCCGCATCAAGCTGATGTCGAAGAATCTCGGCCTCTGGCTCGACGCCGACGTGCTGCTGCTCAAACCCGTCGAGATCGATCCGGCAAAGCCATACTTTGCCTGGGAGCGATCCCGCCGGCTCGGCAACTCGGTGCTCTATCTGCCGCCGCAGCATCCGATCGTCGCCGCCTTCGAGAATCTGATGCAGCAGGAGGAGCTGACGCCGGAATGGCTGTCGCCGAGCCATCGCCTGAGCTTTGCGATACGGAAACTGAGCGGCGGCTCACAGCGTCTGTCCGACCTTCGCATCGCCATCTTCGGGCCTCCGGCACTGACCATCCTCGCCAAGCGTTCGGGCGATCTGCAAAAGGCGTTGCCGAAGCGATCGTTCTACGCGGTACATTCCGAGCCAAAGCTGTTCTTCGAGCCGTCGAGCTATCTCGGCATCGTCACCGATCCCAACGTGATCGGCCTGCACATCTCAGGCAAGGGCCGCTCGCTGCAGCCGCCGATTCCGGGCAGCCTGTTCGCCTGGGCGGTGGAGCGGTTCGGGTAGCGGTCACGCAGGCAGTGCGCCCCCTCTCCCGCTTGCGCCCGCCAGGGAGACGGAGCACACCACATTCGCGGATGCACCGCGCCCGTCACTGCAGCGGCGGATCGCCGCTGGTGCGCTTCTTGGCGAGGTCCATCTCGGTCACCGCGATCAGGATCTCGGCCCGGGTCTTCAGGTCAGGCGCTTCCAGCATGGCCTGCTTCTCGGCCGGGCCATAGGGCGACATCATCGCCAGCGCATTGACCAGCGCCTCGTTGGGCGCGCTCTCGACGCCCTCCCAGTCGACCTTGAGATTGTTGGCCTTCAGAAACTCCGCCAGCGCCACCAGCAGCGCCTCGCGGTTGACTGCCTCCTCACCCAGCCGCGCCTTGAAATCGTCGGTGAAGGCGAAGAAATCGACCTTGCACTGCCGGTAGGGGGTCAGCACGTCGAGCTCCTCGATCACCTTGAAGCGGGCAACGCCGGTCAGCTCGAGGATGTAGCGGCCGTCGCCGGATTCGGCGAGCTGGGTGATGCGGCCGACGCAGCCGACGCGGAACAGCGCCGGCTTGTCGGAATTTTTGGGCGAATGCGCCACGTCAGGCTGGATCATGCCGATCAGGCGATGACCGTCGCGGAAGCTGTCGTCGACCATCGCCAGATAGCGCGGCTCGAAGATGTTGAGCGGCATCTGGCCGCGCGGCAGCAGCAGCGCGCCCGGCAGCGGAAACACCGGAATGATTTCCGGCAGGTCGGCGGGGCCGCGATATTCGATGTTGATCGGCATCTCAGTCCCCGCGTCGATTGAGCATGATCCGGATCCGAAGGACCGCGTCAGCGAAAAGTGTGAAGCGGTTTTCCGATAAGATCATGCTCCAGAAATCACCTGCGCTTATGAGAACAGGATCGTCGACAAGCGCTTGCGGCCCTCGACGGTTGCCTCGTCCGCACCGCCCCAGGCTTCGAAGAACTGCACCAGCTGCTTGCGGGCGCCGTCATCGTTCCATTTGCGGTCACGCTTGACGATCGCGAGCAGCTGCTCGGTCGCGGCTGCGCGGTCGCCCTTCGCGTTCAGCGCGGTGGCAAGGTCGAAGCGCGCCTGATGATCGAGCGGGTTTGCGGCGACTTTCTGTTCCAGCTCGGCAATTGGACCGAGCTGCTTCGCCTGCTCGGCGAGATCGATCGCGGTCTGCACCGCCTTCACGGCCGGGTCGTTGCGCTTGGATTCCGGCACCATGGCCAGCGTCTGCTTGGCCTGCTCCATCGCGCCCGAAATGGCGTAGCATTTGGCGAGGCCGGCAAGCGCGGGGATGTTGGTTGAATCATACTGCAGCACTTCGGCGTAGATCTGCGCCGCGGCAGCAGTGTCGCCCTCGGCGAGCACGGCCTCGGCCTCCTGCAGGATCTCGGCGATATTGGGCTCGCCCGGCGCAGTGACGCCCTTGGTCAGCTTCTCGATGAAGGCGTTGACCTGGCTCTCCGGTACCGCGCCCATGAAGCCGTCGGCGGGCTGGCCGTTGACGAAGGCGATCACGGCCGGGATCGACTGGATGCCCATCTGGCCGGGGATCGCCGGATGCTGGTCGATGTTCATCTTGACCAGCTTGACCTTGCCCTTGGCCGCCTTGACGGCCTTTTCGAGCACGGGCGTGAGCTGCTTGCAGGGGCCGCACCATTCCGCCCAGAAGTCGATGAGCACCGGCTGGCGCTTCGATTCCTCGATGACGTCCTTCACGAAGGTTTGGGTGGTGGTGTCCTTGATCAGATCGGCCGCAGCCGGGGCCGCTCCGTTACCCTGGTCGATGATCGTCACGGGATCCCCTCGTCTGATGTCTGGAATGGCGGCTCTTTAGCACGTCGCCATCGCATATGCTTCGTTTCAGGCCCTAAAATTGGGCCGGGCCGGCCGAATTTCAATCCGTCGCAGCCGATTCGGCAGTTCCGGGCCGTTTTGGGTCGATTCGGCGGTCTCAGGGCTCATATTGGGGCTCCGAATGCGCATCTATGCTGCCGGTAGCTGTTGCATTCGCCTCCCGCTTTTGGCATACGACAGCCGTTGCCGGCGCGTCACGCGACCGACACAGGATGCGGGTGTAGCTCAGTGGTAGAGCACGACCTTGCCAAGGTCGGGGTCGAGGGTTCGAGCCCCTTCGCCCGCTCCAATTTTTCCCAGCATCCAGCCAAGTCAGGTCAGGCCGTGGTTTCCCGCGCTGCTGGCAGCTGGCGTGGGTCTGACATGACAATTCTCGTCACCGGCAGCGCGGGTCATTTGGGCGAGGCCATTCTGCGCACGCTCCGCGGGCGCAGTTCCGCTGTCCGTGGGATCGACCTCAAGCCCTCGCCCTTCACCGACGCCGTCGGCTCGATCGTCGATCCCACCTTCGTCCGGGCGCAGATGGCTGGTGTCACGGCCGTGATCCACACCGCGACGCTGCACAAGCCGCATGTGGCGACCCACGGCAAGCAGGCCTTTGTCGACACCAACGTCTCCGGGACCCTTAATCTGCTTGAGGCGGCCGATGGGGCCGGTGTGAAGAGCTTTGTCTTCACCAGCACCACCAGCGCGTTCGGCGCGCAGCTGCGGTCCGAGGCGGGACAGGCGGTGTGGGTCACCGAGGAGCTGGCGTCGGTGCCGAAGAACATCTACGGCACCACGAAACTGATGGCGGAAAATCTGTGCGAGCTGTTCTTTCGCGAGAGCAGCCTGCCGGTGGTCATCCTGCGGACCTCGCGGTTCTTTCCTGAAGCTGACGACGATCCTGCGATGCGGTCGGCCTACGCACTGGACAACGCGCAGGCCAACGAGCTGCTCTATCGACGGCTGGATATAGCGGACGCCGTCAGCGCCCATCTGCTCGCAGTCGCGCGTGCGCCCGCGATCGGCTTCGGCCGTTACATCGTCTCGGCGACCAGTCCGTTCTCGCAACATCAGCTCGCCGCGCTCGCCCGCAATGCTGCCGATGTCGTGCGCGAGCTCTACCCGGATTGCGCCGAGCTCTATGCCGCGCGCGGCTGGCGACTGTTCCCCGGGATCGACCGCGTCTATGTCAACGCGCGCGCACGGCGCGAGCTCGGATGGCATCCCGAATTCGATTTCGCCCATGTGCTGCGCAGCCTGCGCGCCGGCTCGGATTTCCGCAGCGCCCTGGCGCGCGAGGTGGGATCGAAGGGCTATCACGACATACCGGTTGACGACGGGCCGTACCCGGTCGCCCAATAGTTACCCCTTTCGTCAAATCGCACGATCTTTCAGGCGCGTGGCTGGTGTCACCGCGCGCCGTTCGTCCCTCTGCCGTTCTACTGTGCACGAGATTGTTTTCGCGCTTTTGTATCGGTCAGCTTCCTCGCTGCTCGCAAAAGAGGCGGCACCATCCCGATTCCGCGTTGCAGCGGGAACATTGCCATCGCCGCCTGCGACGACGTGAGAACACCCGTCCCAATTTCGATCGAGCGCAACTGCCGCGCACGCGACGCGCTTCTCACCGTCCGCAGATGTGCTAACCTTTTGCGTCTGCCTCGCGGGCAGATTTCGAACTTCGCCTACTCACACAGCAAAACAAGAATGTGCAGCCCGACGGCTGCCTTAGGGGAGTGACGCGATGAAATCGATCATCCATCGATCCGTGTTGGCGCTTGCAGCGGTTGCCCTTCTTGCCGGGACCAGCGTTGCCAGCGCACAACAACAGCAGGACAAGAACCGGGCGCTGAAGAAGTACGAATCCGGCACCAAGGAATTCTGGACCCATCCGCCGGATGACTGGTTCCTCGGCGACGAAACCGAAGCGCAGAAGGGCCTTGCGCCGCCCTCGGGTCCGCCGACCGGCGCCTCCGATGCGGAGCTCGCAGCCCTGATCAAGAAGATCAAGCTCCCGGCCGGCTTCAAGATCGATGTCTACGCCTCCGGCGTGCTGGCGGCGCGGCAGATGGCCTGGGGCGACAAGGGCACGCTGTTCGTCGGCTCGTTCGGCCTCGGCAACGTCTACGCCATCAAGGACAATGGCGGGAAGAAAGAGGTCAAGACCATCCTCAAGGGCCTGAACATGCCCACTGGTCTCGCCGTCAAGGATGGCGCGCTCTACGTCATCGCGGTCGACAAGCTGATCCGCTACGACGACATCGAGAACAAGCTCGACAATCCCGGCGAGGGCAAGGTGGTCTATGACGACATGCCGTCCTATGCCGCGCATGGCTGGAAGTACATCGCTGTCGACAAGGACGGCTGGTTCTTCCTGCCGTTTGGACCGCCTTTCAACGTCGGCATTCCCCCGACCAGCGTCTCGCAGATCCGCCGTGTCGATCCCAAGACCGGCAATGCCGAGATCTGGGCGCTCGGCGTCCGCAACTCGGTCGGCGGCGACGTCGATCCTCGTACCGGCAAATACTGGTTCACCGAAAACGCCCGCGACTGGATCAGCGATGATCTGCCCTCAGACAAGCTGAACATGATCAACAAGATCGGCGAGCATTTCGGCTATCCCTACTGCCACCAGGGCGACTTGCCGGACGACAAGTTCGCGATGGGCCACAAGTGCTCGGAGTTCACGCCCCCCGTCCTGAACCTCGGCGCGCACGTCGCTCCGCTCGGCATGAAGTTCTATACCGGCGACCAGTTCCCCGCCGAATACAAGAACAACATCCTGATCGCAGAGCATGGCTCCTGGAACAGGCACAAGTACCAGGGTGCCCGGATCGTGCGCGTGATCGTCGATCCCGATGGCAAGAACGCCAAGGAAGAGGTGTTTGCTTCCGGCTGGCTCGAAGGCGACCAGGGCTATCTCGGCCGTCCCGATGACATCGTCCTTGCCAAGGACGGTTCGATCCTCGTCGCCGACGACTGGGCCGGCGCCATCTATCGCATCAGCTACAGCAAGCAGTAGCGCGACGTGACAGAGAGGCTGCGGTGCTCGAAGGCGCCGCAGCCTCTTTCATTTCACAGCCTCACCCGTCGTTCCGGATTGCGCGTCAGCGTCAGTCCGGAACCCATAACCCCGGCTCGCGGTTATGAATTCTCAGATGCGCAATTGCGCATCATAGCTCGTGCTCCGCACGCCCCGGAATGACGAGCTCGATAGATCGGAATTGTCCCCATGCGCCGTCAGTATTCTTTGTACGCAATCGGCGCGCTCTCGCTCGCAGCGATCGCATTCGTCCCCGCAAGCGCCGCCGACAACGCCGCCGTCCAGGAGAAGGCGGCCGTCTGCTCCGGCTGTCACGGCGAGAACGGCATCTCGCAGACCGAAAACATTCCCTCGCTGGCCGGCCAGCCAGATCAGTTCCTGCAATGGCAGCTCGTGTTCTTCCGTGCCGGCTCGCGCAAGAACGAGCAGATGCAGCCGATCGCAGAGGAGATCACCAACGAGGACGTCCGCAACCTCGGCGCCTATTTCGCGGCGATGACGCCGCCGAAGGCCGCCGAGGACAAGGATCCGGATATGTCGAAGAAAGGTGCGCAGGTTGCCGTCGGCCGCCGCTGCGCCTCATGTCACACGGACAGCTTTGCCGGCACTAAAGCCGTCGCGCGGCTTGCAGGTCAACGCGAGGAATATCTGGTCAAGGCGCTGCACGACTACAAAGCGGGCCAGCGCGTCGGCGGCGGCGTCGCCGCGATGGCCGACGTCGCCTATCACATGAGCGAGGAGGAAATCACGGCGGTGGCGCATTATCTGGCGCATTTCAACTAGCGCAGCGCTGTTGCAGCAAACTCACTCGTCCCGGCGAAGGCCGGACCCAAAGCCACAGAAAGTAATTCGGCGAAGGCTCGGAGTTTACCAGCGCGTGCCGCGGCACTGAAACCATCAATCTTCGACAGATCACGCGGTATGGGTCCCGGCCTTCCCCGGGACGACACCGAATGCGTGGCTGCTACCTACCCCGCCCGCTGCTTCTCGTACGCCTTCAGATGCGTATACGCGATGCGCAGCTTCGGCACCGGCACTTTGGCCGCGTCGGCGCGCGCGATGAGGTCGCCGATCACGTGATCGGCTTCGACCGGCAAGCCCGCCTTGATGTCGCGGAACATCGAGGCCGTCATCGGCGAGCCCTCGGCGGTGAGATTGCCCTTGACGCGCTCGAAGAACGGACCGCCCGGCGGATAGCCTGATGCCGTCGCGATCGCGCTGGTCTCGTCCAGCATGCCGAGCAGAAAATCCCGGCCGCCGGGCGCGGCGAGGATGTTGCCGACGGAGGTGCGCATCAGGCTGGTGCTCGCCGCGAGCGAAGACAGGAAAACCCACTTCTCCCACATGTCCTGCAAAATATTCAGGCTGGCGGAGGCACCCTTGATGCCGCTCTTGAAGGCCTCGTCGATCGCCTTGACGCGATCCGACATCGTGCCGTCGCGCTCGCCGTAATTGATCGACTGCATCGGCTGAAGCTGCACCACTTCGCGCTTCTCGTTCAAGGTTGCCGCGATGGCGCAGAGACCGCCGAGCACGCGCTCCTTGCCGAATTTTGAATCGAGGATGTCGAGATGCTTCATGCCGTTGAGCATCGGGATGATTGCGGTGTTCGAGCCCACCGCCGGCGCAAACGACTTGACGGCATCATCGAGGTCGAACGCCTTGCAGCTGAGCAGCACGACGTCGAACTTGTCCTTGATCGCGTCGGCCTGCACGGTCGGCGGATTCTTCAAGGTGACATCACCATTGGGACTCTTGATGACGAGGCCCGCACTTGCGAGCTCGCTGGCGCGCCTGGGGCGGACCAGGAAGGTGACGTCGCGGCCGGCCTGCAACAGCCTGCCACCAAAATAGCCGCCGATGGCGCCGGCGCCGACCACGAGGATGTGCATGGGGTTGTCCTTCTTTTTTCTTGTTTGACCGTCGTCCTGGCGAAAGCCAGGACCCATTACCCCAACTGCTCGTTACCGGACAAGTTGGAGCCCCAGCTCATCATACCAATAACCTTCGGTGGCTATGGGTCCTGGCTTTCGCCAGGACGAGCCGGAGAATTAGCTCATTTTGCGCCGGATACGATCACTTCTCCAGCACCATCTCCTCGACCTCGCGCAGCTGCTCCTTGCCGAAGAACATCTCGTTACCGACGAAAAAGGTCGGCGAGCCGAAGGCGCCGCGGGCGACCGCCTCCTCGGTATTCTTGATCAGCTTGCCCTTCACCTCGGGCTCCTGGGCGCGGGCGAACAGCTTTTGAGCATCAAGGCCCGAAGACGCCAGCGCCTTCGCCGCGATTTCGGGGTCATCCATCTTCTTCGGCTCGCGCCACATATGATGGAAGGCGGCGTCGACATATTTCTCGAACACGCCCTCGAGCTGCGCTGCGATCGCGGTGCGCATCAGGTGCAGCGTATTGACGGGAAAGTATGGATTCCAGACATAGGGTTGGACCTTGAAGCGCTTGATGAAGCGCTCGGTCTCGACGGCCTGGAATTCGCGCTTGTTCTTGATGCCGGCCAGCGTCTCCGCCGGCGACCTGTTGTTGGTCGACTTGAAGATGCCGCCGAGAAGGATCGGCACATATTCGAACTTGACGCCGATCCGCTGCTCGATCGCGGGGATCGCGAGATGGCTGAGATAGGCGTTCGGGCTGCCGAAGTCGAACAGGAATTGCGGGGCTGTGCGGGTCAATCTCGTTCTCCCTGACTTGGCACCTTGACCTGGCTCTTTGACCTGGCCCTCTGATCTTGCTTTGCTCCATTGTGGCGCAGGGCGCGCCACAGGTCCACCGTTTAATGACGGTCATAATATCTTGCTGATCAGACCAGACGTTGGATCGCCCGCTTGCGCCACACCAGGAGGTAATAGCCCATCTGCAAGAGAAACATGGCGCAGAACACGATCGGATAGGCGGCCCATACGCCCTGGAGGCCGATCGCGCGGCTGAGGATCACCGCCGACGGCAGCTCGATCGCGACAATGGCTGATATCGACAGCAGCATCGGCGCCAGCGCCACGCCCGCCGCGCGCATCGCGCCGGAGAACGTCGTCGCAAGTCCGAACGGCACCGAGCTCCACAAGGCGACGAAGAGGAGGCCCTTCGCCAGGTCGAGCACGGCACCGTCGGTGATGAAAATGCCGAGCACGGCGCGCGGCACCATATAGATCAGCGCCACCAGCCCGCCGGTCAGCACGAGATTGAACGCAAGACCGGTGCGGACGATGCCGTCGAGCCGCGCCCGGTCGCCGCTGCCGACCGCCTGCGCGCCGAGGATCGAAACCGCGATCGAAATCGACATGGCCGTGAACTGCGTGTAGCCCATCACCTGGTTGACGGCGCCATACGCAGCGGTCGCATCGGAACCAAAGCCGTTGACGAGGCCGAGCAAAACCAGTTCGGCGATGGCCATTACCACCATGCCGATGGCGCTCGGCAGGCCGATGCCGAGGATCTGCCCGATCATGGCGCGATTGAGCCTGACATGGCGCAGCAGTGCCGCGTCCGGCGCAAGCGCGTGCTTCTTTCGCAGCAGATAGACGCCCAGCACGATCAGCGTCACTGCGTTGGAGATCGCGGCGGCCCAAGCCGGGCTGGTGATGCCGATGTCGAGGTGGATCAGCATCGGCGTCAAGATCAAGCCGATCGTGGTCGACAACGCCAGCGCCAGCAGCGGTGTCACGGCATCGCCGACGCCGCGGATCATCGCCGTCATCAGCAGGAAGGTGAAGCCGAGCGGCATCGTCAGCAGCATGACCCGCGCATAAGCGCTGGCAGGAACGAGAATGTCCGCAGGCGTTGCGAACGCCATCATCAATTGCCGGCTGAGCAGACCACCCACCAGTCCCACTGATATCGAGAGCAGCAGGCCGACCGCGAGGGTCGTGCCGGCGACCATCTTGATCCTGAAGTGCTTGCCCGCGCCGAAGGCCTGGCCGATCAGCACGGTAGCGCCCGTGCTCAAGCCCATGACGAAGGCGAACAGGAAGAAGAACACCGGGAAGAACGTCGAGACCGCAGCGAGTGCATCAACGCCCATCATCTGGCCGAGATAGACGTTGCTGACGGTTCCGAACAGCGATTGCAGCGCGTTGCTCAGCATCAGCGGCGCGAGGAAGCGCAGGAAAGTTTGCCAGAGCGGGTTTGGAACAGACATGGATGGGCCTTTCGTCATGGCGAGCAAAGCCGTTGCCGCGGAACGCGCGGCTCGGCCGTCGATGGGGTGGTTGGAGAGCGGCGCGCGGCTTACGCGCGGTCGCTGTAAGCGAGCTTGACGATGTGGTCGCGGATGTCAGCCGGCCAGTCGGCAATCAGTCCGGTGAAGCGGCGCCGGTCATCGGCGAACAGCGCGCGCGAAGCTTCCTCGAACTGTGCGAGATTGCCGGCCATGGTCGACATGAAGTGATAGGCCGCTTCGCGCGCCTGCCGCTCGCGGTCCTTGTCACCGCGCGCGCGCCTCGCCTCTTCGACCAGTTTTCGCAGCGCGACCGATGCGCCGCCGGGCTGCGCATTGAGCCATTCCCAATGCCGCGGCAGCAGCGTCACCTCGCGCGCGACCACGCCGAGCTTCGGCCGGCCGCGCCCGCGCGGCTCGGCCGGCGGCTCGGTCTCTTCGACCGGCGGCGGAACCTGCTTCGCCAGCCGCGCCAGCACCTCGCGATCGCCGCCGCGCAGGTCGAAGTCGATCGATCGGCCCGTGGCGTCCGAGAAGATGATGATGGCCTCGTCCGGCCGCGGCGCGACCCGCTTGACGACCAGCGCGACTTCTCCAGCCGGCCCGGACACCAGGCGACGCTGCCCCTGGAAGGCGGTGAAAGTCCTCAGCATTGAAATCATTGCCATATTGACTGCGATGGCCGCTTTAATACCCGGGTAAATAGCGATCGTCAATATACCCGGGTGAAAATAACCGGCCAACCGGCTCGACATTGTGTTCCCGGGCTGGCAGGTACACGGCCGACCGACCACCCGGGCCCTTGAGGATTTCGCGATGCTGACCGTCCACCATCTCAACAATTCGCGGTCGCAGCGGGTGCTGTGGCTGCTCGAGGAGTTGGGCGTGCCCTACGAGATCGTGCGCTATCAACGCCAGCCCGATATGCGCGCGCCCAAGGAGCTGCGCGCGATCCATCCGCTCGGCAAGTCGCCCGTCATCACCGACAACGGCAACACCATCGCCGAGTCGGGTGCGATCATCGAATATCTCGTTGCGACCTACGGCAACGGCCGGCTGATCCCGCCGCCCGATACGCCGGAACGGCTGCGCTTTACCTACTGGCTGCACTACGCCGAAGGCTCGGCGATGTCGCCGCTGTTGCTCAAACTGCTGTTCACGCTGATGCCGAAGCGCGCGCCGGCGCTGCTGCGCCCGCTGGTGCGCAAGGTCTCGAACCAGGCGCTGACCGCGCTGGTCAATCCGCAGCTCAAGCAGCACATGGATTATTGGGAAGGAGAGCTTGCGAAGAGCGAATGGTTCGCCGGCAACGAGTTCACCGCGGCCGACATCCAGATGAGCTTCCCGCTGGAAGCCGCGCAAGCGCGCGGCGGGCTTGAGCAAGGCCATCCCAAGGCGATGGCGTTCCTGGAGCGCATCCATGCGCGACCAGCCTATGCGCGAGCGCTGGAGAAGGGCGGGCCGTATCAGGTGGGGCGGTAGGTCTCTTTCCCCTCATTCCGGGCGGTGCGCAGCACCGAACTATGGTGCGCAATTGCGCACCTGAGAATCTCGAGGTTCCGGGTTCACGCTTCGCGTGCCCCGGGACGACAGCAACTCACTAATCCGCGTGCAACACCCGCCCGCGTGTCTCCGGCAGCGCGAACGCCGCGATGAAGAACACCGCGTAAGCCACCACCGCGAAGATCGCGATCGCATTGGCCAGCGACGTGGTCGCCGAGAGTGCGCCGACGAGGAACGGAAACAGCGCGCCGATGCCGCGGCCGAAATTGTAGCAGAAGCCCTGGCCGGAGCCGCGCAGGCGCGTCGGATAGAGCTCGGTCAAGAACGCGCCGACCCCCGAGAAATAGCCCGAGGCGAAGAAGCCGAGCGGGAAGCCCAGCACCCACAGGATCTCGTTGATGAGCGGCAGCTGCGTGTAGAGCAGCACCACGGCGATCGCGCCGATCGAGAAGATCAGGAACAGATTGCGCCGTCCGATTCGGTCGGCAAGCCAGGCGCCGACCAGATAGCCGATGAACGAGCCGATGATCAGCGTCGAGAGATAGCCGGTTGAGCCGACGATCGACAGATGCCGCTCCTTGGTCAGGAACTGCGGCACCCAGAAAGTGATGGCGTAATAGCCGCCCTGGCAGCCCGTCGCCATCAGCGATGCCAGCACCGTGGTCTTCACGATCGGAAAGGTGAAGATCTCCCACAGCTTGGGATGACTGCCCGTTTCCGCGTGCTTGGCGCGTGCGGCGGCCGCGATCTCCGGCTCGGTGACGGAGCGGCGGATATAGAACACCAGCAGCGCCGGCAGCGCCCCGATCACGAACATCCAGCGCCAGGCCGTCTCCGCCGGCATCAGCGAAAACAGGATCGCCTGCGAGAGCACGGCAAGGCCCCAACCGACGGCCCAGCCCGACTGCACCGAGCCGACGGCGCGTCCGCGATATTGCGGCCGGATCGCCTCGCCCATCAGCACGGCGCCGGCGGCCCATTCGCCGCCGAAGCCGAGGCCGAGCACTGCGCGCGCGATCAGGAGTTGCTCGAAATTCTGCACGATTGCGCAAACCAGCGAGAAGAACGAAAACCAGATGATGGTGATCTGGAGCGTCCTGACCCGGCCGATATGGTCGGACAGATAGCCGCCGAGCCAGCCGCCGATGGCGGAGGCGAGCAGCGTCACCGTGCCGGCAAGGCCGGCCGAGGCCGCATCGACCTTCCACAGCGCGATGATGGTGCCGATCACCAGCGGGTAGATCATGAAGTCCATGCCGTCGAGCGCCCAGCCGGCTGCACAGGCCCAGAAGGTGCGGCGCTCGGCGACGTTCATGTCGCGATAGAAAGCAAGAAGGCTGGTGTCTTCGATCTCGGCGCGTTCGATGCGCTGGAGCGGATCGGCTGCTGTCATGTGCGTTTCCCCGGCAAATTCTTTTGATTGGCCGGTGGTAGCACGCGCGGCGGCCGGCGCAAGCCAGCGCGCGCCGTTGTGCCATGCGGGAGCGGGTTACTGTCCCGCGGCGTCCGCACCGCGCGTGCGCGGATCGGGCGCCCCGAGCGGGCCGTTCGGCGTCACGGCAATCGAATTGGCCGACGTCTGTCCCATCGGCTCGACAATGGGATGGTCCATCGCCCTCAGCTCGGCCAGCACGTCGTCGGGGAAGCCACGTTCGATGCGCACTTCATCCGGAAGCCATTGATGATGCAGCCGCGGCGCCGCCACGGCGGCCGCGACGTCCATCCTGTAGTCGAGCACATTCACGATGACCTGGAGCACGGTCGAGATGATGCGGCTGCCGCCCGGCGAGCCCGTCACCAGCACCGGCTTGCCGTCCTTCAGCACGATAGTCGGCGACATCGAGGACAGCGGCCGCTTTCCGGGCCCGGGCAGATTGGCCTCATAGCCGACGAGACCGTAGGCGTTGGAAGCGCCGACGGCAGCAGTGAAATCGTCGAGCTCGTTGTTGAGCAGCACGCCGGTGCCGTCGGCAACGAGGCCGATGCCGTAGCTGAAGTTCAGCGTGTAGGTGTTGCTGACGGCGTTGCCACGGCTGTCGACGACCGAGTAGTGCGTGGTGTTGCTGCCCTCGCGTGGCGAGGCCGCGCTCGCAACAAGGTCCCTGGACGGCGTGGCGTGCTCGATGGAGATGCCGGTGCGGAGCTTGGCAGCATAGTCCTTCGCAATGAGCGTATCGATCGGCGCGTTGACAAAGGCCGGATCGCCGAGAAAGCGCGCGCGATCGGCATAGGCGCGCTTCATGGCCTCGATCAGGAGATGCAACGATGCTGGCGATCCCTGCTTGATATCCGCCAGCTGAAAGCCTTCGAGGATGTTGAGCGTCTCGATCAGCACCACGCCGCCGGAGGACGGCAGCGGCATCGAGACGATGTCGTAGCCGCGATAGGTGCCGTGCACCGGGGTGCGGATCACCGGCTGATAGGCCTTCAGATCGGCCGGCGTCATGATGCCGCCGGCGTCGGAGACGGCCTTGGCGATCTGCTCCGCCACCGGACCCTCGTAGAATCCGCGCACACCTTGGGCCGCGATGCTCGCCAGCGTGTCGGCGAGGTCGCGCTGCAACAGCCTGTCGCCTTCGCCAAGCGGCGCGCCATCAGGCTTTGCGAAAATCCTGGCTGACGCTGGAAAGCGTGCCAGTCGCGGATACCAACCCGGCAGCGTGTCGGCCATGTCGTCGGTGACGACAAATCCATCGCGGGCGAGTGCGATCGCAGGTTCGAGCAATTGCGCGAGCGTGAATTGTCCGGAGCCGTATTTTTCCAGCGCCAGCGCCAGGCCTGCGACGGTGCCGGGCACACCGATGCCGAGCCCGGAATCGCGCGACTTGGCGGGATCAGGCTTGCCGTCGGGTCCGAGGAAAATCTGCGCCGTCGTTGCCGCAGGTGCGGTCTCGCGATAGTCGATCGCGACGTCCTCATTGCGGTCGGCGGAATGGATCACCATGAAGCCGCCACCGCCGATATTGCCGGCGCGCGGATACGTCACCGCCATCGCAAAGCCGGTGGCGACGGCCGCGTCGACGGCATTGCCGCCGCGCCGCAAGATGTCGGCGCCGACTTGCGCCGAGATCTTCTCTTGTGCCACCACCATGCCATGCTCGGCGGGGATGGCGTGCACGGCGTCCAGCGCGGGCGGCACATAGGCTCGCCGCGCATCCTGAGCGGTTGCCGCTGCAAGCCCAAACGCCAGAGTGGCGATCAGCGCGAAAAAAGCACGTCGTGTCGAAAATGACGCCATCATCAAATTTCCGCCAAGCCTTCAGGCCAGTTCAAACGCGTCGCAACAATGCTATACGGTTTGCGCCAAGAGCGGCAAAACTGTTTGTGATGAGGACTGCGTGACGACGACGACCGCCTCCGATGCGCGCCTGGCCGGCGCCCTGCGAACCTATCCGCCGCGCGCCGCCGTCATCAGCTGGATCTTCTTCGATTGGGCCGCGCAGCCCTATTTCACGCTGATCACGACCTTCGTGTTCGCGCCCTATTTCGCCACCAACGTCGCGCCGGATCCTGCCACGGGGCAATCGTTGTGGGGCTTTGCGATGGCAGCAGCTGGCCTGGCGATTGCGCTGTTGTCCCCGGTGCTTGGCGCCATCGCGGATGCCTCCGGCCGCCGCAAGCCGTGGATCGCCTCGTTCGGCGCAGTTCTGGTGGTGGCTTCATGCGCGTTGTGGATCGGCAAGCCCGGCGATCACGCCATCATTCCGCCGTTGCTCATTGCGGTTGCGCTTGCCAGCGTCGGCGCGGAATTCGCCACCGTGTTCAACAATGCCATGATGCCGACGCTGGTGCCGCCCGACCGCATCGGCCGGCTTTCCGGTACCGGCTGGGCTACCGGTTACATCGGCGGCATCGTCAGCCTGATCATCGTGCTCGGCTTCTTCGCCGCCAACCCCGAGACCGGCCGCACGCTGCTCGGCTTCACGCCGCTGTTCGGGCTCGATCCCGTCACCCATGAAGGCGATCGTGCTGCGGGACCGTTGACCGGGCTCTGGTTCATCGTTTTCGTAACGCCGATGTTCTTGTTCACGCCGGATTATCCGGCCAAGCGCCCGGTGCGCGAGGCGCTGTACGAAGGACTAGCTGATCTCAAGCAATCGCTGAAGGATCTGCCGCAGCAGAAATCGCTCGCCGCGTTTCTGCTTGCCAACATGATCTACACGGATGGTCTTGTCTCGCTGTTCGCCTTCGGTGGCATCTATGCGGCCGGCACCTTTGGCTGGCACACGATCCAGATCGGCACGTTCGGCATTATCCTCGCCATCGCCGGCACCTTTGGTGCCTGGCTTGGCGGCAAGCTCGATGACTACCTTGGTCCGAAGCGCGTCATCGCCGGCAGCATGCTGATCCTGCTGCTTTCGGTCGCGGCGATCCTGCTGGTGGACAAGGACAGTGTGTTGTTCGTCAAGGTCGCGCCGCCGGTGCCGGGCGGGCCATTGTTCGGCGCCGCCGCCGAGCGTGCCTATATCGTGCTCGGCTGCCTGATCGGCGCGGCCGGCGGTCCGCTTCAAGCGGCCTCGCGCACGCTGCTGATCCGCCTCGCGCCGAAGGATCGTATCGCGCAGTATTTTGGCCTGTTCGCGCTGACCGGGAAGGTGACGTCCTTCATCGGCCCGCTGCTGATCGGCGTGATCACCGCGGCCACCGCCAGCCAGAAGGCCGGCATGGCCGTGCTGGTCGTGTTTTTCGTGACGGGATTCGCATTATTGATGCGGGTGCGGGAGTAGCCCTCTCCATCGTCATTCCGGGGCATCGCGGAGCGATGAACCCGGAATCCAGAGGTTGTTGCGCGAGATTCCGGGTTCGCGCTGCGCGCGCCCCGGAATGACGGCGGTGAGATCAGTGCCGGAAGTGCCTTGTCCCCGTGAACACCATGGCGATGCCATGCTCGTCGGCGGCCTTGATCACCTCGTCATCGCGCATGGAGCCGCCGGGCTGCACCACCGCGGTGGCGCCGGCCTCGATACAGGCGAGCATGCCGTCGGCGAACGGGAAGAACGCATCCGACGCCACCACCGAGCCCTTGGTCAGCGGCTCCGCCAGCTTCAGCTCGTTGGCCGCATCCTGCGCCTTGCGTGCCGCGATCCGGGCTGAATCGACACGGCTCATCTGACCCGCGCCGATGCCGACGGTGGCGAGATCCCTGGCGTAGATGATGGTGTTGGACTTGACGTGCTTTGCCACCCGGAAAGCGAACTTCAGGTCGCGCATTTCGGCTTCGGTCGGCGCGCGCTTGGTGACGACCTTGAACGTCATGTCGTCGACCACGGCGTTGTCGCGGCTCTGCACCAGAAGCCCGCCGGCCACCGTCTTCGCCGTGAGGCCCGGCGCGCGGGGATCGGGCAGGCTGCCTGCGAGCAGCAGGCGCAGGTTTTTCTTGCCGCCGATGATGGCGATCGCCTCTTCGCTGGCGTCAGGCGCGATGATGACCTCGGTGAAGATCTTCGTGATCTCGCGCGCGGTGTCGGCATCGAGCGGCCGGTTCATCGCGATGATGCCGCCGAAGGCGGAGGTGGAATCACAGGCCAGCGCCTTGCGATAGGCCTCGACGAGGTTCGCGCCTTCAGCGACGCCGCAAGGGTTGGCGTGCTTGACGATGACGCAGGCCGCGGTGCGCTTGGTGTCGAACTCGCCGATGCACTCATAGGCCGCGTCGGTGTCGTTGATGTTGTTGTAGGAGAGCTCCTTGCCCTGGAGCTGCCGCGCGGTCGAAACGCCCGGGCGCTTGTCGGGCGTTGCGTAAAACGCCGCGGTCTGGTGCGGGTTCTCGCCATAGCGCAGCGACTGGATCAACTTGCCGCCAAAGGCGCGGAAGTCGGGTGCGTCAATCTCGAGCTGCCGGTTGAACCAGTTGGAAATGGCGGCGTCATAGGCCGCGGTGCGGGCATAGGCCTTTGCAGCGAGACGCCGGCGCAGCTTCAGCGTGGTCGCGCCGTTGTTGGCAGCGAGCTCGTCGAGCACGGCCTTGTAGTCGTCGGCCTCGACCACGACCGCGACGTCGTCATGGTTCTTCGCGGCGGCGCGGATCATCGCGGGGCCGCCGATGTCGATATTCTCGATGCAATCCTCGAAGCCGGCGCCTTTGTCGACGGTCGCCTCGAACGGATAGAGGTTGACGACGAGGAGATCGATCGGCGCGATGCCGTGCGCCTTCATCGCCTCGGCATGTTCCTTGTTGTCGCGAATTGCGAGCAGGCCGCCATGCACCTTCGGATGCAGCGTCTTGACGCGGCCATCCATCATCTCGGGGAAGCCGGTGAGGTCCGAGACATCCTTCACCTTGAGGCCGGCCGCGGCGATCGCCTTCGCGGTGCCGCCAGTCGAGACCAGTTCGACGTCATGCGCGGCAAGCGCCTTGGCGAACTCGATCAGGCCCGATTTGTCGGAGACGGAGAGCAGGGCGCGGGTGACGCGACGGGGATGGTCAGTCATGAGCAAGATCCTCTGTTCAGGGAGTGTCTATGCCCAGGCGCGCGGCGGATATGTGTCGCGCTTCCCGATGGTGCTCCATCCAAGGTCGCCAGTCGCGCGAACGAGCGCTCGATAGCAGCTTTTGGCCGTATTCACAACGACGAGATGGGACCGAATCGAGCGCGTCTACAGCGGAAGTTCCGGCTCGCGCCGTGCGTTACGGCGGGCATTGGTGACCGCGGGCGAGGCGGTGGAGCGCACAAAGCTCCAGCGGATCGTGGGCGCCTGACGGGCATCCTGGCGGATCACGATCTGGGCGGTGCGACGCGGGCCGTCATTGCCGGCCAGGAACACGCTGTCCTCGAGCTCGACCTTGTCGTCCAGGGCCTCGAAGGTCCAGACATCGCGGTTCGGCAGCACCAGCATGACGCCGCGCGCATCCGACAGCCGGCTCGCCTTCACCGCGGGATGCAGGTGGAAGCGCAGCGCGAAATCGGCGTCAGCGCCCTTGAGCCGCGCGCCTTGCGGCGGCGACAGCGTGTCCTCGCCGTCGATCCGCGTGCCGTCGTTGGCGACCATCAGCACGCGCCGATGGATCACCCCGAACTTGGCGAGATAGCCATTCTGCGAGGTCGTCAGCAGCGTGCCGCCCTCGACGACCTCGCGATAGCTCTCGACCTCATGAGGGCCGCTGATGATCGGCGCGCCGTGCAGCAGCCGCTTCATCGCCGACATCTCGACGAATTGGCAGGACGAGGTGTCGTGATAGGTCAGCGTCGAATGCGCCGCGGTGCTGCGCGCAAACGGCCGCCAATTGTCGCGGCCTGTGGTCGGCATGCCGCAATTGGTGACGATGCGGCTGATGCCGGAGGACAGTTCGAACGACAGGCAACCGGCATGCGCGTCGTGGCTGACGCCGGGCGGCGGCGGCGCGCCGGTGTCGATGATGACGGTGGTCGGGCCCGCATCGAGGCGCTGGAAGCCGGTGTGCGGCATGTTCGCCATCGGCGCGCCATGGGTATCGTCATAGGCGAGCAGCGTCGCGAGCACATCCGATGGCGTCGCGCTCATGCCGTTGAACAAAGCGAAATTGCCGTCGCCGTGCCGGAAGAAGCGCAGCATCGGCATCATGCGGTCGATCGCATTGAGCAGCGCCGGCGGCGGCGCGATGTTGCGCGCGGCAAAGGTCTGCCGCAGCGGCAACAGGTCGATCAGGAGCTCGATCAGCGCACCCGGATTGCGCGAGATGTGGCCGCCGTCGGGGAGGATCTGCCGCTGCAACTCGTCGGAGAGCTTTTTCGATGCGCTGCGGATATGGCGGGCCTGATTGGCGAGGCAAAGCGTGGTGTAGCACAGCGCGATCTGCACCTGGAGTTTCGGCACCCCGTCGGGGATGTTGACCATGGTGTAACGCAGGAAGCGGATCTCGCGCGCCAGTGCGCGCAGGTAACGGCGGTAGAATTTGTTGTCGGTGTCGTTGAGCACCAGCGGCGCCTGCGACAGCAGCGAGATCACGCGTCGCGCCAGCACGTCGGCGCGGCGGGCCACCGGCCGGCGCTTGTTGGCGGGGTTGCTGATCCAGTCCTCGACCAGCGCGCGCGCATTGGCGCGGGTCAGCGCGGTATCGGCGGCGCGCAGATGCCGCAGCCAACCGAAACCGAGCAGCGCGACCTCCCAATCCTCCGACGGCGGATCGAGGTCGAAGATCGAGCGGCCATGGCAATTGACGATCTTGCCGGCGAAGACGAAACGGCCGGCATAGATCTCGGCCGCGCGCGTCGCATCCGCAGTGCGCAAATCATGCGGCGCGATGATCAGGCGATCGGTCCGGCCCGGCCAGACCCGCGACAGCGCAACGGAACCGCCGCTCGCGCGCGCGAGCATGTTCCGCGCGAAGCGGTTCATGACCAGCGTCGAGATACGTCTGCGTTGAGCGACCGACACGCCTTGCCTTGAAGGGGGAGAGGATTCCGACGAATCCTTATTAATCCCAAAATCGCACGGCCGACACCACCTTGAAAGGCCCCGAATCAGGGTGGTGCTAAAATCCGGTGCAAAATCAGGATTTAACGAGCCGGGCCGCGAAAAATCCGTCGAGCCCGCCGAGCTTCGGGTCGGCATGCGGCAGGTGACTCGGCAGGGTCCGGAGATCGCCCTCGGCCGTGATGGTCTCGCTGAGGCCGGAGACCTCGCTGGCTTCGATCGGCACCCGGCGCAGCGCAGGCTCCGCAGCCAGCAGCGTGGCGATGGCCTGCTCGCCTTCCTCGGGTTCCAGCGAGCAGGTGCAATAGACCAGCGTCCCGCCTGATTTGAGCAACGAGACCGCTTTCTTCAGCAGCCGCTGCTGAAGAACGGTCATTGCGGCGACGTCGGACTCCTGCCGCAGCCACGCAACGTCGGGATGCCGGCGGATCGTTCCGGTCGAGGTGCAGGGCGCATCGATCAGGATTCCATCGAAGCCGTCCGCTGGCCCCGTCCATTCTACGGCGTCAGCAACGACAGTCTCGGCCTGAAGCGACAGGCGGTTCAGATTTTCGCGCAGGCGCGCCACCCGGGCGGGCGAACGGTCGAGCGCGGTGACTTTCGCGCCTGCCAGCACCAGCTGCGCGGTCTTGCCGCCAGGCGCGGCGCAGAGGTCGGCGATGGATTTGCCCTTGATGTCGCCGAACAGCCGGACCGGCAGCGCGGCAGCGGCGTCCTGCACCCACCATTGTCCTTCGGCGAAGCCGGGCAGCATGGTCACCGAGCCGTGCAGCAGCGTGCGCACCGAACCGGTCGGCAGCACTTCGCCATGCAACCGGCTCGCCCATTGCGCGGCATCGGACTTCACCGTCAGGTCGAGCGACGGTTCGTGGCCGAGCGCCAGCACCATGTCCCGCGCGGTCGCCTCGCCGTAATGCGCGCTCCAGCGGGCCAGCAACCAGGGCGGCAGGTCGAGCGATTGCGATGCGACCTCGTCGACCAGCGCTTGACCCTCGCGCGCGCAGCGGCGCAGCACGGCGTTGACGAGACCGGCATAACGCGCGGCGCGCCGATCGGATTGCACCAGGCGAACCGAGAGATCGACCGCGGCGTGGTCGGGCACGTCCATCCAGAGAATCTGGGCGGCGCCGATCAAGAGCGCGCTCTGCGCGCGCGGCGCGTCGGACGGAATGCCTTTGTCGAGCAGGCGCGACAGCACATGCCCGAGCGTGCCGAGACGGCGCAGAATAGTTGCGACCAGGCGCCGCATCAGCGCGCGGTCGCGGTCGGCGAGCGTTTTCAGTCCGGGATGGGCGCCGGAGCCATCGAGCTGGTCATCAAGCGTGCGGTGCTTGTGCAGGACGCCGTCGACGATATCGGCAGCGATCCGTCGCGCCGCAAGACCGGGCACTTCGGACGGAGGGGCAAAACGTTGAGATGGCATGCGGACGTAAGGTTCTGAGCGAGGCGGCAGTTCCGCCTTATGGCGCATGCCTTGAGAACACCTTCTGTGGCATGCGAATATGCCAAATGTAAGAATGGTCTCTGGCGATTTCAGCCCGCCGGAGCCATTTCAGCAATGCGTTATTGGACGTCGCGCAGGTCGAGATCCTGCGCTAGGACCCATGGATCATGAACGACCAACCTCCCGCCCCTGATCACAAGCCCTTGTCCCCCGCCGCGCAGCGCGCGCTGGCCGAAGCCGAGGAACGTCGGCGGGCCGCAGCGGCGCATGCCAAGGACGATGCGAAGGCGGCGCCGAAGGAATTGCAGGGGCCGAAGGGACCCGAGCCCACCCGCTACGGCGATTGGGAACGCAAGGGCATCGCCTCGGATTTTTGAGACGCAGCTCTTTTGCGGTCGCTTGTCTGTGCAGCCGACTCAGCCTTAGCGTGCGCGGATGTCGCGCTTCGATCCGGATCGTTCCTATCGACCTTCTTACGGCGGCTCACCGTTCGGCCGCCGCTTTTCCGCGCTTGTGCCGTGGATGTTCGTGGTCGGCGTCGTGGTGGCGGTCGTGCTGGCTTTTCGGCATGGCACCGAGTGGCGAGTTCCGCTTCCGGCAGATGAACGCGCGCAGGATGCCGGGATTATTCTTCAACAGTCCGGCAATCCCGACAGCCGTTTGCCGATCGATGTCATCCGCACGATCGACGGCGACACGTTTCTCGCGCGCGTGCATCAAGGCGACGGACGCGATCTCGTGGCGCGGGTTCGCCTGCGCGGCATCGATGCGCCCGAGATGAAGGCGTCCTGCCGGGACGAGTTGGACAAGGCGGAAGCGGCCACCGATGCTTTGCGCAACCTGCTCGCTCAGGGCGGCGTCACCATCTACAATCTCGGCTCGGAAAAATACGGACGCGTGCTCGCCGATGTTGCGACCAGACGAACCGCAAACGTTTCGGCGGCGATGCTCGCGGGCGGGTACGCACGCAGCTACAATGGCGGTCATCGCGACGGCTGGTGCAGACGCGGCTGGCGCTTCTGGTAGTGAAAAAGCCGCGTCGGACGACGCGGCTTTTTCAAATCCTGGCTTGATCGCAATGATCAGCGCGTCACGACCACCGTCGTTCCGACCGAGACGCGGCTGTAGAGATCGGTGATGTCGTCGTTGAGCATGCGGATGCAGCCATAGGAGACGAAGCCGCCGACCGAGCCCGGCACATTGGTGCCGTGGATGGCATATTCGCCGCCGGCCAGCGTCATCGCCGCAACGCCCATCGGGTTGCGCGGCGAGCCGCCGGGGATCACGTCGGGAAGCTGCGGCTTGTCGCGCTTGACTTCGGCGGGCGGCGCCCAGGCCGGGTTGCGATACTTGCCGTCGATGCGGGTGGTGCCGGCCCATTGCTTGCCTGATTTACCGACGCCGACGGGATATCGCACGGCGTGGCCGTCATCGAGGATCAGATAGAGCCGACGTTCGTTGGTTTTGACCACGATGGTGCCGGGCGAATAGTTTTCCAGGTGGGTTCCAACGATCTCCGGCCGCGCCTCGGCCGCCGTCGACATCAAGGCCCCTGCCCCGATGGTGGCAGCCAGCGCCAATGCAATCTTCATCGACATCGATTTTCCCCTCAGCCCGAAAAGGATCATCCAAATTCACGCAAAACCGGCAATTGCCCGCCTGCCCAGACATTCTTAACCGCGCTTGTTGACCGGACGGTTTCCAGGCGCGGCCGCCAGGGGCGAGCCAACACGGGAAAGAAAGGAAATGTTCGAAATAAAGTAAATGACCTGAAAACAACACTCTGCGGGAAAGATGCGGGTGTGGGCGCCCCGCGCGCTGACAAGCGCGTGAGGGCGCGAAAGGCAGTCATTCCGGGGCGATGCGAAGCATCGAACTAGGGTGCGCAATTGCGCACCTGAGAATCTCGAGATTCCGGGTCGCGCTGTCGCGCGCCCGGAATGACGGTGCCTGGTCTACGCCGACTTCTTGTTCTGCCGGTTCTTGACGAGATCATCGACCACGGCGGGATCGGCCAAGGTCGAGGTGTCCCCTAGGCTGCCTGGCTCGTCCTCGGCGATCTTGCGCAGGATGCGGCGCATGATCTTGCCGGAGCGGGTCTTGGGCAGGCTAGGGGCGAACTGGATCTGGTCGGGCGATGCGATCGGTCCGATCTCCTTGCGCACCCAGGTGACGAGCTCCTTGCGCAGATCCTCGGTCGGCTCGATGCCGGCCATCAGGGTCACATAGGCGTAGATGCCCTGGCCCTTGATGTCGTGGGGGAAGCCGACGACGGCGGCTTCCGACACCTTCTCATGCGCGACCAGCGCGCTTTCGACCTCGGCAGTGCCCATGCGGTGGCCGGAGACGTTGATGACGTCGTCGACGCGACCGGTGATCCAGTAATAGCCGTCGGCGTCGCGGCGGCAGCCGTCGCCGGTGAAGTACTTGCCCTTGTAGGTCGAGAAATAGGTCTGCTCGAAGCGGGCATGATCGCCATAGACGGTGCGCATCTGGCCCGGCCAGGAGCGCGTCAGGCAGAGATTGCCTGTTGTCTCACCCTCCAGCACCTTGCCGTCGGCGTCGACGATTTCGGGCGCGACGCCGAAGAACGGCTGCGTGGCCGAGCCTGGCTTCAGCTTGGTCGCGCCCGGCAACGGTGTGATCAGGATGCCGCCGGTCTCGGTCTGCCACCAGGTGTCGACGATCGGGCAGCGATCGTCGCCGACGACGCGGTGATACCATTCCCATGCTTCCGGATTGATGGGCTCGCCGACCGAGCCGAGCAGGCGGAGCGAGGCGCGCGAGGTCTTCTTCACCGGCTCGTCGCCCGACTGCATCAGCGCGCGGATCGCGGTCGGCGCGGTGTAGAAGATGTTGACCTTGTGCTTGTCGATGACGTTCCAGAAGCGCGAATTGTCAGGGTAATTCGGCACGCCTTCGAACATCAGCGTGGTCGCGCCATTGGCGAGCGGTCCGTAGAGAATGTAGCTGTGGCCGGTGACCCAGCCGACGTCGGCGGTGCACCAGTAGACGTCGCCGTCGTGATAGTCGAACACGTATTGATGCGTCATCGACGCGAACACGAGATATCCGCCCGAGGTGTGCAGCACGCCCTTGGGCTGGCCGGTCGAGCCCGACGTGTAGAGGATGAACAGCGGATCCTCCGCATGCATATGCTCGACCGGGCATTCCGTCGTCACCATCTTGGCGGCGTCGTGATACCAGAGATCGCGCGACGGATTCATCTCGACCTGACCGCCGGTGCGCTTGACCACGACGACCCAGTCGACGCCGTCAGCCTTGGCGAGCGCCGCATCGACATTGGCCTTCAGCGGCACCTTCTTGCCGCCGCGCAGGCCTTCATCCGCGGTGATGATGACCTTGGATTGGCAGTCGTTGATGCGTTGCGCGAGGCTGTCAGGCGAGAAGCCGGCGAACACCACCGAATGGATCGCGCCGATCCGCGCGCAGGCCAGCATCGCGTAGGCCGCTTCCGGAATCATCGGCAGATAGATGGTGACGCGATCGCCCTTCTTGACGTTGCGGGTGCGCAGGATGTTGGCCATCCGGCATACCTCGTCGTGCAGCTGCCTGTAGGTGATATGCTTTGATTGCGAGGGATCGTCGCCTTCCCAGATGATCGCGGTCTGGTTGCCGCGCTTGGCGAGATGGCGGTCGATGCAATTATAGGCGACGTTGAGGATGCCGTCCTCGAACCATTTGATCGAGATGTTGCCGGGCGCGAAGGAGACGTTCTCGATTCTGGTCGGCGCGTGCATCCAGTCGATGCGCTTGGCATGCTCGGCCCAGAAGGCGTTGGGGTCCGCGATCGAGCGGGCGTACATGTCCTTGTACTTGGCCTGGTCGACCCAGGCCCGCTTGGCCCATTCCGCGGGGACGTCGTAGATCTTCTCGGACATGCTTCCCTCCACATACGGCAAGCCGAGCACAGCTGACTGGCGAGCCGACTTCATCATCATCGTTTAACGATTATGCGTCGGGCTAACCGCCCCCGACAAGGATCACAAGCTGGACCTTCGGTGAGCGGCGGACCATGCGGAAGATCAAGCGGGACAGGCCTGATGTCGCAAATCTGAAACAGGCGGGGGCGCGGCTTTCGGGCTCTTTACCCAAATCGCCGAAAAGCGGCCGCGCAGGGCGCCCATGCGCCGCAGGAGGTATTTAGAAACCTCTTTTCACTGATTCGGGACTCGCAATGCCGTTCGGAACACCCTAAGTGGCTAACCCGGGTCCCAAGAGACCCTCCGGCTCAGGCTTGGAACAAAAATCAGAACAGCGGCATTGAACGGCAGCACACAGGGCCAAGGCGTAACACTATGATGGATCAGCAGAATCTCGGGACGATGCGGCCTGCCTCGGCCGATCCTGCTGCCATTGCGCTGGCCAAAGCCCTCGGACAATGGCCGAAACCATCGGGTTCCACCCGTCCCAGCCCCAAGAAAGTGTTCGATTCGGCCTCCCCGGCGACGGTTGAGGCCCTTGCCAAGGAGCTGGGCCTGCGGCTCGGCGACCAGAACGAGCTGACTATCCGCCGCATCAAGCGCGGCAAAGGCTATGCCTTCGTTCGCCCCAACGGCGCCCATATCCGCGACGCCCGCACCATTCGCCGGCTGCACGCCATGGCGGTGCCGCCGGCCTATCGCGAGGTGCGCTACTCGGCCGATCCGAGCTCGCATCTCCAGGCAGTGGGTCGCGATGCCGCCGGCCGGCTGCAATATCGCTATCACGCCGACTGGGAGAAGGTCCGCGAGCAACGCAAGGCGCATCGCCTGGAAAAGCTCGTCGGTGCGCTGCCCAAGATCCGGCGCAAGGTGTCGGCGTTCCTGTCGGGCGATGAGCCGACGCGCGAGTTTGCACTTTCCGCGGTGATCGAGCTGATCGCGCGCACCGCGATCCGTCCAGGCAATGAATCCTATGCCCGTCTCAACGGCACTCGCGGCGCCACCACGCTGCTGAAGTCCAACGTGACGCTGGAGGACGATTGCTTCGTGCTGACCTTCAAGGCGAAGGGCGGCAAGGCGGTGCGCAAGGAGTGCGATGCGGCCAAGCTGGTGCGCGCCATCGGCATTTTGCAGGGCGTCCCCGGCAAGCGCATGTTCCAGTATCGCGATGCCCAAGGCATCGTGCGCGCGGTCAGCACCACGCAGGTGAACGCGTTCCTGCGCGAGATCGCCGGCATCAAGATTTCGCTGAAGGATTTCCGCACGCTGATGGCCTCCGCCGTCGTCGTCGAATCGCTGTCGCGGATCACGCCGGCGACCAGCCAGCGCGGCCGCAAGAAGCAGGTGCTGAACGCGATTCGCGCCGCGGCCGACAAGCTCTCCAACACCCCGGCGATCTGCCGCAAGAGCTACGTCCACGACACCATCGTCACCGCGTTCGAGGAGGGCATCCTCGAGCGCTTCGCTGCGACCATGAAGGGCCAGCGCTCGCAAGCGAGGCGCGAGCAGCTCTTGGCGCAGGTGGTGGCGACCGCGGCTGTTTGACGGCGTATCGTGCTCTCGTAGGTGGGCAAAGCGGAGTAGGTGGGCAAAGCGGAGCGTACCTTTGCCCACCCTACAAGAGCTACATATTGTCTGAGACGCCTTTGTCCGGACCGGGATCGCGGCCGGCGGCGACACTGGTGAGCCGCTCCAGATAATGCGCCCAGCCCTTGGCGTGCGCGGCCACCTGTTCCTCGGTCGGCAGCCCGCTATGCGTCATGCGCAGCAACGTGCCGCCATCGCGCTCGATCAGGTCGATCTCGATCAGGCTCGAGCCGGGCGGCACTTCCTGACCGCCCTCCCAACCGAACGTGTAGGCGAGACGATGCACCGGCACGACCTCACGGAAGGCGCCGCGGGCGACGCTGGCACGCGGGCCGATGCCCTTGAGCAGGTAAAGTCCGCCCGGATGCAGCTCGGTGGTCGCATCGGAGCCCATCCAGCTCAGGATTTTCTCGGGATCGGTCAAATAGGCGAAGACGGTGGCGCGCGGGGCGGCGATCTGGGTCTCGCGTCGCAAGACGAACGGCTCGGTCATCGGCGATCATCCCTCAGGTGATCCTGGCACATGGCGGCGCCAAAGCAGCCCGTCAAGGATTGCCCGTGACAAAGGCGGCCCTCCTTCGCCATCATCGGGTCATGCAGCTCTCCCCAACCCTTGCCTGGCTTGTCGATTTCGCTTCCGAGTGTCCCGGCGCCGATCGCCTGCTGGCGGAACTCGGTGCGCATCTGCTCGCCGACGGGGTGCCGCTTGCCGCCGGCGCCCTGACACTGGAGGTGCCGCACCCGCTGATCGCCAAGCGGACATGGCTGTGGCGGGCGGACAATGGCCGGGTGATCGAGGCGCTCGGCTTTGCGCCGGGCGGGCTGGCGCCCGATTTGCCCGACGATGCCGGCCGCCGCTGGCTGCGCGGCATCGCTGATGGCGACGTGCACGAAGATGTTGTCGGGCGTGATGGGCCGTTGCTCGGCTGGATCGGGCCGCGTCCGTTCACATCAGACGACACCGAGCAGCTGCGCCAGGCCGCACGCTTTGCCGCAACGCCGCTCGCAGCGCTCGCTGCGCGCGCCACGTTGCGGGCGACGCTGGAAGCCTATCTCGGCAAGCGCAGCGCCGAGCGGGTGCTGGCGGCGCCCCTGCGGCGCGACCTCGGCGAGACCATCCAGGCCGCGCTGCTCTATGCCGATCTGCGCGGCTTCACCACCTTGTCGGAAACCAGTCCGCCGGTTGAAATCGTCGCCGCGCTTGATGCCTGGTTCGATCGCATCGCCGGTGCCGTCCACGCCTTCGGCGGCGAGGTGCTGAAATTCATCGGTGACGGCGTGCTGGCGATCTTTCCGGTGGTCGAGGCGTCGCCACGCAGAGCCTGCGAGGCGGCTCTACGCGCCGCAGGCGCCGCCGAGGCCGGGATGGCGTATCTCAACGCCGAGCGCGGCGCGCAAGGTCTGCCGCCGCTTGCGTTCGGCGCTGCGCTTCATCTCGGCGAGATGCTCTGGGGCAATATCGGTGCCGCGAATCGGCTGGACTTCACGGCGATCGGCCCCGCCGTGAATCTCGCCAGCCGGCTCGAGGGCCTGTGCAAGCCGCTCGGCCGGACCGTGCTGGTGTCGGGCGCGCTCGCGGCCGAGACGGACATGCCCCTGATTGCGCTCGGCCTGCACAAGCTGCGCGGCATTGCCTCGCCCTGCGAGGTCCTCGCGCTGCCGGAGGCGCAGGGACGAGCGTTGTAGCTCCTATACCCCGCCCATCTTGCAGACGAGCTTCCATTCCTCTGCGGTCACGGGCTGCACCGAGAGGCGCGAATATTTCACCAGCGCCATCTCGGCGAGTTTCTTCTCGGCCTTGATCGCGGCCATCGTCACAGGTGTTTTCAAGGGCTTGTCGGCCTTGATGTCGACGCAGACGAATTTTTCGGTCTTGTCGGTCGGATCCGGATAGGCCTCCTTGATGACCTCAGCGATGCCGACGATCTCCTTGCCTTCGTTGGAATGGTAGAAGAACGCCTTGTCGCCCTTCTTCATGTTCACGAGGTTCTGGCGCGCAGTGTAGTTGCGCACGCCGGTCCAGGCTTCGCCCTTGGCGCCTTTCGCGACCTGCTGGTCCCAGGACCACACCGACGGTTCGGATTTCACCAGCCAGTACGCCATGCTTATTCTTCTGCCTTGAAGGGTCGGGTCAAAAGCCCTGATATCGCTGCGTCGATCGTGCTTCGGCCGCCCAGGATCGAAGCGACCGCTTCCGATACCGGCATCTCGATGCCTTGCGAAGCTGCGAGTTCGATCAGGACCGGTGCAGTGAACTCGCCCTCGGCCAGCTTGCCGGCGGATGGCTGCTCGCCGCGGCCCAGCGCGAGCCCGAGCGCGAAATTGCGCGATTGCGGGCTCGCGCAGGTCAGGATCAAATCGCCAAGACCGGACAGGCCGGTGAGCGTCTCGCTGCGCGCGCCCAGCGCGCGGCCGAGGCGTGTCAGCTCGGCGAAGCCGCGGGTCGTGAGCGCGGCCTGCGCGGACGCGCCGAGCTTGCGCCCGACCGCAATCCCGACCGCAATCGCCAGCACGTTCTTGGCCGCGCCGCCGATCTCGACGCCGCGGATGTCGGTGGAATGATAGGGACGGAATGTCGGTGAGCCCAGCGCCTGCACCAGGCTGCTTGCGAGCGCGTCATCCCTGGCCGCGAGCGTCACAGCCGTCGGCAAGCCGCGCGCGACGTCGTCGGCAAAGCTCGGGCCCGACAGGATCGCAGGCTGCGCATGGGGCGCGGCTTCCGCGATCACGTCGGTCATGAATTTATGGGTGCCGTGTTCGATGCCCTTGGCGCAGGCGATGACAGGGACAGGTTTTGTGAGATACGAGGCCAGCATGTTGACCGCGCCGCGCAGATGCTGCGCCGGTGTCGCGATCAGTAGCATCTCGGCGCGCGATGCCGCCGCAAGATCGCTTGTCACCACGATGTCAGGTGCCAGCCGCACGCCCGGCAGCCGCGGATTGTCGCGGCTCGATTGGATGCGCGTCGCATGCTCGGCGTTGCGCGCCCACAGCGTCACGTTCCGTCCGGCCCGCGCGGCCACTGTCGCCAGCGCCGTGCCCCAGGCCCCGGCACCGATCACCGCGACGGAGCGGAACGCGGTCATGGCTAGTATCCCGCCCGCGTCTTGCCGTAGCCATCAGGCGCCGTGGCGTTGGCGTCGAGCAGCCAGCGCGCGCGCGGCTGCGCCTCCATCGTGTCGGTAATGCCGAGGGCAAGGCGCTCGGCGCCGGCCCAGGCGATCATCGCGCCATTGTCGGTACAGAGCGCGGGCGGCGGCATGATCAGCTGCGTCTGCGCTTCCTTCGCCACGTCGAACAGCGCGCCGCGGATCGCCTGATTGGCCGCGACACCGCCGGCGGCGACCAGGGCGCGCGGCGCGCCGAACCGTTCGCGGAACAGTTTCAGGCCAACGCTTAAGCGGTCGGCGGTCGAATCCAGCACTGCAGCCTGGAAACTGGCGCAGAGATCGCTGATGTCCTGCGGCGTGACATCGGTGAGCCGGCTCGCTTCGGTACGCACCGCCGTCTTCAATCCTGACAGCGAGAAATTGGCATCGGGACGATGCTGCATCGGCCTTGGAAACGCAAAGCGCGTGGCATCGCCATTCGCGGCGGCACGCTCGACCTCGGGACCGCCGGGATAGGGCAGGCCCAGCATCTTTGCGACCTTGTCAAAAGCCTCGCCGATGGCGTCATCCACGGTGGTGCCGAGCCGCACATATTGACCGACCCCGGTGACCGCGACGATCTGGGTGTGGCCGCCGGAGGCGAGGAACAGGCAATACGGAAATTCGATGCCGTCGGTGAGACGAGGCGTCAGCGCGTGCGCCTCGAGATGATTGACCGCGACCAGCGGCGTGTCATGCACCATCGCAATTGCCTTCGCGGTGGTGAGCCCGACGATGACGCCGCCGATCAGGCCCGGCCCTGCAGCGGCCGCGACACCGTCCAGCTGGGCGAAGCCGATGCCTGCATCGCTCATGGCGCGATCGATGATGCCGTCGAGCAGGTCGACATGGGCGCGCGCAGCGATCTCCGGCACGACGCCGCCGAAGCGGGCATGCTCCTCGACTTGCGATCGCACGACATTGGACAGAATCCGGCCGCTGCCGTCGGGCACGCGCTCGATCACGGCCGCCGCGGTCTCATCGCAGGTGGTCTCGATGCCCAGTACCAGCATTGGCGAATTGTTATCCAATTTGCGCCCTTGCGCTCATCCGGAAAGCAGAGTTCTGCTAACGCGGTAGCATTCCGGGGTTGGCTTAGGCAATCGTCACGCGCCGCCATCCCGCGCGAATGCTCCACCGCCACGTGGTTCGGGAACAGCGCGATGTCCATTCTTGTCACACGGCCGCATCCCGACAACGCGGCAACGGCGGAAAATCTGCGCGCGCGGGGACATGTGGTGCTGCTCGCGCCGGTGCTCAAGTTCGAGCCGGTCGCCTTCCATGACGAGAGCGAGGCCGGCTACGGCGCCATCATCGTCACATCGGCCAATGCAATCCGCGCCGTCGCGCCGCAATTGCAAGATCCTGGCCTAAAGAACCTTGGCCTCGTGGAGCTGCCGCTGTTCGCGGTCGGCGAGCACACGGCTTCCGTGGCGCGCGAATTCGGCTTTACGAACGTGATCGTCGCCGGTGGCGATGCCGCATCCTTGCGCGACAGGGTGATGCGGGCTGTGCGTGACAAGCGCGTCGGCAAGAAAAGCACGCTACTCTATCTTGCGGGGGCGGATCTGTCGCGGGATCTCGGCGGCGAGCTCGGCGCCGAGGGGTTTAGCGTGATCACGCAGACGACCTATCGCATGGCCCCGGTCAAGATTCTGCCGCGCGAGGTCTGCAAAGGCTTCGCCGCCCATGGCATCGAGGCGGTGCTGCATTACTCCAGGCGCAGCGCGCGGGCCTTCCTGGATGCGGCCCGGGACGAGGGTGTCGAAATTTCGGCATTGGCAGTCCCGCAATGCTGCCTGTCCGAGACGGTCGCAAGCGTGCTGCGCGATGCCGGAGCATCGCAGGTCCTGGTCGCCGCGACCCCGGACGAAAATGCCCTGTTCGACGCCTTGGAGCGTGCTTTGCGGACCCGTTTGGCGTAAGAGGACGGGCCGAATCCGACGCAATCGGGCTCGTCTCTGGTAATGCAAGTGTGAGGAACCGTCACGATGGCCGACGACAAGCCTGAAGACGCAGGCAAGCCTGAAGACGCCGGAATGCCCCCGGAGCCCGGCCGTGCCAAGCGCATCCCTCCGACCATCGACCTCGAGGCGACCGAAGTCACCACCCAGCCCCAGGACGTGGTGGTCGAGCCGGAGGCGGCGCCGTCGGTCGAGCAGGCCAATGCGGAGCAGGCCAGTGCCGAGGACGCCAAGGTCGAACCCGAAAAGGTCGAAACCGCCAAGGCGGAGCCGGAGCGCGATGAGGCTCAGGCCGCCGCTGCGCCTACAGCCATTTCGCCCTGGGTCATCGCGCCATTTTCAGGCGCCGTTGCAGCTGCGGTTGTGATTGCGGTCGGCTGGATGCTGGGCTGGCCCGCGGTGCAGGCGCCGCCGGCCGCGCCACAGGTGACGAGTGCAGCCGTCGATGCGCTGAGCGGACGTGTCGCCGCAGTCGAAGCCAAAGCGGGCAAGCCCGCCGCCGATCCGGCTGTTGTCGCGCGGCTCGATGCGCTGGAAAAATCCGTCGGCACCTTGCGCGGCGATATCGCCAATCTGCGCGCGCAGTCCGACAAGACGGCGAGCGCATTGAACGATGCCAGATCCACGCCGCGCGACACAGTGCCTTCGTCCAGCCTCGCCGCCCTCGACGCGCGCATCTCCCAGCTCGAGCGCGCCAGCACGACCGCCCGCGCCGAGCTCGCGCAGCAGGGCGAAAAGATCGCCGACGCGAAAGCGATGGACGACAGGCCGTTGCGCCATGTGGTTGCCGCCACGCTGCTCGACGTCGCCGTTCGCCATAACGATCCCTATGAGGCACAGCTCGCCGCGGCGCGGTCGCTTGCAGCGAAGCCCGAGGTCTTGAAACCGCTCGATGCGTTCGCCGCATCAGGCATTCCGACGCCGGTTGCTCTGACCCGCGAGCTCCTCAACATCGTGCCGAAGCTGTCGCCGCCGCCGGAAGCGCCGAGCGGCAATGCCGGCATCGTCGAGCGTCTTCAGGCCGGGGCGTCGAAGCTCGTCCGCATCGAGCGCACCGACGGAGCCGGCAACGACCGCGGCGCCGTCGTCGCGCGGGTCACGGCGGCGGCGCTGCGCAATGATTTCGCCGAGGCGCGCCGCGAACTGAAGGCGCTGCCCGAAGCTGATCGCGCGCCGGCGCAGGCCTGGCTCGACAAGGCCGATGCCCGCGACGCCGCGCTCGCGGCCTCCCGCAAATTCGCCGACGACGCTCTGGCTGGTCTCACCAAGCCTGCTCAATAAGACTCGCGCAACACTCCGCGCGTATGGGGATCACCATGCTTCGCATCGTCCTCTTCCTTGTTCTGATTGCGCTTGCAGGCGCCGGCGCGGCCTGGGTCGCCGATCAGCCCGGCAACGTGGTGCTGACCTGGGGCGGCTGGCGCGCTTCGCCGAGCATCCCGGTGTTCGTGCTCTGCCTCGGTATCTTCGCGGTGCTGGTGGTGTTCCTGTGGAGCATCCTAACCGCGATCTGGAGAATGCCGGGACGGGTGCGCCGCCGCCGGCGTGAGAAGCGTCATGCGCGGGGGCGCCACGCCATCACCCACGGTCTGCTCGCGATCGGTCATGGCGATACCGCGCTCGCCCGCCGTCATGCTGACGCGGCGCGGCGGCACACGCCGGATGATCCGCTCGCGCTGCTCTTGCACGCGCAATCGGCCCAGCTCGACGGCAATCGCGACGAGGCGCAGCGCGCCTTCCGCGCCATGGCCGAGCGTGAGGATACGCGGCTGCTCGGCCTGCGCGGCCTGTTCATCGAGGCGCAGCGCGCCGACGATGCGGCCGGTGCTGTCATGATCGCGCAGGAAGCGCTCAAGCTGTCGCCATCCTCGACCTGGGCCTCGCATGCCGTGCTCGGCTTCCGCTGCGCGCGCGGCGACTGGAGCGGCGCGCTCGCGATCCTCGATTCGAATTTGTCCGCCCGTCTGATCGACAAGCAAGCCTACCGCCGCCAGCGCGGCGTGCTGCTCACGGCGCGCGCGCTGGAATTGGAGACTATGGACCGCGACGTCGCGCGAGAGAGCGTGATGGAAGCGGTCAAGCTCGCGCCGACGCTGGTGCCGGCCGCGGTGCTTGCCGCGAAATTCGAGAGTGAGGCGCATCAGGTGCGCCGCGCCATGAAGCTGGTCGAGGCCGCCTGGCTCGCCAATCCGCATCCCGATCTCGCCGATGCCTACGCGCATGTGAAGCTCGGCGATTCCGCGCGGCAGCGCCTGCAGCGGGTCGAGACGCTCGCGGCCAAGACGCCCGCCGACAAGCCCGGCCATGTCGAGGGACAGCTCGCGATCGCGCGCGCCGCGATCGATGCCTCCGAATTCGCCCGTGCGCGCGAGGTGCTGTCGCCTTATGTCAACAATCCGACGCAGCGCGTGGCGCTGCTGATGGCTGAGATCGAGCGCGCCGAGCACGGCGACAGCGGCCGTGCCCGCGCCTGGACCCTGCGTGCGGTCCGCGCCCGCCATGACCCGGCCTGGACCGCGGACGGCTATGTCAGCGACCGCTGGCGTCCTGTCTCCCCCGTGACCGGCCGGCTGGACGCCTTCCAATGGCAGACGCCGGTGGCGAGCCTGCCCTCGGACAGGGGGACGACGATCGAATCCTCGGCCTTCGAGGAGGCCATGCTTGCCGCCCCGCCGCCGAAGCGGGTGACGATGGCCAATGAGGGGCCTGCGGAACCGGTCGTGATCGCGCCGGCGCCGGATCCAGCCCCCGCGCCGGCCGCGCAGGACAACGCGCCGCCGGTGGCCAAAGAAACCGCCAAAGAAACCGCCAAGGAAACCGCCAAGGAAGAGCCCGCGGCGGTGCCTCCCGAGCCGGTCGAGCCGGCCCCTGAAGCCGCCGAATCATCGCCATCAGCGGCGACCCCGGTGTTCCGCACCCGCGCCGATCTCGGCAAGCCGGCACAGGCGCCGATCCAGACCGTGATCCCGATCGTCCGTGCGCCCGATGATCCCGGCATCGATGACGACGGTCCGAGCGATGAATTTACGGAACAAATCGGCACGCCCAGGGACCATGCGAAGGCCCAGGCCGGCGGCTGGCGCGGATTCTGGTCCCGCTGGGGCGCTTGAGCCGCATTTCGCCTGCCGCTTGTCCTTGCCAATTCGGGCCATGCCCGATATCAGGAGCGCGCGTATCGGGGCCGGCTTCGCGCCAAGCCCCGGCAGGGTTCGCCGCAATAGCTCAGTCGGTAGAGCACGTCATTCGTAATGACGGGGTCGGGGGTTCGAATCCCTCTTGCGGCACCAGCCTTCGCATGTCCGGCCCTGACACATGGGTAACAGATTGTACCTGAGACATGGGTGACAACC
>NZ_JACOFQ010000024.1:0-129289 GCF_019455395.1 Bradyrhizobium sp. BR 10261
TCTTCTGCGAGATGAATTTGACGATCTCTTCCGACAGCCCCTTGGGAGCCTTCTCAGAGTCGATCAGGGTCTCAAACCCATAACGATACTGGTCGACGTCGATGCCGCGGACCCGTTCGATGGTTTCCTGAACCGCCGCCATCTACCGCTCCGTCCGCGCAGTGAGAAATCCCCTGCCGGCGCCGCGCATGCGCGCCCGGCTGGCCGCACGCGCGATCACCAGGGTTACATGCAGATCCGGGCCTGCCACGAGTTGCCAACACCGCCAGGCATGCCGCCGAGCCTGCGCTTTCAACATCGCGATCCGCCCTGATATCGATCGAGGCATCGACGCCCCCTTACGCCGGGACGCAGGTGTCGGGCACAGGGCAGACCACCGCGCATTGCGGCGTCTCGAAATGCCCTTCGCACTCCGTGCACTTTTTCGGATCGATGACATACATGTCGCGCTTGAGGCTAATTGCGGCGTTGGGGCACTCGAACTCGCATGCGCCACAAACCGTGCACTGCGAGGCGATGATCTTGAGGGCCATGTGTTGCGACTCCTGGGAGCAATGCCGTTTGACATGCTCTTTCAAGGGTCGTGCCAACCGCGAAGGGCCTGAAACCTCAAGACTATTTGCTAAACGCGCGTTGTCGTGGGCCCGACAGCATGTCGCATCTGCGACAGTCGCCGTCAGAACTGCTTGACCTCGATGCCGTACTTCTTCAGCGCGTAGCCGATCTGCCGCGGCGTCAATCCGAGGAGGCGTGCAGCCTTTGCCTGGACCCAGCCGGACTTTTCCATTGCAGCAATAACGCGGTCGCGGTCGGTCATTTTCACACCACCTGCGGCACTGGTCGAACCGGGCGCTGACGTCATCGGCTCGCCACCGGCAGGCGAAGCCGATGCTGCGCTCGTGGCAGCAACATCTACCGGGCCAGCGGTCGGAGTGACCGAGAGCGGGACGATCGGAAGCTGGCGGGACGGCGGGAGGCTTTCTGACCCGCCTTTCCACAGCATGGCCGACAGGCACTGACCGTGACAGCAAGCGAAATCGTTCCGGACAATTTCCGGGCCCGGTGCCAGCGTCGCCGTGCGCTGCACGCAGTTTTCGAGCTCGCGCACATTGCCGGGGAAGCCGCAATGCATCAGAACTTCGATCGCCGGCGCATCGAAGGTCAGCGAGCGGCCGTTTTCGGTATTGAAGTTCTTGAGGAATTCGTTGGCCAGCAGCGGAATGTCGCTGCGCCGCTCCCGCAACGGCGGCAGCATGAGCGGCACGACGCTGATCCGATAATACAGATCGGCGCGGAATTCATTGCGCGCCACCGCCTCTTCCAGATTACGGTTGGTCGCGGCGATGACGCGAACGTCGACCTTGATGGTCTGGTTGCCGCCGACGCGCTCGAACTCCTGCTCCTGGAGCACGCGCAACAGCTTGGCCTGGAAGGACGGCGAGATTTCGCCGATCTCGTCGAGGAACAGCGTGCCCTTGTCGGCGAGCTCGAACCGTCCCTTGCGCGAATTGAGCGCGCCGGTAAAGGCGCCCTTCTCGTGCCCGAACAGCTCGGATTCCAGCACGGATTCCGGCAGCGCGGCGCAGTTGATCTTGATGAACGGCCGCTTTGCGCGTGGCGACATCTCGTGGATGGCCTTGGCAATCAGCTCCTTGCCGGTGCCGGACTCGCCGCGCAGCAGCACGGTCGAATTCGACTTGGCGACGACCGCAATCTTCTCGAGCAGCCCCCGCAGCGCCGGGCTGTCGCCGATGATGCCTTCGACCTGGACCTTCCGGCGGTCCCGCACGGGCTTGAGCTCCGACAGCTCCTTCTGGAGACGATAGCTCTCATGCATCAGCCGTTCACGGTCCTGCGCGACGACCCGGTGCAACTTCACGGTCTGCCCAATCAGATTGGCGATCATCGTGAGCAGCCGCACGTCTGAATCGAGCCGGTACATCGACCTTTCGTCCCAGACCCGGTCGATCGTCAACGTGCCGACGACCTTGGCGTCGCTGCGAATGGGAACGCCGATGAACGATACGCGCGTCGCCTCCGAAGCGCCGAGACTCTCCATGTCCGCCGGACTGAAGGCGGGGTGGGTGGCGATATTCTCCGCGACGAGCGGCATCGCGGTTGCAACGATCTGGTCGACCGCCTTCTGCGGCAGCCGTCCACGGTACCGTTCGTCGCTGCCCTCGCTCCACCCGGCGCCGACCGTAAGATCGGGAATGCCATCGTCGGCCAGCAGGGCCACGACGCCGTGACGCATCTGAAGAAACGATTGCAGGAGATTGACGACGTTGGCGAGCGTGGTCTCCAGGCGTGTCGGCGCGGTCAGTATCTTCGAGATCTCGAAGATGCCGGTGAGCGCGATCTCGTTCAGCGGCACGATCGGCGCGGTGTGTTCGGCCTTCTGTCGTTCAACCACGGGAGCAGCATGCAGCATGACGGAATCTCCGTTGCCTGTTCCATCCTCCCCAACCTGTTTTCCAGAATTTGTCGTATTGTGATTCATGTCGTGTCGGGAGTCGCGCTCAACTTGTCAGCATTGCTGCAAAAAGATTCCGTCGCACTTGCCCGCTTTCTCAGCCGTTTCGCGGATCTTACCATCGCAATGCGCGGCGGGCACAAAAACGAGATTTCCGCCTTGATCCAGCGCAAATCGAACAAGCTTCTTTTTGCGACCGATCCGAATGGCGATCACACGTGCTGCCCGCCGTTGATCGGTACTTCCGCACCCGTGACATAGCTCGCCGCATCCGAGCATAGGAAGAAGATCACTTTCGCGACCTCGTCGGGCGTACCGACACGATGCAGGGGTATGATTGGCGCCAGTCTGGCTTCGGTCTCCGGCGACAGGATGTCCGTCTTGATCTCCCCGGGGGCGATCGCGTTGACGCGAATACCGAACGGCGCATAGTCGTGCGCCATTTCGCGAGTGAGGCAGGCGAGCGCGGCCTTCGAGGTCGCATAGGCGGTGCCGGCGAACGGATGCACCCGGGAGCCCACGATCGAAGTGACGTTGACGATCGCGCCGCTGGCGCGCTTCAGCTCGTCGACCAGGCCCTGCGCGAACAGCACCGGCGCAAGCAGGTTGACGTGGAACACGCTCATCCAGGTATCGACCGGCGTCGTCAGCGAATTCAATCGCGTGCCATCGGCGGCCTTGGGCGAGATGCCGGCATTGTTGATCAATGCATGTAACGGGGCACCGTTGAGCCGCTCCTTGATCTCGGCCACCGCGCGCGGCAGCGCGCGATGGTCGCTCAACTCGACCTGCACATGGTTGTCCGCCCCCGAATCCCATGGACACAGACCACCGTCGAAGGGCTGGCGGGAACAGGTGACGATCCGCCAGCCGGCCTCGGAGAACAGCTTTCCCGTCGCGTGGCCGATGCCCCGGGACGCACCGGTCAGCACCAGCGTCTTCCGCTCGCCAGCTTGCGCGCGCGACTTGTCACCGTGGAACGGGCACAGCGCGACGTCGGATGCCGGCTGGCCGGCCGGCGCAGCATTGCGATCCAGCAGATCAAGCGTCACGGAAGCTCCTCACTGCGCCCGACTGGACGCAAGTACAATGGCGACGCGGGGAAGTTTGCAGGAATTGGGCCACCGGCGGCCACCCAATCGCTGAGGTTTTCGCCGCCTTGTGTCGGCTTCGCGACACGCTGCAGGATTTGCAACATGCGCACGTGCTCTTTCGAACCAAGCGGCGCGGTCGTTGCGTTCTTCTCCTTTGTCAATGTTGGCCGGCAGTTGAGGGGCGGTTTTCAAGCGTTCTAAATGGCCCGGCTCTTGCTCCTTCCGTTGAAAGCTCGATGTGCCTCGCTGCACCTTCCCTGCAAACGCGGTTTCAGATGCTCCAGCCGAATGACCACCAGCTCTTCGCCGTTATCCTCGGCACCAACGAGATCGCATCTGCAGTCGCCATCCGACTCGTGCGCTCCGGATATTGCGTTGTGCTGTCCCACGATCCCGACCCGCCGGTGATCCGGCGCAAGATGGCATTTCATGACGCCCTCTTCATCGACACCATGCAGGTCGAGGACGTCGTCGCCGAGCGCGTCGATGGGGGCGTACAGGTCTATCAGGCGCTACGCGGGACGCCACGCGTCATGGTCACCTGGCTCGGGCTGCTCGATCTGCTGCCGGTACGTCACATCGACCTTCTGATCGACGCGCGCCTGCAGAAGCGCCGGATCACGCCCGACCTCAGGCGGCTCGCCCGCCTGACGATCGGGCTCGGCCCCGGCTTCTCGACGAACTTCAATTGCGACGTTGCAGTGGAGACAAGGCCCGGCAAGATCGGGCTCGTGACCGACACGCGCTGGACCGATGCGGCCGATGGCGTAGCAAGCTCGCTGGGCGACGTCGGCGCGGAACGTTTCGTCTATTCACAATTCGCGGGACGCTGGCACACGCCGATCGAGATCGGCACCCGCGTCTACCGCGATCTCGTGCTCGGCCATCTCTCCGGTGCTCCGCTGCTCGCGCCGCGCGACGGTGTCTTGCGCGGCATCGCCCGCGACGGCAGCGATGTGCCGGCCGGCGTCAAGTTGCTCGAGATCGATCCGCGCGGCCGCGATGCCCAGTGGACCGGAACGGACGACCGCGGACGCGCCATCGCCAACACCACCATCGCCGCTCTCAGGCTCCACGCCACACGACGCGTCACGCAGCGGAATCCGGCATGATCGTCTGTTCCTGCAACATCATCAGCGATCACGACATCAGGGACGCGGTCGTCGCGACGGACGACGCACTGTTTTCGCCCGCTCAGGTCTACGACTGCCTGGGATGCACCGTCAGGTGCGGACGATGCTCGCAATCGGTAAGACGTATCATCGATGAGTTGCCGCCTCGCGACAGGCGATGCACGAAACACCCGAACTCTCTACCGGCGTCGTCCTCACCCCGCGCGATCTTCACCTAACCGACGAACTTCGCTTGCTGCCAGAGGCTTTTGCAGGACCGCCTGTCCCTTCTTTGTGATGCCTGAGACCGAACGAGGGAGATCCCGCGCAATTCTTCCGGCGCATGGCGCGTGAATTGCCTGCCGATGTCGCGAAGCGACAGCGGGCCTCACGCCGCCCGCGTATAAGTCGTGATCATCATGTAGTCCTTGCGCGGACCTGATACGACGTGGCGAATGGCGAAGCTGCCTTCGGGGCGAAAGGTGTAGGTCGACTGATAACGATCGAAATGACACAGATGGTCGGCACTTCCGGTCAAGACGCCGTCATCAGACCCAGCGAGTTCGATCGCCTGGAAGAGCCGTGACGGGGTCTCCCTGAAGAAGACGTCGAATCCGCGGCCGTGCTCGCGGAAGACGTATTCGCGCTCGGCCTCGAGTTCTGTGCCGGTCAGGAGCTTCAACCGTCCCTGTTCGCGATAGGCGAGGCCGTCCGGGTCCAATGGCGTGAAGGTCGCAAGCCCCTGCATGCTCCCCTGCCCCGCGATGAGCCTGTTGAACGACCAGGCGCCGATCAGCCGCTTCATCACCTCGGAGGCATCACCCCAATTGTCGGTCACAGTTTCAGTCATATCCCACGGGCCAGACCCACAAGCGACGCGTTCGACTTCTCCCGGCCAGTACCTACCTATATCCTAAGGCGAACGCGTGTCGATGCAGCGAGCAAGTGATGGCCAGGAGACCCCCGACCCAAGCGGATGCCGACGACCTGCCCCGCTATTTCGTCTGGGTGCGCGGGCTCGAAGGGCCGGAGCCGCAGAAATGGGTGGCCATGGATTTTGGCGTGGGTGACTGGAAGCGGCCCCAAGTGCTGGCCTGGCTGGAATTGCCGATGGACGAGCGGCGCCTGCCGCTGTCGATGCTGGCACGGCGCTATCCGCCGCCGAAGGTAGAGACGTTGTAGAGGCATTCGCCGAAATGCACGCCAGCATCGCTTTCTCAGCCGCCCACTGACCCGACGAGATCCAGGAACTTGCCGGGGCATTTCTTTCGCCGACTGTGGCCTGGTTCATAGACGGCCCGAGCGAAACAGCGCCATCCTTGTTGCTACCTCAGCGCGTTAGCAGACAAATTACATCCAATATTTCATAGTGCGTCTATCGATTGAATTCAGAGGATGCCACCCTGTCAGGGTTTGAAGCATCCCCGAACGGAATTTCGGAGCGGCCCATGACCCACCATGATGGAATGCCGCACGGCAGTCCTGCGGCACCGGACCAGCCGCAGGCTGATCGGAGTACGACTGCACCGGGCGCCCGAGCGCCGCGCAAGCTGGTGCTGTTCGCCGATGGCACCGGCAACGCCTTCACGACCCAGGAGTCCAGCGTCTGGCGGCTCTATGAAGCGCTCGACCACACCCAGCCCGACCAGATCGCCTATTACATCAAAGGGGTCGGCACCGCCGGCTGGGCACCACTCGCCGCGCTCGATGGCGCCACCGGCATCGGCGTTCCGGCCAACGTTCGCAAGCTCTATCGCTTCCTGTGCTGGAACTGGCGGCCGGGCGACGAGATCTACATCTTCGGCTTCAGCCGCGGTGCCTTCACCGCGCGCACGCTGGCGGCCCTGATCGCAAGCCAGGGTCTGGTGCCGGCGGTGATCGGCGACGAGCCCGTCTCGCATGCCGAGATGGAGCGCAACGCCATGTCCGCCTGGCGCGAATACCGCCGCGAGACAGTGCCGCGGAAGAAGAGCCTGCCGACGATCTGGATCGCGCGCCTGATCCGGGACATCGTCCTCTACGTCTATCATTTGATCTGCGGACACCGCTCCTACAGCAAAGTCCGCGCGGCGATGAACGGCCGCAAGGACGTCAATATCGACTTCCTTGGGCTGTTCGACACGGTCGAGGCCTTCGGCGTCCCGATCGAGGAGCTGCGCGTTGCGATCGACTGGGCGATCTGGCCGATCTCTTTCCGCAACCACCGCCCTTCACACAAAGCAAAGCACATCTGTCACGCGCTTGCGCTCGACGACGAGCGCACCACCTTCCATCCGCTGCGGATCGATCAGAGTGATCTCGCGGCTGACCAGACGGTCAACGAGGTATGGTTCGCCGGCGTCCATTCCGACATCGGCGGCGGCTATCCGGACTGCACATTGTCCTTCGTTCCACTGGTCTGGATGGTCGACCAGCTCGGCAACAAGCTTCGCTTCCAGAAGGGCACCGTCGACCATTTCAGGGACTATCAATCGGCGATCGGGCCGATGCATGATTCCCGCAGCGGGGCGGCGGTGCTGTATCGCTATGGCCCGCGTCCGGTGCTGGCTGGCAAGGCCAACGGCGGTACGCCAGTGGTGCATTTCGCCGTGGTCGAGCGCATGCTGCACGGCTGCGACGACTATGCGCCGATCATGCTTCCCGCCGACGCGAGGGTGCTGATGCCTGATGGCACCAAGCTCGACCTCACCGACGAGGGGACGCGCGAGGCGATGAAAGGCGCCTATCTGACGAAGGCCAGGGGATCGCGACGGCAGAAGGAAGCCGAGGCGTTCACCGCGATGAGCATGCCCGACGCCGAAATGGCCTCGCTCGCGCGCGACACCGTATGGTGGCGGCGCGTCGCCTATTTCGCCCTGCTATTCATGGTCGGCGTGATCGCCGCCTGGCCGTGGATCTCTTATCCGCTGGTACAATGGTCCAAACAACCGGTGGGCCATGAGGGGATCTCCCTCATCGCGAACATCGACTGGGTGCTGGGAGCCGTGGTGGCTCCGTTCGCCAATCTCGTCAGGGCCGTGATGCCGTCCTATGCGGCTCCCTGGCTCGACATTGCGATCTATTATCCGTTCATGACGTCGATCGTGGGGAGCCTGACCTGGTGGATCTGGAACAAGAATTCGGAGCTGCGTGACACCATCCAGGAGCGCGCGCGCCTCGCCTGGAATACGCCCCGCCGCAAGGCGAGCCTGAGCCATGTCGACAAGCCGGGCCCGCTGCTGAGGTTCGGCCATTGGATGCGGACGAACGCCGGTCCGGCAGGACTCGTCATCACCAGGGGCCTCGTGCCGGCCATCTTCCTGCTCACGATTTTCGGCTCGACGGCTCTGATCCTGTCGAACAGCCTGTTTACCGGACGCGTTGCGCTCGGAAAGGTCTGCTCCGCGAGCCAGGATGCTGCCGGATCACCTCAGATCGGCACGCCGGTGCGTGACGAGCCGACCGATGCGATCGCGCTGTTCGATACCAGGACGTTCTGCTGGTGGAGCGGGCTCGCGGTCGAGAAAGGCCGCAAGTATCGCGTCTTCATCGATGTCAAGGAGCCCTGGTTCGACCGCACCACCTTGAGCGGAGCGAATGGCTTCCGGACGCATGGGCTGCGTCATACCATCGCTTTGCCCGAGTTGCGTCTGTATGCGGCAAACTGGTTCCAACCTGTGGTTCGCATCGGGACCAAAGGGGTGACTGAGCTTCCCTTGCAGGCGATCAACGTGATCCCGCCCGACGCATTGCCGCGGCGGACCAAGCCGACGCTTCCTGCGGAAGACGATGTCGAAGGACGGGATCAATATCCTGTCAGCCTCGACGATATCGACCGGTTCAAGGACGAGCTGAGAACGCTCGGCAATTTCGAGCCGATCCCGCAGGACATGCTCGCGGATGCAGCTCAAGTCTGGCGGAACGAAGGGCTGACCGACCGCATCGTCGCCGAGTTCATCGCCCCTGACTCCGGCGAGCTGTTCTTCTATGTCAACGATGCGGTGCAGGTCTTTCCGCAGCTCCTGCCGGCATCGATGGTGCCGCCGTGGCTCATGGCGATCCAGGGCCCACCGGACCTGTTTTATCGCAACAACACCGGCACGGCGAAAATCTCGGTGCAGCGTCTGCCCGCCCCTGTGCTGCCCGTTGCGAAGACCACCTCGCCGCTGGCGAGCAAGTAACGGCGGGCGGATTGGGTAAACGAAACCGTTGGGCTCTCGACGCATTGCTCCGCCCCCATGATTATGGGTGTCGCGCCCATCCTGCCGCCGCTAGACTGGCCGCACACGCCGCGGGGGACACGCGGCCGGGACCTTGATCATGACGGACCAGGACGAGACCGGTGAGGCCATCACCATCCTCCTCGTCGAAGACGACGCACCGACCTGCTGGCGCCTTCAGGACGCCTTGACCAAGGCCGGCTACGAGGTGCGCACCGCCGGCACGCTCGGCGAAGCCCGCAGCGCGCTTGCCACCAGCGCGCCCCGCGTGCTGCTGACCGATCTGCGGCTGCCTGACGGCCATGGCGTCGAGCTGATCCGCGAGACCAGGCAGCGCTTTCCCAACACCGAGATCATGGTGATCTCGGCGCTGGGCGACGAGGAAAGCGTGATCTCCGCCATCACCGTCGGCGCCACCGGCTATCTGCTCAAGGACGCCTTCCCGACCGACATCGCGACAACCGTGCGAGACTTGGTCGCCGGACATTCGCCGATCTCGGCCTCGATCGCGCGCTTCATCGTGCGACGAACGCAGAATTCGGCCGAGCCGCCGCCGGGGCCGGCGCTCAACACCGCAAAGCTGACGCCGCGCGAGATCGACATCCTCTGGGGCATCGCCAAGGGATTCAGCTACGCCGAAATCGCAAGCCACCTCGGTCTGTCCAGGCAGACCGTCCCCGGCCACATCAAGAACATCTATCGCAAGCTCGAGGTGCACACGCGCAGCGAAGCGGTGTTCGAGGCCGTGCAGCAGGGCCTGATCAAGCTGTGAGCGAGATCGCTGCGAAGGCTGTGATCATCGGGCACGGGCTGCGGCCCGCGCGCATTGTGCCGTATCTGCTGCTCCAGATCCTGATCGTGATCGCCACTCTGCTCGGATTGCGGCTGCTGCAGCCGCGCGACCCCGATGCATTTGCCGTGAGCGAATTCTCACTGCGCGAGGCCGGCGCGACACGGCCCGTGACGCTGCCTGAATTCACCGCGTCGCGCTATTCGCTCGCCGATCCGCCGCTCTATTCGGGCAGCTTCGTGTTCAAGGCCGATGGCGCTGACACGACCTGGTCGGTCTTCCTGCCACGCTTCAGCAACGGCGTGGAGGTCGCGATCAACGGCGTCGCGATCCTGGACTCCCGGCGCGATCCCACGGCCAACCGGCCCGACCGCAATACGCCGGAGATCGCGGTGATCCCGGCTTCACTGCTGCACGAAGGCAGCAACGAGATCACCGTGCGGCTGTTCGTGTGGGGACCGCTGCGCGGCTTCCTCGACACGGTCTATGTCGGCCCGGACGCCGCCTTGCGCCCGGCCTACGAGACCCGCACGCTGCTGTTCGTCACGCTGCCCGTGGTGTTCTCCGCCTGGCAATCGATCCTCGCCGTCATCCTCGCCATCATGTGGCTGATGCGGCGCCACGAGCCTGTCTACGGCGTGCTCGCGGCGGCGATGGTGCTCGGCGTCGTGCAAGCCTTCATCACGCCGCCGGTGCCGCCGGCCGCCTCGTCCAGACTTGTCGCAGTGCTGCTCTCCTCCGCGCCGATCGAGAGCGCACTGATCGTGGCGTCGGCCGTGCTGTTCCTCGGCTGGCGCTGGCCGCGTCATGGCGTGCTGCTGTTCGTGCCCGGGCTCATCGTGATCGCGGGCGGCCTCATCGCTGGTCCGCCACTGCCGCGCATTCTCTTCATGCTTCTGGGTATCCCCACGGTTGGATTGTGTCTGGTCCTGATGGCCGGCATCGCGGCCTACGCCGTGCTCCGAAGACAGGACGTCGTCAGCTTCGCGCTTGGCTGCGCGGCGACCATCGTGCTGACCTGCTGGGCCCACGACATGCTGTCGGTGTTCGAGATCTTGCCCAACGAACGCACCTTCGTCTCGCGACTGTCCTATTCGGCGCTGCTGATCGCGATCGGCGCCGGCCTGACCTGGCGCTTCGCCCGGGCGCTGAACCAGGTCGACAGCTTTGCCGGCCAGCTCGTCGCACGCGTGCGCGAGGCCGAGGAACGGCTGAAAGCGAGCTTTGCGCGCGAGGAGGCGCGCGCCCGGGCCGCGGCGCTGGCCAACGAGCGCACCCGGCTGATGCGCGACCTGCATGACGGCCTCGGCGGCCAGCTCATCAGTATCGTCGCGCTCTCCGAGCGCGGGCAAGAGGGCGCGACCATCACGGACGCTGCGCGCGCCGCGCTGAAGGATCTGCGCCTGGTCATCGACTCCATGGATGACATCGGCGGGGACCTCATGCTCGCGCTCGGTTCCTGGCGCGAGCGCGCGGTCATGCAGCTACGGCCGCATGAGATTGCGCTTCATTGGCGCGTGGCAACGCCGCAGGGCCTGCCGTTGCACCCCGAGCTGCGGCCTTGGCACGTCATCCAGGTCGTGCGCATCCTGGACGAAGCCGTGACCAACGCGGTCAAGCACGCGGCCGCGCGCCACATCACCGTGACGGTGGAGACTCGCAACGACGGCCAGGGACCATATGGCGTGATCAGTGTCGCGGACGATGGCCGCGGCTTTATGCTTGGCGACGACGGCGGAGCTGCGGGTGCGAGCCAGACCGCGCGTGGCGTGCACAACATGAGAAGCCGAGCAAGACGTTGCGGCGCGGTGCTCGAGCTGAGCTCGGATGGATCGGGCACACGCGTACGGCTGCAATTGCCGCAGATCTTTCCCGACAATGATGCGGCGGGCGGCTGAAATGCCCCCTCCCCGGGCCCAGGGGACGTGCGGGGAGAGGGGCCGGGCCGGGATGTAGGATTGCGAAACGGGGGTTCGTCCGCAGCCCTTGGCCCGAAGCAATCAATTCAATCCAACAAAGTCATCAGCGCACGCCGACGCGATTGACCGGGCCGCCACGATTCATCGGCGTGCCGGCGCGGACACCGAACACCCGGCGCGCCCACGCCGGGCGTCACCACGGCTGCAGCCGCGACCGGCGCTCCCGGTGCAACCACCACCGCCGCATCCGGTCGCACCACGCAACCCTTGGGCACGCCGACCGTCTTGCAATAGACCACCGCCTGCGCCGGGCTCGTGCCCAGCGAAACCGTCGCCGCACCCGCCAGCATCATCACCGTCAACCCGGCGCTCAGCGCTCCCACTCTCTTCGACATTCTTGCTCTCCTGCTTCCCGTTCGGCGCCCTGGTGCAATCACCTGATCTTGCGGCCGACGTGCAGCCTCAATGGCAAAAGACTGACTACCAAGACATGCCATGAAGATGGGGGTGCGGCAGGCAAACCAGCGAGCCGATGCCATGAACATGGCATGGACCGGCCATGGATCTCCGCGAGATGGTCCGCCCCGCTCGATCCCCAGCGGGACCACCGCAATTGCAAAGAGGTGCTTTATGAAGACTTCAATTCTTGCCGCGCTGCTGCTCGCCGCCGCTGTCCTGTCAGCCGCGGCGCAATCCGGCCCCACGCCGCAGGAGCAGATGGCCTGCCGCGGCGACGCCAGCAAGTTCTGCGCCGAGCACATCGGCAAGCCGCCGGAGATGAATGCCTGCCTGCGCGAGAACAAGACAAAGCTTTCAGACGGCTGCCGCAAGGTGGTGGAGTCGCACGGCGGCTGACATATGTTGCGCAGGCGGCGGCTTACAGCCGCCGCCGCAATGCTGAGGGGAAGCATCGCATGCCGCTCACATTCGTGTGCGCGGCATCACATCCTAGTCGTCATCGTCCCCGAACAGCCTGATCTGCGGGAAGCCGCTGCGCGGCCGACCGGCAAAGTCACGCGCCTCAGAATCCTCGCGGACGCTGCGCGCGACATCATCCCAATTGGTCTGGTCGCGCATGCCACGCGCATCGCGTTGTTCATAGCGACGGCGCTCGGCCCAGCGCTCCCGCCGTTCCACCCGGCGTCGTTCGGATGCGGCGCGCTTGACGTCGGAATCCCTGGCCTTGGCATAGGCATTCTCGGGCGAGGGTGCCGGCTCCGTCGAGGCCTGCTGCTCGGCGGGCTTTGTCCCTTGCGGAGACGGTGAAGGCGCGGGCTTGGGCGGCTCGGCTGCTGCGGTCTGCGCACGCGGCGGCGCCGGCGGTTCAGCTTTGGCCTCGTTGGCCGGCGCTTCTGGCTTCGCGTCCGGCTTGGCTTCGGCCTGCGCCGGCGCGGCGACCATCGTACCGAATACCTGCGAACCCGTGAGATATTGCACACGCTCCGACGGCGCGTTCTTCATGACCGGCGCGTTGGCCTCAGTGCGCTGTGCCACCTTGCTGGTGTCGGGCCCATGCTTGGGCGCGATTGGATTCATGATGTTGCCGGCAACGATGCCGCCGCCGAGGCCAATAGCAATGGCAGCAACGATCGATCCGGCACCGACGAAATAAGCTGTCGAGGCGCGCATTGGCCCACTCCCTGTTTGGAGCGAGCAACGCGTTGGGATTGCCGGATGTTCCTGAAAGACGCAGTTCCCTGGGAGGGAACGAGGTTAGATCTGCTGCGCGACCTTCTCCAGCCCGATGATGCGGGCGAGCTTGCGCACTTCTTCCTTCTGGTCGTCACGCAGCTGGAACAGCAGCGGCATTGCGGCAGACTTCAGCTGCTGGACCTCATCGCAATTCGGATCGATCTGCACGTTGGGCCCGTTGGGATTGGAGAGCTTGTTCGCCGAGATCTTCTTGACGACGTTGCGCAACGCGGTCTCGACCGAGGGCCAGTAATATTCCTGCGACGAGGACAGTTTCAGGCGATCCCGGATGCCGGCGATCTGCACGTCGGAGAGCAGGGAGTAGGTCTTTTGTGGCTGCGGCTTCGCGATCGGCTTCGGCTTTGCCGGTGCTTCGAGCGCGGCAGTGGTCTCTGCGGGAGCTGGCGCCTCCAAGGACGCAACCTTCGTCTCGCCAGACTTGGTCTCAAGGACCTTGGTCTCAACGGCTTTCGGCATCGGGAAATCGGACGGCCCGGCTGCGGCAAAGGCCTGACGCAGCGGCTCGGTCAGCACCGGCGCCTGCGACAGCCTGTCGGCAGGAACCTGGACCGGGTCGATGGCCGCCGAGGCCAGCGCCAGGGTTGGAACCAGCCGGTCCGCCTTGGCAGCACGGTTGGTAGCAAGCGGCTTCGGCGGAGCCTGGGTGATCATTTCGGCACTGACATTCGGCACGCTATCGCGGCCGAGGATGGCAGTGGTGGCGGCACCAAGGACAAGGATGCAGGTCAGCACGGTGATGGTGATGGCTCTGGACAAACGTCTCTCCGGAAGGACCGCTTCACGATGTTGTTAGGGATGCCGGGCAAAAAGGCACGAATTAAGGCTTGAGTGTGCCTTTGCGGCGACAATCGGCCTGCCCAAGGCGACAAAGCCAAAAAGCTCCACGAAATCAAGCCGCTATGCCGAGAACGTAGGCGTCCTGAATGTCGGCGACGATCTCGGAGGCCTCCCACACCGCGCGCGGCTCGACCGATTGCAGCGTCACCGTCCAATTGCCGCCCCGGCGGGTGCGGGGGACGCGGACGATGTCGAAGCGGACATTGCGGCAGAGCGGGTGACGGGCCAGCGCATGGGCGACGCGGACGCGGATCTCGTCGAGCGTGGCTGATGTCTTGCTGTTGAGAAAATCGAAATCCATCGCCTGTCCCTCTCGTCCTGATTGGCGGCCGTGAGGGAATTCTTGGCGGGCGATGGTTAATCTGCCGTTAAATGCGGGCTTGCGGAGCCATACGGGATTAACCGTGCTGGGCGGCGCGGGACGTTAACGCCCCCTTGCGGCGCGGTACTCCGCGACCGTTCGCGCAACGAGGTCATCGACCGCCATCACGTCAGTGACTCCAGATGTCGAGTGCCCGCCGCTCCAGATATCGCGCCAGCGCTTCGGCCTGATCTCGCGCGCGCCGACGTCGATGTCCTTGCCGATGTCGATGCCGCCACGCGCCGGCAGGTCATTGGGGTCGAGCTCGGCCGCGATGATCGACGGCTTTAGCATGCTGGTCTGCAAGCCAGTGAACGCGGTGGTGAGCAGGATGTCGTCGGCGCTGCTCTCGACCAGCATCTGCTTGTGGCGGTCGTCCGCCATACTCTCGCGCGTCGCGATGAATTTCGTGCCCATGTAGCCGAGATCGCAGCCGAGCACTTCGGCCGCATGCAGCGCGCGGCCATCGCTGATGCCGCCGGCGAGCACGACAATGCCGTCGTAGAACGCGCGCACCGCGCGGACGAAGGCGAACGGATTGAGCCAGCCGGTTTGTCCGCCGGCGCCCGCCGTCAGCAGCACCAACCCATCGGCGCCTGCGGCCGCTGCGCGCTCGGCGTGGCGGATCGAAGCAACGTCGGCCAGCACCAGGCTGCCTGCGTCATGCAGCGGCTTCACCACGGGCGCGGGCGAGCCGACCGAGGTGATGACGATCTCAGGCTTGTGCTTGAGCAGCACGGCGAGATCCTGCTCGAGCCGCGCGTTGGAGCGATGCACGATCAGGTTCGGACAGAGCGGCGCAGCCGTTCGGCCGGTCTGATCTTCGTGGTGCCGCAACCGCGTTGCGATCTCGGTGAGCCATTGATCGAGCTGTTCCGTGCTGCGGCAATTCACGGTGGGGAAGCTGCCGATGACGCCGCTCCGGCAAGCCGCGACCATCAACTCGACGCCCGATACCAGGAACATCGGCGCCGCGATCAGCGGAAGGCTGAGACGATCGCGAAAAATTTGCAATCGATCGGACGTCACTCTCGCCTCCTCGTTCCATTCCGCATGCTCTGTGCTAGCGTCACCGGCAACATTGGCACGCGAGAAGCCGATGACAAAGCAACGAGGAAACATATGTCCGATCCGCTCCACGCATCGTCCCCGACTTGTGCGCAGACGCTACGGGCTCTGGCGCGCTATCCCGGCCGCACCGCTTTCGCATGGCCCGGGGGATCGCTGAGCTATCAGGGCACGCTCGATCTGATCGGCCGCGTCCAGGGCGTATTCATGCGGCTTGGCCTACAGCCGGGGGCGCGCGTCGCGTTCCTCACTGCCAACCGCGCCGACGCCTGGTGCGCCGGTGTCGCCGCGCAATTGTCGCGATGCTGCATCACCTGGCTGCATCCGCTGGGATCGGAGACGGACCAGCTGTTTCAGCTCGAGGATTCCGAGGCCGAGGTGCTGGTGGTCGATGTGGCTGCGTTCCGCGATCGCGGCGGCGAGCTCGCCGCGAAGGCGGCTTTGCTCAAGGCTGTCTTCACGATGGGGCCGGCCGAGTACGGCGTCGATCTGCTGGCGGCGATCGAGAGCGCTGGACACGCCAGCGCGCGGTGCCTCGCAACTCTCGACGATCTCTCCACACTGAATTACACCGGCGGCACCACAGGCAAATCCAAGGGCGCGTTGCGCTATCACCGCGAAAACGCCGGAGCGGCCGGCGCGATTCTTGCGGACTTCGAGATCCCCGACGCGGCGCGTTATCTCACGGTGGCGCCGATCAGCCATGTCGCCGGCACCAAGGTGCTGCCGACGCTGATGCGCGGCGGCACCGTGCACATGCTGAAGGGTTTCGACCCCGAGGCCGTGCTGGCGACGATCGCGCGCGAGCGCATCAATTTCACGCTGTTCGTGCCGACCATGATCTATGTGCTGCTCGATCATCCCGCGCTTGATAAGACCGATCTGTCCTCGCTCGAGCTCGTGCTCTACGGCGCCTCGGCGATGTCGCCGAGCCGGCTCGTCGAAGGCATCGAGCGCATCGGCCCGGTGTTCTCGCAGCTCTACGGCCAGACGGAATGCTATCCGGTCTCGGTGCTGCGCAAGAAGGATCACGATCCCAGGACGCCAGAGCTGTTCCTGTCCTGCGGCTTCCCGATCGCGGCCTGCGAGGTCAAAATCCTCGACGACAGCGACCAGGAGGTGAAGATTGACGAAGCCGGCGAGATCTGCGTGCGTGCGCCGCACGTGATGGCGGAGTACTGGAAGCGGCCTGACATCACCGCCGAGACGTTGAAGAACGGCTGGGTTCATACCGGCGACATCGCGCGTCAGGACGAGCGGGGCTACCTGTTCATCCTCGATCGCAAGAAGGACATGATCGTCACCGGCGGCTTCAACATCTTTCCGCGCGAGGTGGAGGACGTGCTGTCGCAACATGCCGATGTCGCGATGGTCGCGGTCGTCGGCGTGCCCGACGAAAAATGGGGCGAGGCCGTCACCGCCATCGTCGTGCCGCGCGAGGGTACCAAGCCCGATCCGGACGAGCTGATCAACATGGTGCGGACGAGAAAGGGCTCGGCCCACGCGCCGAAGCAGATCCAGTTCGTCAAGCAGCTGCCGATGACCGGCGTCGGCAAGGTCGACAAGAAGGTGCTGCGCGCCGGCTTCTGGAGCGGGCGGGACCGGATGGTGGGGTGATCTCCCTGATTGCAGCGACCGGTTCGGATGACACGCATTGCGCGAAATCCCGGGAGTCCTGAGCCCATTCACCCGGGATTATACGGTGCTGTTGTGGCCCCGACACCACAATGCGCGGCCGAATGCGTGTCCGCGCGTCCTGCGCGATTGCCCGCGAATCGAGGAATCAACTAGACCGCTGATGGGGCTGGGAAGCGGAGTGGGACATGAGAGTCGCTTCCCTGGAAAGTGCAGTCGCCGCGGTCACGTTGATCACGGCTATCATCGTGGTGCTGTGGGAGATCAAGATCTTCTACGGATTGTGAACCGGCAGGATGCCAAGTCGAAAATGACCAAGCATCCCTTCCGCGGCGGCGGAAGCCTGCCGTTCAATCGGCCCAGCAGCAACGGCAGTGCTTGCCGTGACGCTCACCGCTTCTCGATCACCAGGCTCTGCACCGCGCGACCAAAGTAGCCCTGCCGGTCTGCGAGCCGCGACATCGCAAGGCCGGCACCATCGGGGCCGATCCAGGAATCACCATCGAGCAAGATCCAGTCGCCCACCGGCTGACGCGCCAGGCTCACCGTGAGGTCGGCATTGATGTAGGTCCAGGCCCGGAAGTCGAGCGTCGAGGCGGTGCCATTGGAGAAATCGGCGGCGACCACGGCGCGCATCGCCTGCGAGACCGCTTCGCCTTCGACCAGCGGATGGTCGAGACGAAACCAGATCGCGCCGGCGCCGGCCTGGCCGAAACGGCCGCGCGCGGCGCGCATCGAGACCATGCCCGCGAACGGACTAATCGCGCCGTGGCCGTCCTCGACGAGCGAGTCCTCGGGCGACGGCAGGGTAACAGGCAGATCGCTGACGACATCCGGCAACGGCCGTGACTGCTGCCTGATCTTGAGAACGGTGGCGCCGACGACCTGTACATCGTCGGCGAAGAGCTTGATCTCGCAAAGCTGGATCTTACGACCTTCGCGCAGCACCTCGGTCTCGATGGTGAGCGGCGCAACCGGCACCGGCCGCATCAAATCGATGGTAACGCGCGCGATGTTCATCGGCACAAGCGTCGGAATTCGCTCCGCCGCCCACGTCGCCAGCGCCGACGGCGCCGAGCCGTGCTGCATGCGCCGGTCCCAGGGGCCGGCGGCATCAGGGCTGGTGACGACGCTGTTGCCGTCGACGCGGTAGATGGCGCTCATCGCGAGCGCCATCACAACGGGGGATCGATCGCCTCGTCGTATTCCTTCTTGAAGCGCGCGATCAGATCGGCAGCGGGGATGATGCCGTCGATGCTGCCGATGCCTTGGCCGGAGCCCCAGATCTCCTTCCAGGCCTTCGGCTTGGCACGCTCGCCGGAAGCGTCGGTGCCGAAATTCATCTTCGAGGGATCCGACGTCGGCAGGTTTTCCGGATCCATGCCGGCGGCGAGGATCGACGGCTTGAGGTAATTGCCGTGCACGCCGGTGAAGAGATTGGAATAGACGATGTCGTCGGCCGTCGAGCCCGCGATCATCTCCTTGTACTTATCGACCGCGTTGGCTTCCTTGGTCGCGATGAAGGCCGAGCCGATATAGGCGAAGTCGGCGCCGAGAACGCGCGCGGCGCGGATCGCCCTGCCATTGCCGATGGCGCCCGAGAGCGCGATCGGGCCGTCGAACCACTTGCGCGTCTCTGCAACGAACGCCAGCGGCGAGATGGTGCCGGCATGGCCGCCGGCGCCGGCCGCGACCAGGATGAGGCCATCGGCGCCCTTCTCGATCGCCTTGTGGGCAAACTTTTGATTGATCACGTCGTGGAAGACGATGCCGCCCCAGCCGTGCACGGCCTGGTTCAGCTCCTCGCGCGCGCCGAGCGAGGAGATGATCATCGGCACCTTGTACTTGGCGCAGAGCTGCATGTCGTGATCGAGCCGGTTGTTCGACTTGTGCACGATCTGGTTGACCGCGAACGGCGCCGACGGCTTGTCGGGATGGGCGCGGTCATAGGCCGCGAGCTCTTCGGTGATCCGCGCCAGCCATTCGTCGAGCAGCTCCGGAGGCCGCGCGTTCAGCGCCGGAAACGAGCCCACCACGCCGGCCTTGCACTGCGCGATCACCAGGTCCGGCACCGAGATGATGAAGAGCGGCGAACCGATCACAGGGATCGACAAGCGTCCCTTGAACAGAGCAGGCATGGACATTGCGGCGCGATCCTTTGCTGGCGGAGGCATGAGAGGTTGGGACCATACCAACAAGGCAATCTTTCCACTGTCAAGTATTGCGTTGTGAGGTCGCGCGCGACGTGGCTACCGCAATTCCAAGCCGCGGAATTCTGCTCCCGTCATGCCGGGGCGACGCGCAGCGCCGAGCCCGAAAATCCATCGGGCCTCGGCGCGAGTTGCAAAATGGACTCCGGGCTCGCGCCAAGAGGCGCGCCCCGGCATGACGTCAAGAAATCAAATCCGGATTGATCAGCCGCTCGAACGAGAACATCTCGTCCCATTTCTCCTGCGTCAGCAGCTTGCGCTCAGTCACCACGATCTGGTGCAGCGACTTGCCGCTCTTGTAACCTTCACGCGCGATCTCGGCGCATTGCTTGTAGCCGAGCAGCGGCTTCAGCACGGTGACGATGCCGAGCGAGTTCAGCACCATGTTGCGGGTGTGCTCCTCATTGGCGGTGATGCCGACGACGCAATTCTCGCGCAGGCTGTTGACCGCGCGCTCCATGGTGCGGATCGAGAAGAACAGCGCGAACGAGATCACCGGCTCCATCACGTTGAGCTGGAGCTGGCCAGCGGATGCGGCCAGCGTCACCGTGGTGTCGAGACCGATGACGAGAAAGCTCGTCTGGTTGACGACCTCGGGGATCACGGGATTGACCTTGCCCGGCATGATCGATGAGCCCGGCTGCAATTGCGGCAGGTTGATCTCGTTGAAGCCGGCACGCGGGCCCGAGGCCAGCAGGCGGATGTCGTTGCAGATCTTGGTCAGCTTGCTCGCGGTGCGCTTCAGCACGCCGGAGAGTTGCACATAGGCGCCGGTGTCCGAGGTCGCCTCGACGAGGTCGCCGGCGAGGATGAAATCGATGCCGGTCAGCGCGCTCAAATGCCTGACAGCGAGCTTGGGATAGCCGACCGCCGCCGTCACCGACGTGCCGATCGCGGTTGCGCCGAGATTGATCTCGCGCAGCAGCGCGCGCGCCTCCGAGATGCGGTCGACTTCCTCGCCGATCGTGGTGCCCCATCCGCGGAATTCGGCGCCGAGCGACATCGGCACCGCGTCCTGCAGATGGGTGCGGCCCATCTTCAGCACGCGGTCGAATTCGCGGCCCTTGGCGAAGAAGGCCTCCTGCAGCTGGCGCAGCGCCGTCATGTAGCTCTCGAGGCGCAGGATCAGCGCCAGCCGAAACGCGGTCGGATAGGTGTCGTTGGTCGACTGGCCGTAATTGACGTGATCGTTCGGGCTGACATGCTGGTAGTCGCCCTTGTGGAAGCCGAGCGATTCCAGCGCGAGGTTGGCGATCACCTCGTTGGCGTTCATGTTGGTCGAGGTGCCGGCGCCGCCCTGGATGAAGTCGGTGACGAACTGGTCCATCATGTCGCCGGCGATGACGCGGTCGCAGCCGAGGATGATGGCATCGGCGACCTTGGCGTCGATCGCGCCGAGGTCGCGATTGGCCATCGCCGCGGCCTTCTTGACGTAACCCAGCGCCTTCACGAAGTAAGGCTCCTGGCTCATCGGAATGCCGGTGATGTGGAAGTTCTCCTTCCCCCTGATAGTCTGGACGCCGTAGTAGATGTCGTCGGCGATCTCACGCTGTCCGAGGAAATCCTGCTCCGTACGGCTCATGGGCGCTCCCTGCTGCTCGCGCGACGTCCCTAGTTCTGGCACAGCGCGCTGGTGACGACGGTATCGGTGCGGCAATCATCCGGCTTGCGTTGCCTGCCCGGAATGAGAACCTTGGCCGAGCACTTCTCGGCGGAATCGGTGTTGAGGCTCTTGCCTTCCTTGTAGCCCTTGCTCTGGCAGAGTTGGTTGGCGGCGAGCTTGCAGTCGGGCGCACCGTTCGAGGAGACCGGGCAGGCGGCGCGCCCGGAGACCATGGTCGACGGCGTCGCCAGCCGCGACAGGTCGTTCATGGTCTCGCTCGGGCTTTTGATCGGCGGCAGGATCGAAGGCAGCTTGTCGAACAGCTTGCCCATTTCATTGATCAGCCCGGGGTTTTCCGCTGGCGCGGGCGGCGGCGCGGCCTGAGGCCCCTGCTCCTGCACGCCGAGCGATTGCGGCACCGATTGCGCCCACCCGGTCCCGCCGGCACCGAGCAGGAGCAGCAGCACTGCTGACGTCAGCGTCCCGAGCCTCACGGCCGGATTGCCGGATCGAACCATCATGCGGGCAACCGTAGCCGAAGCCGGCGCGGCGGCAAAGTTCAGATCAGCTTGATCGCCACAACAAAGCCGAGCACCAGCACGGCAGCACCGAGCGCGACCCACAGACCGAGATGCCGCTCGATCCGCTCCCGGATCCAGTCGCCATAGCGGTTGAGCAGGATCGCCACGATGAAAAAGCGTCCGCCGCGGGCGACGATCGAACACAGCACGAAAAGAGCGAGATTGTAGCCGGCAAAGCCCGAGGTGATGGTGACGAGCTTGTAGGGGATCGGCGTCAGGCCCTTGAGCAGGATGATGACGGCACCCCACTCGGCATAGGAGGCGCGGAAAGCGTCGACCTTGTCGCCGAGGCCATAGACCTGGATCAGCCAGTGGCCGACCGAGTCGAACAGCAGCGCGCCGATGGCATAGCCGAGCAGGCCGCCAACCACCGAGGTGACCGTGCAGACCGCCGCATAGATCCAGGCGCGTTGCGGGCGCGCCAGCGACATCGGGATCAGCATCACATCCGGGGGGACGGGAAAGAAGGAGCTTTCGGCGAAAGCCACGGCACCCATGATCCAGAGTGCGTAAGGCTTGTGGGCGGCGTCGATGCACCAGTCGTAGATACGTTTCAGCATGGCGCCGCGATGAAGCACCATGGGAGGGATTTGTCCATCGCGAGTTTTGTGACGGTTTAATGCCTTTTTCGTGCCGCGCGGCCTTCGAGCGCGACAATAGGCCGCCGCCTGGAGATGCTCGGTGAGGCGACTTTAGGCAGCTTCATCGGCGACTTCGGCAGCTTTTCGGCGATGCCGAGCATGTCCTCACGCCGCGACATCTCGCGCCAGACGTCTTCGGGGCGGACGCCTGCGGATGCCCAGAGCACAGTGAGATTGTAGAGCAGATCGGCGCTTTCCCGGACCACGGCCTTGGCGTCGCCATTGACCGCATCGATCACGACCTCGATCGCCTCTTCGGCCAGCTTCTTCGCCATTTTGGAGGGCCCACGCTGAAACAGCCGGGCGGTGCGCGATGTTGCCGGATCAAGATCCCTGGCCGCGAGCACAGCCAGATATAGCCGCTCAAGCGAATCACTCATTTACGCAAAACTACTCTAAACCAATGGAGAGCGCGTTAACGCGCGACAATCAAAAGCAAGAAACAGGCCGGCGCGACAAGCGCGCCGGCCTGTTTGTAGATGGGCTTGTGGCCGACCGACTAATAGCAAGCGTAGCCGGACCAGCCGTGGGAGCAGACCTTGGTGTAGCCCCCATATTGCTCTGCATAGCCCGGTCCATAATAATAATGATTGGGACCATAGCCGGGGCCGCTGTAGTAGGCCGGGGCGCTGTCGTAGTAGTAGCCCGGACCCGGATCATAGGCGTAGGCGTCGCGGGTCGCCGCGATCGCAAGCCCGGTACCAATGGCGCCGGCAATCGCTGCACCGGCCAAGGCCGCGCCGCCGCCGCCATGCCAGTGGCGGCCGCCGGCGAACGAGGCGGTGGGGGCGACACTGGTCAGTGCCAGCACCGCGGCTGTGGCGAGAACGGCCTTGCGGCCGGCAAACTTTGAAAATCGGTCAAACATGTCCTGGACCCTCCTTGGGACCTACACTGGTGCCTCGAGACAGGCTCATGCTCTCAAACACCTGTTGCCCAAGTTAGGTTCCCCAATCCCAACACAAGCTGAACGGGCTTGCGTGATCATGACGCAACCGCCGCTCATCTCCCGTTCAGGTTAGGTGATACTGGCAAACCCCGGAATGCCGCGTCTCGGCGCCGCCGGCGAGAGATGGGGCGGATAGACCAAGCTTCCGCTGTATCTCGCCGGCGATCCCAGTTTAGAATGTCATCTCAAGATCATACCGCCTGCCTGGGTCAGCGCCTGCCTCATGTCCATTTTCCGTCTCTACACCCGCGTTCTCGAACTGCTCGGCAAGGAGGCGCGGCTGGGCTGGCTGCTGGCATTCGCCAATCTGCTGCTGGCCGGCTCGCAATTCGCCGAACCGGTGCTGTTCGGGCGGATCGTCGACGTGCTCTCCGGCAAGACGGTCGCAGGCTCGAACTCGGCCTGGCCGTTCCTCGCCGCCTGGGTCGCCTTCGGACTATTCACCATCGCCTGCAGCGCGCTCGTGGCCCTGCAAGCCGACCGGCTTTCCCATCGCCAGCGCCAGGCGGTGCTGACCAGCTATTTCGAGCACATCCTGCAGCTGCCGCTGACCTTCCACTCCGGCACCCATTCGGGACGGCTGATGAAGGTCATGCTCAACGGCACGGACGCGCTGTGGCGGCTCTGGCTCGGCTTCTTCCGTGAGCATTTTGCCGCGATCCTCTCGGTCGTGGTGCTGCTGCCGCTGTCGCTCTATCTGAACTGGCGGCTCGCGATCCTCCTGTTCGTGCTCTGCGTCGTCTTCACCGCCCTGACAACCTTCGTCGTGCGCAGGACATTCGGCATGCAAATGGCGGTCGAGGAGCATTACAGCGAGCTCTCCGCACGCGCCTCCGACGCGCTCGGCAATGTCGCGCTGGTGCAGAGCTTCGTGCGCGTCGAATCCGAGGTGAAGGGCTTGCGCTCGGTCGCCGACGAGCTGCTCGCGGCGCAAATGCCGGTGCTGTCGTGGTGGGCGTTGGTCACGGTGATCACACGCGCCTCCACCACCATCACCGTGCTCGCGATCTTCACGCTCGGCATCGCCCTGCACGATCAAGGCCTGACCTCGGTCGGCGAGATCGTGATGTTCGTCAGCTTCGCCACACTGCTGATCCAGAAGCTGGAGCAGGTGGTGAGCTTCATCAACAGCGTCTTCATGGAGGCGCCGCGCCTGCGCGAGTTCTTCAATGTGCTCGATGCCGTGCCCGCGGTGCACGACCGACCGGACGCGATCGATGCGGGCCGGCTCTCCGGCCTCGTCGAATTCAACGACGTCACCTTCTCCTATGACGGCAAACGGCCTGCGGTCGAGGATCTCTCCTTCACAGCGCTGCCTGGCCAGACCATCGCGCTGGTCGGCCCGACCGGCGCCGGGAAGTCGACCGCAATCGCGCTGCTGCACCGTGCCTTCGATCCACAATCCGGCTTCATCAGGATCGACGGCATGGACGTGCGCGGCGTGACGCTGACATCGCTGCGGCGGAATATCGGCGTCGTGTTCCAGGAGGCGCTGCTGTTCAACCGCTCGATCGAGGAGAACCTACGCGTCGGCAAGCCGGATGCGACCGAAGCCGAGATGCGCAAGGCGGCGGAGCGCGCGCAGGCGCTCGACTTCATCGAGCGCAGCGGCGGCTTTGCGACCAATGCCGGCGAGCGCGGCCGCATGCTCTCCGGCGGCGAGCGGCAGCGGCTGTCGATCGCACGAGCGCTGCTGAAGGACCCGCCGATCCTGATACTGGACGAGGCGACCAGCGCGCTCGATGCCGTGACCGAGACCAAGGTGAACGCCGCTCTCGATGAAGTGATGAAGGGCCGCACCACCTTCGTGATCGCCCACCGCCTCTCCACCATCCGCAATGCCACGCGGATCCTGGTGTTCGAGAACGGGCGGGTGATCGAAAGCGGAACTTTCGATGAACTCGTCGCCAAAGGCGGCCATTTTGCCGAGCTCGCCAGAGCCCAGTTCATGGTGCAGGAACAAGCCCAGGCCGCGCGGGGCAGCGCAAGTGCCGCGGAGGCAGCTTCCGCTGCCGTCAAGTCCCCGTAGCACTGTCGAAATTCAGCCTATTTCATTGCGGAATACCGCCTTGAAGCCCCTATTCTCGACGCACGAGCCGGTATAGGTTTGCGCTGCCGCGAGCGGCGGCGCTGGATTTCAAAACCGAACATCAGATCACGAGAACCGCGTGGAACCAGCGGCTCTCCAAGGACCGGAATCGGATAGTGCACGCCTTTCGCCCGCTGCTTCGCAAATCCCTGTTCAACCTGTTCGCCGCGACGATCGCCGTCGGTGCGCTTGTCGTGCCGCGTGCCGTCAATGCCGAAGCGTTGCTGCTGATCGAAGCCGACAGCGGCAAGGTGCTGCAGGCCGAGAACGCCACCATTCCCTGGTATCCGGCCTCCGTCACCAAGATCATGACCGCCTATGTGACGCTGAAGGCGGTGAAGGACGGCAAGATCACCCTCGACACGCTGCTGACGGTGTCGCCGACGGCCGCCTCGCAGTCGCCCTCGAAGATGGGCCTGCGTCCGGGAACACAGCTCACCGTCGACAACGCGCTGAAGATGATGATGGTCAAGTCGGCGAACGACATGGCCGTGGTGCTGGCCGAAGGCCTCGGCGGATCGATCGACGGCTTCTCGGTGATGATGAACGACACCGCGAAGAAGCTCGGCATGACGCAGACCAACTACGTCAATCCGAACGGGTTGCCCGCGGACGGACACGTCACCTCGGCGCGCGACCTCGGCATTCTCGCCCGCTCGTTCCTCCGCGACCTGCCCGAATACGAGTATTTCGTGCACATCCCGGCGATCCGCTTCGGCAAGCGGATCACGCCGAACTTCAACAAGCTGATCGGCCGCTATCCCGGCGCCGATGGTTTCAAGACCGGCTTCATCTGTGCCTCCGGCTACAACCTTGTGGCCTCAGCCACGCGCAACGGCCGCCGCCTGATCGCGGTGGTGCTCGGCGCCAATTCCGGCACCGCGCGCGCGGTCAAGGCGGCGCAGCTGCTCGAGCGCGGCTTCAGCCAGGACAATCTGTCGTGGCTGCGCCCCTCGCTCGGCACTGTCGAAAACCTCGTGCCCGTCGATGCCTCGCCGCCGAACCTGCGTGAGGAGATGTGCGGTGGTCACCGCAAACATCCGGCCAGCGACGACGATGATGCGTTGATCGCGACCAATGGCAGCGGATCGACCTCTCTGACCGGCGGCGAAGCCAAGGTCACGTTCTTCACCGCCGGCCTCCAGCCGCCGCTGATGAAGGCGTCCGACCTGATGGCCTCGGCCGCGGAGGCTGTGGAGCCCGTGGTGGTCTATACCGGCCCGACCCGCACAGGCGCGGCCCTCGTCGCGGCCGTCGCAGCCGACGCCGACCAGCAGGCCACGCCGAAGGCGCGTGGCAAGAAGTCGCGCGTGGCCAAGAAGCCCGACGCCGGCAGCGAAGCCAAGACGGCAACCGCCAAGCCCGACGCCACGGCGAAAAGTGATGCAAAGAGCGCGGCAAAGCCGGCCGCGAGCAAGCATGCCGCGGCCAAACCTGCTGAGAACAAGCCTGCTGCCAACAAGCCCGCTGCGGACAAGGCGGCGGCGAGCGGCGATCAGGCTGCGAAACCTGCAAAACCCAAGGCCGCGACAAAGCCTGCGTCGAAGCCCGCGCCCAACAACAGCTAGGTTAACGCTCCAGGCTTGGCCGCACTTCGCACCTGCGGCAGCGACTTGCGACGATTCCAGTAGCCACCTCCCGGCCTTTGCCCTAAGCCTCGAACGCTTGCCAGCCGTTCCGGCAGGCTCGATACTGGCGGCAATGAGGCAGCCCGGGACACAACGGGCACTGACGTTAAGAGAGGGGAGTTTCCATGGAGCGCATCTGGCTCAAGCAATATCCGCCCGGCGTGCCCGCTGATATCGAGCCGACGCAATACGCATCGCTGGTCGATCTCTTGGAGGAGAGCTTTGCGAAGTTCGCCGACCGCAAGGCGTTCGTCTGCATGGACAAGGCGATCACCTATCGCGACCTCGACCAGATGTCGCTGGCGCTCGCCGCCTATTTGCAGGGCCGCGGCCTGCAGCGCGGCGCCCGTGTCGCGGTCATGATGCCGAACGTGCTGCAATACCCCGTGGCCACCGCAGCCGTGCTGCGCGGCGGCTTTGCCGTGGTCAATGTCAACCCGCTCTACACCCCGCGCGAGCTCGAGCATCAGCTCAAGGATTCCGGCGCCGAAGCCATCATCGTGCTGGAGAACTTTGCCCACACCGTCGAACAGGTGATTGCGAAGACCCCGGTCAAGCACGTCATCGTCGCCAGCATGGGCGATCTGCTCGGCTTCAAGGGCGTGATCGTCAATCTCGTCGTCCGCCGCGTCAAGAAGATGGTGCCAGCCTTCGCGCTGCCGGGCGCAGTGTCCTTCAACGACGCGCTCGCGGCCGGCCGCGGCCAGACCTTCAACAAACCAAAGCTCTCGCCCGGCGACGTCGCTTTCCTGCAATACACCGGCGGCACCACCGGCGTCTCCAAGGGCGCTACGCTGCTCCATCGCAATATCGTCGCCAACGTGTTGCAGAACGACGCCTGGCTGCAGCCGGCGCTGGCTCAGCCGCCGCATGTCGAGCAGCTGATGATCGTGTGCGCGCTGCCGCTCTATCACATCTTCGCGCTGACAGCCTGCTACCTGCTCGCGGTGCGTGCCGGCGGTTGCAATCTCCTGATCCCGAACCCGCGCGACATCGCCGGCTTCATCAAGGAGCTGGCAAAATATCAGGTCAACAGCTTCCCGGCCGTCAACACGCTCTACAACGGCCTGATGCATCACCCTGACTTCAAGAAGCTCGACTTCTCCAAGCTGAAGATCTCGAACGGCGGCGGCATGGCCGTGCAGCGGCCGGTGGCCGAGCAGTGGAAGGCGATCACGGGCTGCTCGATCGCCGAAGGCTACGGTCTGTCGGAGACCTCGCCGACGCTGACCTGCAACACCGCGACCAATGCCGAGTTCAATGGCACCATCGGCATCCCCGTGCCGTCGACTTACATCTCGATCCGCGACGACGAGGGCAACGAGGTGCCGCTCGGCCAGCCGGGCGAGATCTGCGCCAAGGGCCCGCAGGTGATGGCCGGCTACTGGAACAGGCCGGAAGAGACCGCCAAGGTGATGACCGCGGACGGCTATTTCCGCACCGGCGACATCGGCATCATGGACGAGAAGGGCTACACCAAGATCGTCGACCGCAAGAAGGACATGATCCTGGTCTCCGGCTTCAATGTCTATCCGAACGAGATCGAGGAAGTGATCGCAAGCCATCCGGGCGTGCTGGAATGCGCCGTGATCGGTATCCCCGACGCCAAATCGGGCGAAGCGGTGAAGGCCTTTGTGGTGAAGAAGGATCCGAACCTCACGGCCGAGGACGTGATCAAGTTCTGTCACGAGCAGCTCACCGGCTACAAGGTGCCCAAGCACATCGAATTCCGCACCGACCTGCCCAAGACCAATGTCGGCAAGATCCTCCGCCGCGAGCTGCGCGACCAGAAGAAGGCCCAGGCGGCGTAAGGCGTCGCCAACGGGTACGACGGGGAGCGACGACGCGCCCCGTCGTCATTGCGAGGAGCTCTTGCGACGAAGCAATCCAGGATCCCTCCACGGACACAGCCTGGATTGCTTCGCGGAGCCTGTCATCGGGCCGCGCTTCGCGCGGACCCGTTGGCTCGCAATGACGAGAAATTGGCAGCATCGGCTCATTACAGCCGTTTCCCTCCGGCGGTAAAATGCTCTAGAAACTCTGCCGGCCTCTTTCAATGGAGAAACGACCATGGCGATCCAAGTTGGCGACAAGCTGCCCGAGACGAAATTCCGCGTGATGACGGCGGAAGGTCCGCAGGTGAAGACCACCGACGATATCTTCAAGGGCAAGAAAGTGGCGCTGTTCGCCGTGCCCGGCGCCTACACCGGCACCTGCCACAAGATGCATCTGCCGAGCATTTTCCTCAACGCCTACGCCATGAAGGACAAGGGCGTTGACACCATCGCGATCGTCTCTGTCAACGACGCTTTCGTCATGAATGCCTGGAAGCGCGACACCGACCAGCGCGACGAGGCGATCTTCCTCGCCGACGGCAATGCCGACTTCACCAAGGCGATCGGCATGGAGCTCGATGCCTCCGCCAACGGCCTCGGCATTCGCTCCAAGCGCTATTCGATGCTGGTCGAGGACGGCGTGGTCAAGAAGCTGAACCTCGAGGCGATGCCCGGCAAGGTCGAGGTGTCGGGCGGCGATACGCTGCTCGGGCAGCTGTAAGGCGGCCCAACTCCTAGCCACAAACGATACTGTCATGCCCCGCGAAGGCGGGGCATCCAGTACGCCGAGGCTCCTCGGCCAAACCACAAGCGTCTCTGGAATACTGGATCGCCCGCCTTCGCGGGCGATGACAGTTGAGGGTGGCGCGACAGCGCGCGCCTACTCCGCCAGCCGCTGCTGCAGCCTCGCCTTCACGATCCCGTCCCGCGCCAATTGATCGGCGCGTTCGTTCTCCGGGTGGCCGGCGTGGCCCTTGACCCAGTGCCAGCGCACCTGGTGCGCTTTCAGCGCCGCATCGAGGCGCTGCCATAACTCGACGTTCTTCACCGGCTTCTTGTCTGCGGTGCGCCAGCCGTTGCGCTTCCAGCCGTGGATCCAGCCGGTGATGCCCTGCCTGACATACTGGCTGTCGGTGTAGAGATCGACGGTGCACGGCTTCTTCAGCGCTTCGAGCGCGGAGATCGCCGCCATCAATTCCATCTGGTTGTTGGTGGTGTGCGGCTGGCCGCCGTTCAGCTCTTTTTCCTTGTCGCCGAACTTCAGGATCGCGCCCCAGCCGCCGGGCCCGGGATTGCCCGAGCAGGCGCCGTCGGTGAAGATCGTGACATTGGGGAGCTCGCTCACGCGACCAGTCCTGACGGCATCAGCCCATAATCCCGCGCGCTGGAGACGCTCTGGTGGAAGCGCAGCTTGCGGACATATTCGAGGGGATCCTTCGGCTTGACCAGCGCGCCCGGCGGCACGTTGAGCCAGTCGACCAGCCGCGTCAGCAGGAAACGGATCGCGGCGCCGCGCGCCAGCAGCGGCAGCGCGGCCTCTTCGGCCTCGGAAAGCTTGCGCACCCGCCCGTAGGCGTTGAGGAAGGCGCGCGCTTTGGTGACGTTGAAGGAATGATCCGGCTCGAAGCACCAGGCGTTCAGGCAGATCGCGACGTCATAGGCCAGCATGTCGTTGCAGGCGAAGGTGAAGTCGATGATGCCCGACAGCTTGTCGCCGAGGAAGAAGACGTTGTCGTTGAAGAGATCGGCGTGGATCACGCCTTCGGGCAGATTGGTCGGCCAGACGCCGCCCGAGAGATAGTCGAGCTCGGCCGAAAGAAACGCGCGCAGGCCCGGCTGCACCTCGTCGGCGCGATCCGCCGCTGCATCGAACAGCGGCCGCCAACCCGCGACAGACAGCGCGTTCGCCCGCTTGATCGCGAAATCGGCGCCGGCCAGATGCATGCGGGCGAGGCCCTCGCCGACGCCGGCGCAATGCACAGCGTTCGGCTTGCGTGGCCAGATGCCTTCGAGAAAAGTGATGATGGCGGCGGGCCGTCCCTGCAACTCGTGCAGCGGCTCGCCATCCCTGGCCTTCACCGGCAACGGGCAGCTCACGCCGTGCTCGGCCAGATGCGTCATCAGCGCGAGGAAGAACGGCAGATCGTTCTTCGCCACGCGCTTTTCGTAGAGCGTGAGGATGAACGACCCTTTGGTCGTATGCAGCAGGAAATTGGTGTTCTCGACGCCCTCGGCGATGCCCTTGTAGGAGAGCAGTTCGCCGAGATCGTATTGCTTCAGAAAATCCGCAAGCTCGTCGGCGGCAACGTCGGTGTAGACCGCCATGCAAGACTACTCGGCGGCGGCTTCGGGGCGCACCTGGCGCGGCAGCGGGAAGAACTCGTTCTCTTCCGCGGCCGAGACCGTCTCCACATGCAGCGTGTAGCGCTCGGCGAAGGCGTCCATGATCTCCTCGACGATCACTTCCGGCGCCGACGCGCCCGCGGTAATGCCGAGGCTCGCGATGTTGCCGAACTTGGTCCAGTCGATGTCGGCGGCGCGCTGCGCCAGCACGGCGATCTTGCAGCCCTCGCGCTCGGCGACCTCGCGCAGGCGCTGCGAGTTCGACGAGTTCGGCGCGCCGACTACGATCAGGGCGTCCACCACCGGCGCCACCTTCTTCACCGCGAGCTGGCGGTTGGTGGTGGCGTAGCAGATGTCTTCCTTATGCGGGCCGTTGATGTTCGGGAAGCGCTCCTTGAGCAGCGCCACGATCTCCGCGGTGTCGTCGATCGACAGCGTGGTCTGGGTCACGAAGGCCAGATTGTTCGGGTCCTTCGGATTGATGGTCTTGGCGTCCTCGGCGGTCTCGATCAGGGTGACCGCGCCGACCGGCAGCTGGCCGAGCGTGCCGACCACTTCAGGATGATGCGAGTGGCCGATCAGGAAGATCTCGCGGCCCCGCTTGAAGTGGATCGCGGCCTCGCGGTGGACCTTGGTCACCAGCGGGCAGGTCGCATCCAGCGAGAACAGATTGCGGGACTGGGCGTCGGCGGGAACCGACTTCGGCACGCCATGGGCCGAGAACACCACCGGCGCGGTCGTGTTCTCCGGGATCTCAGCCAGCTCCTCGACGAAGATGGCGCCCTTCTTTTTCAACCCGTCGACGACATATTTGTTGTGCACAATCTCATGGCGAACATAGACGGGGGCGCCATATTTATCGAGCGCCCGTTCCACGGTGTCGATCGCCCGGACCACCCCGGCGCAGAAGCCGCGGGGAGAACAAAGCACGATCTTGAGGTCTGGTTTGGCTGACATTGAGCGATCTCGGGACCGAATCACCCGGCAATACGGGCGGAAGACGGTCGGTGGATGGAATAGGGGCTAAAGCTTAAGTGCCTACGGCGGCTTCAGAGGGAATTGGGCCCCCTTTCAGACGCTGTCAAGGCACTATCTATAGCAGAACCATTGCGTGGCTACCCCCTCCGGGCTTATATAGCGCGAATTCCCTGTCATCGCTGATGACCACCGGTTTCGCCTCCTGAGGGGGTGGGCGAAGCACAAAGGAGATTTGCCATGAGCAACGCACCTCTGATGCCCAAGGCGACCGCCGTCTGGCTGCTCGACAACACCGCGCTGACCTTCGACCAGGTCGCCGATTTCACCAAGATGCATCCCCTCGAGGTGCGCGCGATCGCCGACGGCGACGCCGCCCAGGGCATCAAGGGCATGGACCCGATTTCCAACGGCCAGCTGACCCGCGAGGAAATCGAGAAGGGCGAGAAGAACCAGGACTACCGGCTCCGTCTCCAGGAGAGCAAGGTCGTGCTGCCGCCCCAGCCCAAGCGCAAGGGCCCGCGCTATACCCCGGTATCGCGCCGTCACGAGCGTCCCAGCGCCATCCTCTGGCTGCTGCGCAGCCATCCCGAGCTCAAGGACGCCCAGATCATGCGCCTGGTCGGCACCACCAAGAGCACGATCGCCAGCGTCCGCGACCGCACCCACTGGAACACCTCGCAGCTGACCCCGATCGACCCGGTGACCCTCGGCCTCTGCTCGCAGATCGAGCTCGATTTCGAAGTGGCGCGCGCCGCCAAGGAAAAGCCTGTTGACGCGAACTACGGCGGCGCCACCCTGCTGCCGGCGTCCGAGACCACCAAGAAGGACGAGTACGAGTCGTCGGAGAAGTCGAGCGACGACCTCAACGTCGACGCCGTGTTCGCCAAGCTCAAGACCCTCGGCGGCAAAAAGCACGAGGAAGAGGAGGAGTAGGCTCCCTCCCTCTCATCCGGTTCGAACGCGGCGGAGCGATCCGCCGCGTTTTTGTTTGCGCACCGGAACCTTCGCAGGCTTGCGCAGGGAACGTTGCGGCTGACCTCGCATTGTGTCCAACGCGGAGGATCACGATGCGGGATGATGAAGACGTTTTTGCGTTGATGCTGGGGCGCGTTGCTCTGGCTGTGTGGGGCGATATGCCCCGCGATGTCCAGGAAGCCCTTTTCGAAATTGCCGTCAAAGACCGCCCGGAGGATCGCGACGCATTGGCGAAGCTCTTGCACGAGCGGCATCCGCGGACCATGCATGCGAGATAGCCGCGCGCCCCTCGCCGCGGCGAACGACGACAAGGGTCGCAGCGCCGGGGTTGTCCCGGCACCGCGAAACGTCATCAGAACTTGTAGGTAACGCCGCCTCCGACCAGCCATGGGTCGATATGTGCGGTGCCCGTCACGGGCAGGCCGCTGACGGTCGCCGAATAATCTGGACGCAGCCAGAGCTTCTTCACGTCAACGTTGAGGCCCCAGTGCCGGTCGAGCATGTAGTCGAAACCGAACTGCACGGCGCCGCCCCATTGGTTGCTGACATGCAGCGCAGTCGTGGTGGCGACGATGGCGGGCGGACCGACGATGGCGGCGGGGATGTTGGCGGCCGAGTTGTTGAAGAACACCGTATAGTTCACACCGGCGCCGATATAGGGCTTGAACGCACCGAAATTGTCGAAGTGATATTGCAGCGTCAGCGTCGGCGGCAGCAGCGTGGTCTTGCCGATCGGCAGGTTGGCGAGCGAACCGGTGCCGCTGATGGAATGCCTGGTGACGCCGAGGATGAGCTCGGCCGCGATGTTCTTCGTGAAGAAGTAGCTGATGTCGAGCTCGGGCACAGCCTGGTTGCTGATCGACAGACCGGAATTCGGCGACGACAGCGTCGGGACGCCCGCGACATTGACGGTCGAGCCGCCGGCATCCGGCAGGACGCCGAGCACGCGCAGGCGTATCATCCAGGGATTGAAACTCTCCGGCGGCGGCGGGGCCTTCGTGTAGACAGGCAAGTCGGCCGCCTGCGCGACCTCAACAGCCGCCGCGAAGGCGGCGCCAAGCGCCGCCAGCCGCGCCAAGTTTCTTATCGTTCTCTGCATTTCAATCCCCTTCAACCATAAGCGCGCTTCGTTGCGCGACATCAGGGTCAGAGCAGAAAGGCGCTGGCGAAGGATTTGATGCCGATCAAATCAGGACGGGCGCGACACGATTTGGCCGTGGCGTTGCAGATGAGTCACGTCAAGGCCAGCCGTCGCGCGCAGGATAGTACCGCAGCCGATGTCAGGGCCGCTCCGGATGGTTCAGCATGTATTCGCCGAGATCGCGCTGGCGGCGGTCGGAACGGGCGAGCGCCGCATTGCGCTGGACGTCGCGGTCCTTGCGGCAGGCCACATATTCCGGCGAGCCCACCGCGAGGCCGCGGCCCTGGCACACCGCATCATCGTCGTCGCCACCCATTGCCGTTGGCGTCTGGTAACGCCCCGCACAGGCGGAGAGAACGATGGCGAGGCCCACGGCAACGAGCAGCCGCGGCGCGGTGGCGAGTGACATAGAAGGTCCCCTGTTGGCCGGCCCTGTTTAGCTGGGAATGAGGAGATTGTAAGTCCGAGGAGGCTGTTCCTCACTCCCTGTCATTCCCCGCGACCTGGCTACGTCAAGGCTGGCTACGTCAAGGCTGGCTACGCCAAGGCTTCGCCGAGGTTTCGGTCTTGGGCGCGCCGGAGCTTTTGCAGGCTGCAGGCGGGGAATCCAGGACGCCGCGGCGGTCATGGCTCACACAACGGCCATGGATTACTGGATCACCCGCCTTCGCGGGTGTTGACAGCTGAGATCGGAGCCACAGCCCCGCCCCTCGCCGGCTTGCCGCTTCGCGTCACACCCTCCCCTTCAGCGCCTCGCCGATCTCGTCCAGCACCTTCGGGTCCTCGATCGTGGCCGGCATGGTCCAGGCCTCGCCGTCGGCGATTTTCTTGATGGTGCCGCGCAGGATCTTGCCCGAGCGCGTCTTGGGCAGGCGGCCAACGGTGATGGCGAGCTTGAAAGCGGCGACGGGGCCAAGCTTGTCGCGCACCAGCGCGATGATCTCCTTTTCGATCTCACCAGGAGAGCGTTTCACGCCGGCCTTCAGCACCAGGAAACCGCAGGGCACCTCGCCCTTGATCGCATCCTTGACGCCGAGCACGGCACATTCGGCGACATCCGGGTGCGAAGCCAGGATCTCTTCCATGCCGCCGGTGGAGAGGCGGTGGCCGGCGACATTGATGATGTCGTCGGTGCGGCCCATGACGAAGACGTAGCCGTCCTCGTCCTTGTAACCGGCGTCCGAGGTCTTGTAGTAGCCGGGGAATTCGCTGAGATACGCCTCCTTGAAGCGTTCATCCTGATTCCACAGCGTCGGCAAACAGCCCGGCGGCATCGGCAGCTTGATCACGATCGAGCCCATGCTGTTCGCCGGCACGGGCTTTGCGGCTTCATCCACCACGTCGACCTGATACCCCGGCATCGGCACCGTCGGCGAGCCATGCTTCACCGGCAATTGGCCGAGGCCGACCGGATTGCCGGCAATGCACCAGCCGGTCTCGGTCTGCCACCAATGGTCGATCACAGGCACCTTCAGTTGCTGCTCCGCCCATTCCACCGTCGGCGGATCGGCGCGCTCGCCGGCGAGGAACAGCGTGCGGAATTTCGACAGGTCATATCGCCGGATGAATTTTCCGTCCGGGTCCTCTTTCCGGATCGCGCGGAAGGCGGTTGGCGCGGTGAACAGCGCGACCGCCTTGTGCTCGGAGATCACGCGCCAGAACGCGCCGGCATCCGGCGTGCCGACCGGCTTGCCCTCATACATGACCGAGGTCGCGCCATGCAGCAGCGGGCCGTAGACGATGTAACTGTGGCCGACGACCCAGCCGATATCGGAGCCGCACCACCAGACCTCGCCCGGCTTGACGCCATAGAGGTTGAACATCGACCACTTCACCGCGACCATATGCCCGCCATTGTCGCGCACGACGCCTTTGGGAATGCCTGTCGTGCCCGAGGTGTAGAGGATGTAGAGCGGATCTGTGGCGGCAACCGGCGCGCAAGGCGCCTTCTTGCCCTCGTTCATCGCCTTGCGGCGCAGGCTCGCCCAATCATAATCGCGCTTCGGCGTGAGGTCGCACGTCAGCTGCGGACGCTGCAGCACGATGCAGGCCTTTGGCTTGGCGGACGCCAGCTTGATCGCCTCGTCCAGCAGCGGCTTGTACTGCACGATGCGGCCGGGCTCGATGCCGCAGCTCGCCGAGAGAATGAGCTTTGGCTGCGCATCGTCGATGCGGGTCGCGAGTTCCTTGGCGGCAAAGCCGCCGAACACCACAGAGTGCACCGCGCCGATGCGCGCGCAGGCGAGCATCGCGACCACGGCCTCCGGCACCATCGGCATATAGAGGATGATGCGGTCGCCCTTGGCGACGCCGAAATCCTGCATGATCGCGGCGAGCACCTGCACCTCAGTCAGCAGCTCGGCATAGGTGAGTTTGGTGACCGAGCCGGTCAGCGGCGAATCATGGATCAGGGCGACCTGGTCGGCGCGGCCGCGTTCGACGTGGCGGTCGAGCGCGTTGTAGCAGGTGTTGACGACACCGCCGGCGAACCAGCGGCCGTAGACGCCTTGCGAGGGATCGAAAATCTTCTTCGGCGGCTCGATCCAGTCGATCTCCTTGGCCGCCTCGGCCCAAAAGCCTTCGGGATCGGCCAGCGAGCGCGCATGGACCTCGTGATACCCGGTCTTTCCCTGGACATTCATTCCCGGCGCTCCCGTTCCGTTTATTGGCCTCGCCTTGACCTGACGCCAGGACGTCAGTCCCGCCATGACAGGGATCAAGTGCCGACCGTGTTTGGGGGTATTTTCCCGGGAACGGGCCGCGGTTCAAGCTGAAACTACCCTTCCATCGCATTCAACCGCTGCAACCGGTCCTGCATGACCTTCTTCAGATCGTAGCCGGGGCGGCGGAAGCTGGCGTCGCGGGTGGCGAGGAACTCGTGCTGGGATTTGCGTAAGCCTGCAGCAGCGCGCCGGTTCATCGATTTCAGCACGCGCTCATAGGCTTCCGCAAGCTGGCGGTCGAGCGCGCCCAATTGCGGATCGGCGCAGATCACCTTCTCCACCTCGCGCTTGGCCGAGGCGCAATCGAATGATGGGCCGTTCCCGGAATTCGCGGCCAGCGGGTGAGGCGCCTCGGCGCCGAACCTGGCGATCTCCGCCACCATGGTGCGGCGGCCGTCTGCGGCGTTGGCATTGCCGGGGTCGAGCCGCAGCGCGGTCTCGTAATCGGCCAGCGCCTTCTTGCGCTCGCCCATCTTGGAATAGAGCACCGCGCGGTTGTTGTAGGTCTTCGCGAAGTCAGGATCGAGCTTCAGCGCGGCCTCGTAGTCGCTGAGCGCCGCACCGAACTCGCCCTTGTACTGATAGGAATCGCCGCGGTTTGTGAAGAAGTTCGCCCGCGGCGCCAGCCGCAGCGCCTGGTCGTAATCGGCGACCGCCTTGTCGTAGTCTTTCATCGCAGCGTAGGTCAGCCCGCGATTGTCGTAATACTCAGGCACTTTCGGATCGAGCCTGATCGCCTCGCTGTCGTCGGCGACCGACTTGTCGAGCTGGCCGAGCTTCTTGTAGGCGGCACCGCGATTGGTATAGCTGCGCGCCCGGTTCGGATCGAGCCGCAGCGCCTCGCTGAGATCGGCAACCGCCTTCTCGTTGTCGCCATTGAGGTAGTAAGTCGCGCCGCGGTCGGACCAGGCCTGCGCATCATCCGGCTTCAGCTTGATGGCCTGGTCGTAATCGGCGATCGCGCGATCGTAACGGTGCTGGTTGGTGTAGGCGACGCCGCGCTGCTCATAGGCTTCGGCATCTTTCGGATCGAGCTCGATTGCCTTGCTGAGATCGGACGTGGCACGGTTGAGATCGCCGCCCGCTTCGCGCAACAGGTTGCCGCGTAGCCGCCAGGCCCGCGCGTTCTTGCCGTCGAGCGCGATGGCGCGGTCGATGTCCCGCAGCGCCTGCGTGAGGCCGCCGGATATCCGCGCATTGGCATCGGCCCGCACCAGCAGCGCCGCGACGCGGTCGGAATTCGGATTCGAGGTCTGGTCGATGATGGCGCCGCACGCGGAGATGATGTCCGCTGGAGCGGCCTTGCTGTCCATCACGCAATCGGCGGCCGATGCCGGGGCGGCGAGGACAAGGCTGAGCGCGGCGCTGAGGAGGAAGGTGCGCAGCCGGCTATGTGTGATCGAGGACATTTGCGCGGAAGAACGCGTGCCGCACATGGTGTAAAGCTCCGTGACATCAGGTTTTCCCGTTGTCGCGGCGGGGGGAGTGTGGGTTCAATTCAGCCGTCATGGCCGGGTTGACCCGGCCATCCACGTCTTGGCTTGCCCCGAAGGAACGTGGATGCCCGGGCCTTCGCCGCGCCGAAGCGGCTTCGGCCGCGCAGGCGGGACAAGCCCGGGCATAACGACCTCTTATGAAGCGAAGACGTCAATACCCGTCCACTCCATTCAGCCGTTGCAGCCGTTCCTGCATCGTCTTCTTCAGATCATATCCCGGGCGGCCGAATCCGGCATTCCGACGAGCAATAAAGTCATCCTGCTCGTGCTGGAATTTCTTGGCCTCACCTGGATCGCGCGCCTCGCGGATCACGCGCGCATGGGCGGCATAGACCTCGCGATCGAGATCCGCGAGCTCGCGATTGGCGCAGATCGCCTTCTCGACCGGGCGCCGCGCGCCGGCGCAGTTGAAGCTCGGCTTGCCGGCAACCGCCATCTGGGCACCGATCCGCTCGAGCTCGCGCGCGATGGCCTTGTGGTTGGCCCTGGCCTTGTCGTGGTTCGGATCGATCCGAAGCGCGGCGCCGAAGTCCTGCACCGCCTTGGGCTTGTCGCCCTTCTTCAGCCACAGCTCGCCACGCGCGTTGAAGACGTCGGCGAGCGTCGGATCGAGCAGCAGAGCACGGCTGTCGTCGGCGACGGCGCGATCGATCTGGTCATGACGGGCATAAAGCGCGCCGCGCGCGACCAGCGCCTTGACCAGATCGGGCTTGGCCGTCCTGTCGTTGTCGATCACGGCGGCGCAGGCCGCACCCGCCTTGTCCATATCATCAGCAGCGGCAGCGGTGAGGCATGCCACGACGTCGATCGGCGCGACCGCTGCCGGCTCGCCGCCGGTCGCGGCATGGGCCGCACCTGGCGAGACCGCTGCAAGCACGACGGCTGCCGACATCTGGATGAGTTTGTGAAAACGCATGCTCGTTGCAGTTGGAAGGTCTTGCCTTGAGGCCGCACTATCCATCATACGGCCGGATTGGTGCTAGCTTGTGGCGCCGCTCACACCGGTTTCGGGGATCGTCGTGTCGACATTCGAATGGATCATCGCGCTTCTGCTCGGCGCCGTTGCCTTATCGGCGCTGGCGCGGCGGATCAAGGTCCCCTACCCGACCTTTCTCGCCATCGGCGGAGCGTTGATCGCCTTCGTGCCAAACAGCCCGTCCTGGTCTCTCGATCCAGGCCTGGCATTGGCCCTTTTTGTCGCACCAGTGCTGCTGGATGCGGCCTACGATACGTCGCTGCGCGACCTGCGCAAGAATTGGGTTCCGGTCTCGACGCTTGTCGTGGTCGCGGTCGGCCTGACCACGGCTGGCGTGGCCTATGTCGCGCACCGGCTGTTCCCCGACATGCCCTGGGCCGCCGCCGTGGCGCTCGGCGCCATCGTCGCGCCGCCGGACGCGGCGGCTGCCGTCGCGATCCTGAGCCAGGTGAAGCTGCCTTATCGCATGGTCAAGGTGCTCGAGGGCGAGAGCCTGCTCAACGACGCCAGCGCACTCCTGATCTACCGTATCGCCGTCGGCGCGGTTGCCACCAAGCATCTGACGTGGGGCCAGGTCGCGCCGACCATGGCGCTGGCACTTGTCGGCAGTGTCGTCGCAGGCCTCATCGCCGGCCGCATCATCCCGCTGATCCTCAAGCGCATCACCGAGGCTCCCAGCTCGATCATCGTTCAGTTCGCCACCACCTTCCTGATCTGGATCGGTGCCGAACATCTCGGCCTGTCGGGCATCCTCACCATCGTGGTCTTCGCCATCACGATGGCGCGCGCTGCACCGGCGCGGATGCCGGCGCGGCTGCGGGTACCGTCCTATGCGGTGTGGGAAACGACGGTGTTCGTGCTGAACGTGCTCGCCTTCATGCTGATCGGCATGCAGATGCGGCCGATCTGGACCAAGCTGGATGCGGACGTGCGCTGGGAATATTGCGTGGCTGCGGGCTGGATTCTGCTCACGGTCATCCTGGTGCGGCTGCTCTGGGTCACGTTCTACCGTGCCACGTTGCGCCTGTTGATCGCGCACGGGATCTATCACCCCAAGGATCCGAACCAGGTCGCTTCGCCCCAGGGCGGTCTCATCATTTCCTGGTGCGGCATGCGGGGCCTCGTCACGCTCGCGACCGCCTTCGCGCTGCCGGAGAACTTCCCTTATCGCGACTTCATCGTCTTCATCGCCTTCGCGGTGGTGCTGGGCTCGCTGGTGATCCAGGGCCTGACGCTGCGGCCGCTGATCCTGGCCTTCGGCCTCAGGGATGACGATCCCGTCGGCATCGAGGTCGCGCGCGCCCGCGCCATCGCCTATCGTGCCGCACTCGATGCGATCGAGGACGATCCGTCGGAAGAGGCTGAAATCCTCAGGCTCGAATACCGCGCCATCCTGATGCAGGCGGGCGACGATCCGCATGGCGGCATTCCCAACGGCGAGCTGCCGGCCGATCCCCTGCGCCGCCGCGCCATCGAGGCCGCGCGCAAGTCAATCTTCGATCTCCGTGCCACCGAGGTGATCGGGGACGACGCGTTTCACCGGCTCGAGGAAGAGCTCGATCGGGCTGAGCTGAGCGCGGGGGGATGAGGCGCTATCGCGCGGCAAACCCTGCTTGTCGTCCCGGACAAGCGCGCAAAAGCGCGCGCCGATCCGCGATCCATACGCCTAAGCAACAGTTTTGCGAAGATTCGGAGTCACCAGCTTCGCGCCAAACCACGCCCTGTGGTCATGGATCCCGGATCTGCGCGCGCCTGAGGCACGCTTGTCCGGGACGACAGTGGAGTTTGAGGCGACAGCTAGACCCTAAGCCCCCGCCTTGCACGTGATCCCGCCGTCGACCACGAGCTCTATCCCCGTCACATATTTCGACTCGTCCGACGCCAGAAACAATGCGGCATTGGCGACGTCGAAGGCGTCGCCCATGTGGCCCATCGGCACCTGGGCATCGCGGGCGCGCCACATCGCTTCGACGTCGCCCTTGGCGTAGCTGTTGGCGAGACCGGCCGAATGCTCCACCATCGGCGTCTTCATCAGGCCGGGCAGGATCGCGTTCACCCGCACATGGTGCTTCGCGAACTCGATCGCGGTGGTGCGCGTCATCTGGTTCATCGCCGCTTTCGACGTGCCGTAGGTGACGTAGGAGATGCCCATGTGGCGGATCGAGGCGATCGAGGAGATGTTGATGATCGAGCCGCCGCCCTGCTTCACCATGACCGGAATGACGTGCTTCATGGCGAAATAGGCGCTCTTGAGATTGACGCTGAAGACGCGGTCCCAGCTCTCCTCGGTGACCTCGACCACGCTGCCCATCTCGGCAATGCCGACATTGTTGTCGAGCACGTCGATGCGGCCATAGGCCTTCAGGCATGCGGCAACCATCGCCTCGATCTCGGCAGGCCGCGACACGTCGGCCGTGAACGGGGTCGCCTTGCCGCCTTCGCCGGTGATGATATTGGCAGTCTCCTCGGCGGCCGCGCCGTTGCGATCGACGCAAAACACCTGCGCACCCTCACGCGCAAAGGTCACCGCGGTGGCCTTGCCATTGCCCCAGCCCGGCCCGATCGAGCCGGCGCCCACCACCATCGCAACCTTGCCCTTGAGCCGGTCCATCGCACTCTCCCTGATTGTTATTCTTGTAGCCCGGATGGAGCGCAGCGCAATCCGGGTTCACAGTCCCCGGATTTCGCTTCGCTCCATCCGGGGCTACGCGTCATTCGCAAGCCGTCACTGGAACGTCATGTCCAGGCACTTGGAGATGTCGGAGCCGAGGCCCGAGGAGATGGTGATGCAGCCGCGGATCTTCTGCGCCGTCATGTCGGCGGCCCAGATCGAATAGCCGCCCGGGCCGAAGAACGAGTTGGTGTTCGGCGGCTCGGTCTCGGTTGCGTCGAAATCGTAGTGGCCGTCGGTCTCGAAGATGCGCGGCCTCTTGGTGCAGCCGCCGTCGGTCTGGACGTTGATGACCTCCTTGTTGTCGCGGGTCAGCGCCAGCGAGACCTGGCAGCGGAAATATTCCGAGGTCCTGGTGTTGAAGAGATAGGTGTAGGACTTGCAGGTCGCGGTGTTGAGCTTGCCCGGGGCAAGGCCACGGCTGCACGAAATCCGCTGGTTGTGGCTGAGCTGGTAGTCATCCGCCCGTGCCGCCGGCGCCACCGCCGTCATTGACATCAAGGCAATCCCGCAAGCTTTTACGACGTGACGCATTCGAATCATCCCCACCAATATCTTTGTCGTGTTGCGTTCTAGACTGAAAGCGGAACATAGTCGCGAGGGGACGAACGGAAAATCACAAACTGCTGGTCTAGACGTGATGCGCTGCGGCGTCTTCGCAGATTGACCCAGATACATCGTTCGTGATTTGTTCAAAAGGGCACCCCGACATGGGGAGGATGGATGATGGCATTTTCAATCAAGACATTTGCAATCGCAGCCGTGCTGGGTGCGTTCGCCGCGCCCGCTCTCGCGCAAAACGCGGCGACGCCGTGGGAGCTCAAACCGGACACCGGCTATGCTTATGACAAGGACGGCAAGACCTTTTCCTACAAGATGGGCACCAGCAATGCCGGCGAGCTGCTGAAGGGCGCCAAGAAAGTGCCGAAGGGCACGCTGTTCTTCATCGGCCAGAACGGCCAGCTCTACATGCGCAGCGGCCAATATCTGGAAGGCGACGGCAGGTTCAAGTTCGGGCCGGACCAGTAGAGGACGAAAGCGGCAGGCGACGGCGTCGCCACACTCTCGGTGTCATCACCCGCGAAAGCGGGTGATCCAGTATTCCAGAGTCCGTTGTGATCGAACCGAGAAGCCGCGGCGTACTGGATGCCCCGGTCAAGCCGGGGCATGACAGAAGAGAATGCGGCAGGCCTAGCGGCTTAGAACGCCGCTGCCAGTTCCCTTGCGCCGGGCTTGCTGCTGTTCGAGTCCATCCGGTCATCCGTCACCGCGAGCAGCTTCGCCACCGTGTTGTGGCGGATCGCGACGGGATTGCGCTCGTAGCCGCTGCGCTGGAAGAAGTTCGAGGTCGGCACCTGCTCGCGCATCGCCAGCGGCATCGTCACCATGTCGAGGCCGGTGCCGTCGCCGGTGAGGTTCATCATCTCGAGCTCGGCTGCCGTCAGCGGACGGGTGTAGCCCTTGGCGCGGGCGAACAGCACCGAGGTCAAGAGCTTGTGGGTTTGCAGCATCGGCCCGACGTCGATGTCCAGCACCATCGCATGCATGGCCCAGCCCTGCGCGGTGTCGCCGATCTTCTCGTGCTCGGACCAGGTGTCCGGCACCGACTTCGCATGCGCCACCATCTTCTTCAGAACGGCGAGCTTGTGCTCGAGCGCCTGGCGCGCCGGCCCTGAGGTGCGCGCCACCTTGTCGGCGAGCGCGCGGACGAACTCGTGGCCCTGCTCGGCCAGGAGCTCGACGCTGTTGGTGGTGAGCAGCTGGTTGTAGCCCATCGCGGTCGAGATCGCGCGCTTGCCGCCATTCTCGATGCCCGCCTGCACGTCGTAATTGCCGGTGCCGCCGGTCTCGAAGGAATAGACCCGCACCGCCTGCTCCCGCGTCAGCCCCGAGGCGAGTGCGTAGCGCGCATAGGCGCGCTTGAACTCGACCTCGCTCGTCGGCCGCTGCGGCGTGAATTGATAGAGATCCTGCGCTGCGCGCAGAAGATCGGAGGCCACCGGCAACGGCTTGCGGGGCGGTCGCTCCGGCGTTTCCTCCGGCTCCGGGTTCACCGGCCGCTTCGGCCCGGTATAGACAGGCGGCTGCTCCAGCACGTAATCGTCGAGCGTGATCTGCTGCCCGCTTCGCCGCTTGGCATTGCGGCCCTTGCGTTTCTCAGAGACCTGGCTCCAATAGGCAGCGGCCTCCTGGTCAAAGGCGCCCCTGATAGCCTGATACTCGGCGAGCTTGCGGCGATATTCGAGCACGGCCGGCGAGGCGCCGCCTTGCCCGAAAAACTGCGAGAGCAGCTGAGCGTTGGCATTGCTGACGGCAGGCGGCAGCGCGTCGAACTCCCCGCCACGCGCGGCGGGGACGAGCAGGATGAGCGCCAGTGGAACCAGCGCCAGATGGGTTCGAATCGAATGATGCATGCCGCCCTCTTAGCAGGCATCCGGTAACCGTCACGTTAACACGCCGTTTACCATCTCATTTCCAGGCGAAAACCGGCTGTTCCAGGTCGGTAACGCGGGTCTGCCGCCCCGCCAGCACTTCGCGGAACTGGTAGATCAGCGCCGCGGTCGGCGCGTGGATCAGGCTCATCTGGTGATGGAAGCGAATCACGCGGCCGCTGCTTTCGGGAATCACCGTGAAGTCGAAGGCATCGTCGCGCTCGATCGTGTCGAGCGCGATGCGATGGACGGAGGCGACCTCGTCCGGGTTCGGGGCAATCGCAGCGCTGTTCGCAGCCCAGACCACAACGGGCGTGATCAGATAGCCGGAGCGCGTCGGGTAATCGTCGAGCAGGCCGAGCACGGCATCGGGTGGAAGCTTGAGCGCGAGTTCCTCGTCGAGCTCGCGCAGCGCCGCCTCGACCGGCGTCTCGCCGGTATCGCAGCGACCACCCGGCAGCGCCCATTGACCGCGGTGCGAGCGCAAACTCGATGCGCGCCTCGTCAGCAGAAACGCCGTGTCGTCGCCGTCGTTGGATGCCGTCAGCGCCAGCACCACCGCGGCGCGCTTCAGCGCCGACGGTTCAGTCGCATCGGGCAGCCGCGCAAATGAAGCGCAGGCGGCTTCGATATTCCGTCTGGTGGCATCGTCGAAAGCTCTCATGATGCTTGACTACACCAGGACCGCATCTGATGAAACGAGGAGAGATCAAGCGTTGCCAGGATGGATGAAGCGATGACCAGCAAGGCCGCAGCAAAGCTCAAATCAGACGGCTGGACCATCCTGGAAACCACGGGCTTCATGCACCTCGTCGGCCCCTTGTGGGAGCGCAAGGTCGATGGCCGATACGAATTCGCGCTCGCCACCGAAGACAAGCATCACAACCGTCGCGGCATGGTCCAGGGCGGCGTGATGATGACCTTCGCCGACCGCACCTGCGGCATGACCGCCCGCTACGTCGCCGGCAAGGAGTACATGGCGACGGTTCAGCTCGACACCCATTTCGTCGAGGCCGGCCAGATCGGCGACATCCTGATCTCCCGCCCCCGCGTGGTGCGCTCGACGCGCAGCCTGATCTTCATGAGCACCGAGGTCACCGTTGACGACCGCTGCATCGTGATGGCCAATGGCGTGTTCAAGATCTTGAAGGGGCCGGCGTAGGCCGCGATCAGGGCCAGCGCTGCAATCGGCGCCGTCCGCTGTCGTCGCCCGGCTTGATCGGGCGACCCAGTACGCCGCGGCGGCTCGACTCTGTTTCGACTGCCTCTGGAATACTGGATCGCCCGATCAAGTCGGGCGATGACACCTGATGTGTGGCATGGGTGTGCTCATCTCGTCATTGCGAGCGCAGCGAAGCAATCCAGCATCCCTCCGCGGACGCATCTCTGGATTGCTTCGCTACGCTCGCAATGACGAGCGCGGCTGGCTATGGTGTCTCACGACAGAACTGTTGAGGAAACAGCCCATGCAATACCGCCAGCTCGGCCGCTCTGGCCTGAAGGTTTCGCCGATTTGCCTCGGCACCATGATGTTCGGTGGGCCGACGGATGAGGCGACCTCGACGCGCATCATCGCCAAGGCGCATGACGCCGGCATCAACTTCATCGACACGGCGGACGCCTATTCGAAAGGCGGCTCGGAGCAGGTCGTAGGACGCGCGATCGGCGGCAACCGTCACGATTGGGTGCTCGCGACGAAGCTCGCCAACCCCATGGGGGACGATCCCAATCGCGCCGGGCTGTCGCGCCGCTGGGTGTTGCAGGCGGCCGAGGAGAGCCTGACGCGGCTCGGCACCGACCATATCGACATCTACTATCTGCACAAGGAAGACCATGCGACGCCGCTGGAGGAGACGGTGCGCGCGATGGGCGATCTGATCCGCACAGGCAAGATCCGCTATTTCGGCGTTTCCAACTACCGCGCCTGGCGCGTTGCCGAGATCTGCAACATCTGCGACCGGCTCGGCATCGACCGTCCCGTGGTCAGCCAGCCCTATTACAACGCGATGAACCGAATGCCCGAGGTGGAGCATTTTCCGGCCTGCGCTTATTACGGCCTCGGCATCGTGCCCTATAGCCCGCTGGCGCGCGGCGTGCTCACCGGCAAGTACAAGCCCGACGCTGCCCCCGAGAAGGACACGCGCGCCGGCCGCAACGATGCCCGCATGATGCAGACCGAGTGGCGCCCGGAGTCCCTGCAGCTGGCGCAGGAGATCAAGACTCTCGCCGAGAAGAAGGGCATCACTGCGGGGCAGTTCGCAGTGGCCTGGGTGCTGAACTCCGCCTTCGTCTCGTCGATCATCGCGGGGCCGCGCACTGACGAGCAGTGGGACGGCTATATCGGCGCGCTCGACTATCGCTTCACCGCCGAGGACGAGGCGCTGATCGACCGGCTGGTGGTGCCGGGCCATCCCTCGACACCGGGCTACAATGACCCCGCCTACCCGATCGAGGGACGTCGCGCGCGGACAGCGTGAACTTGCGGAGACAGCCCGGAGGTCGAGCCCGAAACGAAGCGGCCGGATACCGCCACGCTGGCGCTGCTTTGGGCGGATTTTCGACGAGCTGGCCGAGACTTACCCGGCCTTTGCGCTGACCATGATGCAGGCCGCCTGACGCCTCTCCCCTCCCTGCCACGAAAAAAACATCGGCCTGACGACAAGTGTCCGCCAGAACGGTTGGGGCGACCGGGGGAGAATCGCCGATGGGTGGCGCGGTGGTATTCCAGACGGGTTTTGTCGAGCGGCTGGTCGAGCAAACGGGATCGCAACCAATTTGCGATTCGATGGTTGGTGGACGGAACTCACGCCCGTCCGTGGCCCCATGGCACATGAGCCTGACGATGCGCCTGCCCCGACCGGTTCTGGCTGCAATCCTCGTCTCTCTCGCAAGCCCTTGTTTTGCCGAGCCTTCCACCGCGATCCCGGTGAACAATCCGCCGGCCCAGCAGAATTCGCTTGTCGACATGCTGGCGCTGATGTCGGGCCACTGCAAGACGCTGAAGGTCGCCGGCCGTCGCTTTGCCTGCAAGACCGTGGCCTTCGCCCATGACGACAAGGGCCGGGTCAATTTCGCCGTTGCCGTCGACGACCCCAGCGACGAGAACCACGTCGTGTCGTTCTCCGGCGAGAACGGCAAGCGCGCCGACGACAATTCCTACGAGCTGCCGGTCGATCGCATGCTGCTCAATTCCAAGAACCGGCCGAAGGTCGACGGTCTGCCGGTGCCGGCTGCGCAGGCCTCGATCGGCACCTGCCGCCAGACCGGCAATTTCGCCGCCAGGAAGGTGAACGACGTCACCTGCTCGGCGACCGACAGCGAAGGCCGGACATATGAACTGCTGTTCGTCTCCGACGGTAAGCCGGTGAGCGTGCGCCGCATCAGGCAGTCGTCGCATTCGATCCAGGATCCGTTCAAGTAACGACCCCTCGTCGCACCGCCTGTTCATCGGGGCGCGACGTGCCTGCGTCCGTTGAAACTCCGCCTCAGCTGGGTATCCTCCTTCGCGCGTCCTCAAGAGGAGGCCGATTGCAAATCGAGGCGGTGCCGAACGTCCAGGGTCGGACCAGCCTCGCCAAGGGCAATCATGCCATCCTCTCCATTGCCGATACGGGCGAGGGCATCCTTGCCGGAAAGCTGGCCGAGATCTTCAAGCCGTTCTTCACGACCAAGGCGCAAGGCATGGGCATCGGCCTGTCGATCGCGCGCACCATCGTCGAGGCGCATGGCGGTCCTGGGCCGAGAATACGCCCTCGGGCGGCGCGGTCTTTCACATCAGCCTGCCGCTGGTCGCGTCGGGATGGTTCGCTCAGGCGAACGCCTTCTCCAGCGTCGCGAAGATCACGGCGAGCGACTTGTCGTGGCGGGTCACGGCGGGGACCCGGCGGTCGATCTTCATCAGTTGATAGACCGCCATCTGCGCTGCGCGCACGGAATATTCGACGGTGAAGACGACGTCGTCGGGAATCTCGACGAACTGGCTGACGAAAGCGAGGTTCACCGAATTTTTCGGCACTGGCAGCGGCCGATCGGTCAGATGCCGCGGCATGAACATGCTGGTGATGTAGGGCATGCGGCAGGGAATGCAGATCGCGTCCTCGAATATGGCGCGGTCGAAATTCAGATGACCGCAGAGCTCTCTCAGGATGTCGGCGCCGCCGCAATCCGACATCGGCTTGGCGACGAAATTGCCGATGCGGTCAGGATGCAGCGCATAGCCCCAGAACACCTGGACGTTGTCAGGTTGGCCTGCGAAATGCGGTTGGTGATAGAGCACAACCGACATCAGCCAGTTGGAATCCTTGAATGTCACCAGCCCGCCGGTGCCGGCCCTGTTGCCGGAGAATGCTTCCATCTGGTCGAAGAAGCGCGGGTCGCGGCATGTGCCGGTGAAGGACAGCCAGTAGGATTCGGGGATCGAGCTGTTGAACACCGCCGGATTGCCGAATTCGGGACGCCCCCTGGCAATCGACTCCCAGAGCGCCCAGCCCTGGCTGTCGTCCTTGGTCAGGGAAGGCGCGGGCTCGCTCATGGTGCCCAGGCTCGAAGCATCCGTCATCGAGCCGTTCTGGAAGAACACGAGATCGCCGTCCTCGAGACGGACATTGCCGGTGCGGCCGTCGCGGTCCAGCACGAGCTGGCTTACCCGCAGCTTCTCGCCCGCTTGCTCGAAGGTCATGTCGGTGACGCGCGTCCCTCGCACGAATTGCACGCTCTGCCGCTTCAGCCAATCCTCGAGCGGCCGCACGATCGCGTCATACTGATTGTAGACCGTACGCTTCACGCCGCCGAGCGTCTCGATGCGCGGGAATTCGTTCATGAAGCGGTGCAGATAGCGCTTCAGCTCGACCGCACTGTGCCAAGGCTGGAAGGCAAAGGTGGTCTGCCACATGTACCAGAAATTCGATTTGAAGAATCCCGGCGACAGCCAGTCGGTGATACGACTGTTCCCGAGCGTCTCTTCCGACGCCTCTGTGAACCGCAACAGCTCGAGCCGGTCGCGGGCGGTGAAGCCCATATGCGAGACGTCGATCTTGAAGCGGTTCCGGTCGACCAGGCGTGCACGCGAATGCGCCGGGTTGTCCTCGTTGAACGCCACGGTTTCGTCGCGCACGCTGTGGCCCGGACGTTCGAGCGAGGGAATGTCCGACAGCAGGTCCCAGGTGCATTCGTAATGGTCGGTGGTGAGCATGCGACCGCCACGCAGCGAATAGGCGCCGTTCGGAAGTAGCGCGCCGTCGAGACTGCCGCCGAGCAGCGGCTGCGCCTCATAGATCATGATGTCGCGTCCCGACACTTTCGCGTCGCGAATCAGGAACGCCGCGCCTGCGAGCGATCCGACGCCACCGCCGATGAAATACGCCTTCATGCCTTGCCTCGATTGCAGCCCGATTGATCGGCGCGACATTGCATCTGATAGCGACGCGGAAAGTTGCGCTGGATCAAGTGCCGGGGATGGTGCGTTTCAAATCGAAGTGAAGGCTCACGCCTTGCCGTTGGCTGGGCGGCCATGGCATGGAGTTCTCTCGCGACGGCCTCGATTCTCTCTCGGAGCGCCCCATGACGCGTGACCGCCTGTTTTTGCTGCGCCAGGGTTTCGAAGACCCTGCCCTTCCCGGACGCCATTTCTTTTGCTGGCACTGTGCGCTGATCGAGGGCCTGCTCACCTCCTTTCCGACGCTTGCACAAAAACTGGACGTCGAGCGCATCGCGTGGCCGAAGCCTCGGCAGGACGTGATCGCACTGGTCGGCGAGGAGAATCAGTGGCTGCCAGTGCTGGTCCTCGCTGACGGGACAACCTCGCCTCATCAGACCGGCAGCCATCAGGGGCGCGCCTTCATCAACGACAAGGATGCCATCATTGCCGCGCTGTCGGAGCGCCACGGCTTTCCCGAGCCGCATCCGTGATGCCGTCCCGAAACGAGGGATAATCGGCATTGCCTGAGCCGGCGAGCGCCCGGCATAGTCTGCAAAATTGCGGAATCCGTCGCCATGCCCGATCCCCTTCCCGCCCTCATCGTCGTCGACGTCCAGCGCGCGTTCGATGAATGGGAGGCGGCGGGCAAGCGGCGCAACAATCCGGATGCGGTTGCGCGCATCGTTGACCTACTCGACGCGTTCAGGGCGAGCGGCGCGCCGATCTTTCATATCCGCCACGAAGGCACCAAGCCGAACTCGACATTCCTGCCCTCGCGCTCCGGCTACGCCGTCAAGGACGAGGCGCGCGAGCAGGACGGCGAGTCCGTGATCGTCAAGCGCGTCAACAGCGCGTTCATCGGCACAGATCTGGAGAAGCGCCTGCGCGCAAGTGACATCGCCACGCTCGTGATCTGCGGCGCCACCACCAATCATTGCGTGGAGACGACGACACGGATGGCCGGCAATCTCGGGTTCAACGCGCAACTGGTGCGCGATGCGACCTGGACGTTCGACCGCATCGGCGCCGATGGCGAAACGCATGCGGCCGAATCGATCCATGCGATGACGCTGTCGAATCTCAACGGCGAATTTGCCCGCATCGTGACCACGAACGAGGTGATCGCCTCGCTCAAAGCGGTGCGACAATAAATCTCAGCGCGATTTCGCGACGATCGCATGCGTCGTTTCGACGCCCACTCTCGCCGGAACGCGGGTAGCCCCCATCTGTTGTCACGCGATATCTCAACTGGAGTGATGACATGAAATATCTCTTTGTCGCGATGGCCATCGGCGCTGCTGCACTCACCGCGTCGGCGGCCAACGCGGCGAGTGGTGGAAAGGCCAGGCCGAACGCGCAACTCGGCCAATCAACCGACATCAGTGCGCAGCACAGACACGGTCATCGCCATCACCACTGGCGTCCGCATCACTACGGCTATGATCGCCGGCACCATCGCAGCTATGGCTATTACCCGCGGCACCACGGCTATTACGGAGGCGGCCCCTACGGCTATTACGGCGGTCGCGGTCCCGGCGTGACATTCAGCTACGGCGGCAGCCGCTGGTGAGACCCCAGGCCCGCAGAGATGCGGGCCTGCTTTCTCAACGTTGCAAAATGATCCCGGCCGTTTCCAGGCCGCTCGCAAGCGCGGCCTCGACCGTTCCCATGTCGCGCCCGCGATAGAGCGCCTCACCGGAAAACAAGATCGAACCATCGGCGCGCGCGAGAATCTCTTGCGCCGCCCGCGTCCGGGGCGTCGCCCAAGAATAGGCGCCGCGTGCAAAGGGATCATTCGCCCAGTTGGCGGCGGCCGCCGCCACGAGGTCCCGCGCGATATGTTCGCGCGGCAGGTCGAAGATGGCGGCGAGCGAGGCGATGCCGGCATCGATCAGTCCTTGCCGATCGAGATGCGCCAGCCCCGCCGTTCGCGGACCGCCTAACCATCCCGTCAGCACGGGATGCTGATCCGGATGGCGCGTCCACCACACGGGAATGGTCTCGTCCGACAGCAGGAAGAGCATGTCGGCAAGCTCTTCGCGCTGCTCGCGCCACCACGCTTGTTTGAACCGCAGCAGGATCTTGATGACGCCGCCGAAGCCGACGTCGTCTGCGGCCGCCGCTTTCGCACGAGCAGCCGCGGGCAGCGCGATCTCGCGCAACAGCGGCAGCGGCACGGTGAGGATCACCCGATCGCAGTGTTGCAACTCACCGTCGGCACAGCGGACGATGACCTTGCCTGCCTCCTCCTCGATGTCAGTGACCACGGCTCCGAGGTGGAGGACAACGCCGGACTTCCGGCAGTCGGCGAGGAGAAAATCGATCAGGCCGCCATAGCCGCCGTCGAGGCGCGCCTGCATCGCATGTCCGTCGTTCATCCATTCATCGCGCAGGGCGAGTGTCGAGGCGCGCGCGGGATCGGCCGCATCGTAGCCCTCGACCATGCGTTCGACCGCGTGCCGTAGTCGCGCGTACTCCGGCCCGGCAAAATACCGGCGCAGGAACTCGGCGACGGTGAGATCGTCCTTCAAGTCCTTCACTGCCGCATGGAGCTGTTCGCCGTAGGGCTCGCGCGGGTTCTCGCGCGAGAATGTCGTGCCGTCGAAGCTCCATTGCGCGCCGCCGATCGTGCGCACGGTCAGCCCTGCCTCGCGCGCCAGGCCGCGCGTCACCGGCGCCTCACCATGGACGAACTCGGCACCGGCATCGGCGGCATAACCGAACTCCGACGCCGGCAGCGGATGGATGCGCCCGCCGCAGCGCTCGCGCGCCTCCAGGATCGTGACCCGTCTTCCCCCGCGCGCGAGCTCGCGCGCCGCCATCAGGCCGGCAGCGCCCGCGCCGACGATGACGATGTGCTCGGACGTGTCAGGCATGCTGCAGATGGCGCGCGGGATCGTTCTGGATCAGATAGCGCAGCAACAGGACGCCGCCGCCGAGATCCTGCGTGCTCTCCAGCGTCATCGCGCTGAGCGGCGCGCGCTTGTCGCTGTCGGCCTCGGTCGAATCAAACACGAAGGGCGCGCCCCTGGCACCGTCGATCGCGGGGCTGAGGATCAAATTGAACTCGTCGATCAGGCCGGCGCGCAGGAACGCGCCATTGGCAACGCCGCCACCCTCGACCAGCAGGCGTTTGACGCCCAGCTCGCGATTGAGGATCTCGACCGTCATTGCGAGGTCGATCTCGGACTTGCCGGCGAAAATGTAGGACACGCCCTCGCCGCGCAGGCCGGCGAGATGCGAATCCGGCACGCTCTCGGTCAGCACCACGACGATCGGATCGCCGCCGATATCCGAGCGGCCCCAGCCGATCTTGCCATGCGCGTCGAGCACGACGCCGTAGGTGTCGCCATCGCGCCGCGCGAACCAGTTTTCGCGCGGGAACTTTTCGCCCGACGTTTGCGGATAGGGCTTGCCCTTGGCGAACTCCGAGCCGGTGACACGGCCGATCACCCAGGCATCGCCCCCGAGCCGGTCATGGATCTTCTCGAACCAGTCGCCGTGGCCGCCCTTCGGGCGCCAGCGGCTGGGATGGGTGCGGCCATCGAGGCTCGCATGCATCAGGCAGATGACGTAAGGCTTCATGCACATTCTCCGCGACAGCTTCTCAAGCCGGCTGGTTGCCCTTCTCGCGACCGTTCACGATCAGCGCGAGCGGATTGAGTTTTGGCGGCGCGACCAGCTTGAGCGTATTGCTGTCGTGATGATTGAACGGGGCGCCGCGGACGAACAACGCGGTCTGGATCTGATAGCTCCAGCTGCCGTCGTCGTTGAAGGTGATATCGCAGCGGTAAGAATCAGTGCGGAAGGCTTGTTCCAGGAAGTCGGTCGAGCAGATCCCGTAGGTCGTGTCGCCGCGCTTCGCTGCAACTGAGATGGTCCTGTCGTCCGGCTTGGCATGGCCCGAGGCGAGCAGCACTTGCCCGCGCGGGATCGCCAGTGTCTGCATGATCAAGCCGGTCGCCGGCTCCCAGAGCCAATAGCCGACCTGGTCGTGGAAGGTGATGTCTTCCTCAGGTGTATTGATGTGGATGTGATAGCGCAGGCCGTAAAACAGCTGCGGCCCGTTGGCCTGCGGGTCGATCGGGTCCATCCTGACGTGCTCGATGAAGGTCCGCCGCTCCGGTCCCTCTGCCTTCGGATTGATATCGATGCCCTTGTCGGCCTGCCAGGTGCCGGCGAGCCCGCGCAGCGGCCCGAGATTGGCAAGGCTATCGGGGGAAACGTCCTCGGGCTCGGTGAAGATGTCGGCGGGAATGGGGAGCATGTCGACCTCGCATCGTTGCGCGCAGCGGTCATAGCACACGAGTGGTGCGAAACACCCGTCATGGAACCGGAAGGCTGCCCCGCGCGCTGTGGGGTCCTGAGTGCAGGCCCGCCAAGGAACGGATCTTGGCTTGGCGCTACGACAAAGCCGGTCCGAAGCGATGAGCTGGCGGCGGACCTGACGAGGGCGGGGCAGGAAAGGCAGCGATGCGGTCTCAAGCCGCCTCGTGTGCCGACGCCGCGCGCTGCTCGAGCATGCCGAGCGTCGCGACCAGATTGTCGCGTCGCGTGCGAAGGCTCGCCGCGAGCGGCGGATAGGTCGGCTGTTGCGGGTCAAACACCCCGGCCTTGGCCTCTTCCTCCAGAATGTCGGTGTTAAGCAGCCGAACGCGCCACCACAAATCGGCGATCAACGCGTCGAGCTTGAGCTCTCCAACTGCACCAGAACGGAACATTTCCTGCATCACTTGCCTCAACCTGAAACGGCCTCTCCGATGAGGCCTGGTTTTGGTGCGGACTGAGCAAGGGGAGTGCCAAAAACAGGCTGCGGGAGCGCTGACGACAGCCGCCGGCGCACGCCACGTCAAATCAGCGGCGCGCCATGCCGCAGATTCATGTGCCTGTTAACGTCCTTGTAGAGCAGATAGCGGAAGCGGCCGGGGCCGCCTGCGTAGCAGGCCTGCGGGCAGAACGCGCGCAGCCACATGTAATCGCCGGCCTCCACCTCCACCCAATCGCGATTGAGGCGATAGACCGCCTTGCCTTCGAGGACGTACAGCCCGTGCTCCATCACATGGGTCTCGGTGAAGGGGATCGTTGCTCCCGGTTCTAACGTCACGATGTTGATGTGCATGTCATAGCGCATGTCCGAGGGATCGATGAAGCGTGTGGTGGCCCACCGCCCGTCCGTATCCGGCATCGGCACCAGTGTCATCGAGTCTTCGTTGGTCACGATCGGCTCGGGGTCGGCCAGACCAGGCACGCGCTGGTACAGCTTGCGGATCCAGTGCAGCTGCGCCGGCGCCGTCCCGCGATTGCGCAGGCTCCAGGCGCATCCCGGCGGCAGATAGGCGAAACCGCCAGCCTTCAGCTCTCGTTCCTTGCCTGCCAGCTTGAGCGTGACTTGCCCGCCCGCGACGAAGAGCGCACCCTCGGCGTCCTTCTCGGGCTCGGGAATTTCGCTACCTCCATTCGGCCCTATGTCCATGAGGTAATGGGAGAACGTCTCGGCGAAACCGGAAAGCGGTCGCGCCAGCACCCAGACACGGCTGTTGTCCCAATGCGGCAGATGGCTGACGACGATATCGCGTTGCACGCTGTTCGGAATGACGGCGTAGGCGGTCGTAAACACCGCGCGACCGCTGAGGAGATCCGTCTGCGGCGGCAGGCCGCCTTGCGGGACGTGATAGGTTCGCGATGACATCATCAGGCCTCGTGGTGGTCAGGCATGAGGTCGAGCTGCATGGTCTCGTCCAGCCAATATTCTTCGAGATTGTTGCCGTCGCCCTTGCGGTCGACGACGAGGAACGGGCTTGCGGCCTTGAGCACCAGAAGCGGATGGTGCCAGCAATTGCGTGCATAGTTCACACCCTGTTGGCCCGTCGCCGCGAACGCCCGATAGCTCTCAGGCTTGCGCGGGTCCGTGCAAACGACGACCAGCCAGTCCGCACCATGGAGCGGCATGAACAGCTGGCTTCCCAGCGGATGGCGCTCCATCAGGCGGATGGCAATGGGCCTCGGACGCAAGGAGGCGACAAACCAGCTGATATTGGTCTGTCCGCCCTCGGCAGTGACATCGATCTCGGCGAGGTCGTTGAATCGCTCAGCGAAACCCTGGTTGATCGACAGGGGGATCGCCCCGTCCGTTTCGATGACCTCGCCGAACGGCGCGAATGCCTGCTTCGTCAGCGGCTCAATCGAAAGCCTTACCATCGCTAACCTCAACCGTTTCGGTGCTCAGAGCGTTTGCAGCCCCGGGACGGGAGCAGTCGCACCATGAGGCTCGGCTTGCAAGGTCTGAGGATCGATCTCGCCGTTCAGGATGCGATGCGCCCTGGCGCGATCGAGGTCGCCTTCCCATGCGGCGACAACGACCGTCGCGACGCAGTTGCCGACATAATTGCCGAGCGCGCGAGCAATACCGATGAACCAGTCCACCGACAGGATCAGCACGAGGCCGATCGCCGGGATGGCCGGGATAGCCGACAGCGTCGCGGCGAGAACGACGATCGCCGACCCGGGGACGCCATGAGCACCCTTGGAGGTGAGCAACGCGACGCCGAGGATTGCCAGAAGATCACCCAGAGCCAGCGGCGTGTTGGTCGCCTGTGCAATGAACACCGCCGCCAGGGTCAGATAGATCGAGAACGCATCGAGGTTGAACGAGTACCCGGTCGGGATGACGAGGCCGACGGTCGATCGCTTGATCCCGAGCAGCTCGAGCTTGCGCATGGTCTGCGGCAGCACACTGTCGCCGGCGGCCGTGCCGAGCACGATCATCAGCTCCTCGCGCAAGTATGCCAGCAGCTTGAACAGGCTGAAGCCGGACAGCCGCATGATCGATCCGAGCACGACCATTACGAACAGCACCACCGCCAGGTAGAACAGCCCGACGAGGCCGCCGAGCTGCTTCAGCGAACCGATGCCATACTTCCCGACGGTGAACGCGATCGCGCCGAATACGCCGATCGGAGCGAGGCGGACGACGAAATTCATCATCTTGAAAATGATCTCGTTGACGCGCTCGATGAAATCGACGACTGGCCTTGCGCGCTCGCCGCACAATGACACCGCGCAGCCGAACATGATCGAGACGATCAAGACCTGCAGGACATCGCCGGAGCTGAACGCGCCGACGATCGTTCCCGGAATCAGCTTCATCAGGAACTCGGAGACGCCGCCGCCGGCGACCTGGGCCGCGGTCTGGCTGAAGCCGCTGAGCGCCTTGGCGTCGAGCGTCGCGGGATCGATGTTCATTCCGGCGCCGGGCTGGAAGTAATAGGCGAGCGCGATGCCGAACACCAAGGCGACAGTGGTGACGATCTCGAAATAGAGCAGCGCGCGGATGCCGACCCTGCCGACCTTCGAAAGGTCTCCCGCCGCCGAAATTCCGTGCACCACGACGCAGAACACGATGACGGGCACCAGCATCTTGATCAGCTTGATGAAGCCGTCGCCGAGCGGCTTCATCTGCAAGGCCGTATCGGGATAGGCCGTGCCGAGCCCAATGCCGAGCGCGAGTGCGATGACAACCTGGAAGAAGAGTGACTTGAAGATCCTGGGCATGGCTTTCCTCGGCTGGCGGGATTGGTGTCGGTCTGGCTTGGTCGGCGACTTGAGCCTTTCGCCATTATTGTCGTTGGCGCCGCGACGCGCTGCGTGCAGGGCTACTGGCCGCTTGCAGGGCGGACGACGGCTGCATCGGTCATTCGTTGACCAGGTGCGACATCAAGTCCAATATATAGAACGACACGATTGATAGGTTTTCGCTATGGATCTTCGCCATGGATCTTCGCCAAGTCAGGTACTTCATCGCGGTGGCCGAAGAGCGCAGCTTCACCCTCGCCGCGCGGCGGCTGAACCTGTCGCAGCCGCCGCTGAGTCAGCATATCCAGGCGCTCGAGGCCGAGCTCGGCACGCCGCTGCTCTACCGGACCAGCCGCAAGGTGGAGCTGACGCAGGCCGGCGAAGCCATGCTGCTGCGCGGCCGCGCCATCCTGCAACAGGTCAAGTCGGCGGAAGACGAGGTGCGCTCGATCGGCGCCGGCCTGGTGGGAACGCTGGATCTCGGCGCGACCGGGTCTATCCTGCGCGGTCCTCTCGCCGAGCTGCTTGCGGCATACCGGCGGGTCGCGCCGTTGGTGAAGATGACCGTGCACGAACAGGCACCGGCTCTGCAGATCGCGGCCCTGCTCAACCGGACCACCAACATCTCGCTCATCCGCGGCATTCCCAGCGAGCGCGACCTCACCAGCAGACTGGCATGGCGGGAAGAGGTCGTTCTCGCGGTCCCCCGCACTCACCCTTTGGCGAAGCGCAAGCGCGTCGCGCTTTCCGAACTGGCGTCGGAGGATCACGTCGTGCTCGACCCCGACAGCTCCGATTTCGCGCGCTATGTGCAGAGCTGCTGTGTCGATGCCGGCTTCCTGCCAAAGGTGTCCCAGCAGGTCGTCGACGCGCAGTCGATCCCGAGCCTGATTGCGGCCGGCTTCGGCGTCGCGCTGGTGCCGCAGTCGATCGCGCGCTTCACGACGGCCGACATCGCCTTTCGCCCCATCCGCCCCTCCCCGCCCGCCGCCGACGTGTTCCTGGTGTTTCGGGAAGACGAGACCTCGATGGTGGTGCACAATTTCATCAAGCTCGCGCTGCGGTATTTGGGGTTGAGGAAGAAGGTGGGGTAGGGCGTAGGGATCAAACGGTGCAGCCGGGATCACAAGCCTTGCACGCTTGCGCAACTCATAAGGCCGGTGGCCTTGATCGCCGCGCAGTCAGCCGACTTCTATGTTCATCTCCGCAATCAGCCGTTCGCGACCCGCCAGGGAATTCAGCGCCTTATCACCCAATTCCCTCGCGACAAGGTTGAGCAGCGCTTCAACGAAGACGACATAGGCACCCATGCTGTTCGAATAGAAGCTGCTGGCGTGGGGAATGAAAAAAGCATGCTCGGCGGGAGGAACGAGCGGTGACGACCGGGAATCCGTAATCGCGATGACCGTCTGGCCGTTTGAAGCCGCGACCCGGGCCACCTCCGCGACGCTGCGGGTATAGGGCGCGCAGCTGGCGACGACGACGACATCGCCCCGATCGAGCTGTGACAGTGCCTCGGCGACGCCAAGGCGCGGCGCGTCCAGAAGTGCGACGTCCGAGCGCACCATTCCCAGGCAATAGGTGAGAAAGCTCGCCAGTGAATGGAATTGGCGAACGCCATGGATACGAACACGGCGGGCGCGTGCCAGGAGCCTGGTGGCCCCTTGCAGAGCGGCTGCATCCAACTGTCCGAGAAATCCATCGACATTCGCCGCCGTTTCCCGCGCCAGCTGCGCGAACGCATCGACTTCGGGATTGCCGGCGGATGGCGCGGTCATGAGCCTTCCGGCCTGGCGGCTATAAAAATACTGCTGGTCGTCTGCGATGGCCTTGCGGAAGACCGCCTGGAAATCGCTGAAGCCTTCGAATCCGAGGCGCTTTGCCAGTCGGGTCAGCGTCGACGGGTTGATGCCGAACTGATCGGCAAGCTCCGAGATCGAGCGTACCGCCGACTGTTCCGGCGCTTCCACCAGCTTTGCGAATACGTCATGCGCTTTGGCGCCGAGCGAAAATCCTGCCTCGTCGCGGCCGATCGAGAGCGCGAGCGCCCTGAGATCCTCGATGGTGCGCGGCGGCTTCTCGGCGACTTGCCCTGGCATCACCCTGATCCTGTTTACGCCGCGAAGGGTATCAGCCCATCTCGCATATCGAAGCGAGCCGCTTCGTGCGCTACATCGTAGACAGACCACTCGACCTTGTCAGCCCCGACCCGGAAGACGGCGCTCGCCAGCGTGTTCTCGACATCGCTATCGGCCGGATCCGTGCGGTAGATCGGCAATTCCGCGTCAGCTGCGTCCCACAGGATGCCAAGCGCGCGTCCTTGCGGTTCCGACTGGAGCATTTGGCCGAGCAACTCCTCGCCGCGCCGTTGTCGCACGCCGGACGAGCCGGTGACGATCTGCGACATGCGCCCGGTGCCGCCATGGATCAGATGATTGGAATGGACACGCGGCGCTTGGACCTGATCGACCGACAGGGCCCGGGCGGTGAACTCGACGCTGAGAAGCCGCTCGTCCCCGGCTTGCGCCAACGTCAGGTGAAACGCGCCGGCGCGCGGGGCGGATTTGAGCACGGTGAGAGCCGCGTCAAGGTCAGATGCGTCGAGGATCGCGCGGGCGAGCACCATGCGCGGCGTTCCGGCGCCGCCGGCCAGCGGCCTGATGTTGTTGACGGTCTGGACCAATCCCTTCGATGTCGCCGCAAATGTGTGTCCCGGCAGCGAGCCTGGGTACACAAAGGCTGTGAACGGTGTTCCTCCGGCGGATGCAACGCGGGCAAGGGCGCAGTGGCCGGCAAAGTCGGGGTCGCCATCCTCGTTGTGGCCGATCACATGCGGAGAGCCGGGCAATTGCACGGTCGTGCAGCCATCCGGCGCCATTGCCCAGATATCGCCGCGGCAGTTCCACAGGAAAACATCGTCGAAGGGCAGTGCCAGCCCGACGGCGAGGCCCTGCAACTCAGCCCAATATCTTGGAAACCGCTGCCTAACGATGGCCGCCATGTCGCCGATCAGGGGATCGTCGCGGCGCGTGGTGAGTTCGCGCCACGCAGCGGAGATGCGGAAATGGTCCTGCAGAGCCGCTCGGCCGAAGCGCCCGAGCGCAGCTCCGACGTCGAATGGCGAACCCGCGATATCGATGAAGGAAAGCCGGCGGCCGGCGTCATACGACATGTTGCAGAAACTCTTTCAGGCGAGGGTTCTGCGGATTCGCCAGCAGCTCCCTTGGCTCGCCATCGACGGCGATCTTGCCGCCCTCCATGAAGATCAGCCGGGTGCCGACCCTGCGGGCAAAGGCCATCTCGTGGGTGACGACGATCATGGTCATGCCTTCCTCGGCCAGCGACTGCATCACGCGCAGCACCTCATGCCTCAGTTCTGGATCGAGCGCGGACGTCGGCTCGTCGAACAGCATCAGCTTCGGCTTGACGGCAAGCGCGCGGGCGATCGCGACGCGTTGCTGCTGTCCCCCGGAAAGCTCGCTCGGATAGTGGTGCGCTCGGTCGGCGAGGCCGACCTTGGCGAGCATGTCCAGCGCCTGCTTGCGTGCATCCTGATGCGACTCGCCGCGCACGCGGCGCGGGCCGAAGGCGACGTTCTCGAGCGCCGTCATTTGCGGAAACAGATTGAATTGCTGAAAGACCATGCCGGCTTCCTGGCGGATCATGCGGACCTTGTGGCCGCCATCCTTGACGCTGATGCCGTCGACGACGAGATCACCGCCGTTGATTTCCTCCAGTGCGTTGATGCAGCGGAGCAGCGTCGATTTGCCGGAACCGGAGGGACCGATCAACACGACCTTCTCGCCTGCTTCTATCGACAGGTCGACCTGGTCGAGGATCGTGACCTGGCCGAACCGCTTGGTGACCTTCTTGAACTCGACGATGCTCACAGGATGCGCATCCTTTTTTCGGTCACCCTGAGGATCAACGTGAGCGCGCCCGTCATGATCAGGTAGAACATCGCCACGGCAGACCAGATTTCGACGGCGCGAAAATTGGCCGCCATGATTTCCTGGCCCTGCCGCGTGAGCTCGCCGACACCGATGACGATGAAGAGCGACGTATCCTTCAGGCTGACGATGAACTGGTTGCCGAGCGCCGGAATCATGCGGCGGAAGGCGAGCGGGCCGATGATGTAGAGAAGCACCTTCCAGAGCGGCAGGCCGAGCGCCAGACCGGCTTCGCGCAATCCACGATGAACGGAGAGAAACGAGCCGCGCACGATCTCGGCGATATAGGCTCCGGCATTGACGATGATGGCCATGATCGCCGCAGCGAGCGGATAGATTCGAACATTCGCGAGGATCGGCAGCGCGAAATAGATGAACATCACCTGCACGATGATCGGCGTGCCGCGTATGAGCTCGACATAGGCGAGGGCAATGGCGTTGAGGACGGCATTGCCGTAGGCGCGTGCCAGGCCGGCGGCGAAGCCGATCAGCAGTCCGCCGGCGAGCCCGGCCAGCGCGATCAGCACGGTGAGGCGGGCGCCCTTCAGGAGCTCAGGCAGGGCCTGCCAGATAACCGACCACTCGAAATCCATGAGAGCTTTCCTCTAGGGAAGGCGCGCCGGCCACCGGCGCGCGCCACGAAGCCTGGATCAGCTCTTCGGCGGCTCGGCGCCGAACCACTTCTTGTAGATGGCGGTGTAAGTACCGTCGCCCTTGAGCTTGGCGAGCGAGGCGTTGACCTTGGCGATCAGCTCGCTACCCTTCGGGAAGGCGATGCCGTATTGCTGGGCCATCATCTGGGGACCTACGGTCTTCACTTTCCCCTGACCGTTGGTCTTGATGTAGTAGAGGACGTTGGGCGTGTCGTGCATTGCGGCGTCCGCGCGCCCCGTTGCGACTTCGAGATAGGCATTGTCGCTGTTGGGGAAGAGGCGGAGCTCCGTCCCCTTGAAGTGCTCCTTGGCGTAGTCGGTTGCCGAGGTGCCGGTCTTCACGGCGAGCGTCTTGCCGCCAAGATCTTCCGGACCCTTGAGCGCGCTGTTCGCCGGCACCATCAGCAGGAATCCGCTGTCGTAATAGCCGTCCGAAAAGTCGATGACCTTCTTGCGCTCGTCCTTGATGGTAATGCCGGCCAGCCCGACGTCGACCTGCTTGGTCTGGAGCGCCGGAATGATGCCGTTGAAGTCCATCGGCTGCAGCGTGTAGCTCACGCCGATATCCTTGGCGATGGCGGCCCACAGGTCGATGTCGAAGCCGACATACTTGTCGCCCTCCTTGAACTCGAACGGAACGAAGGCCGTGTCCGTTGCGACGATCAGGTCGGCGGCACGAGCAGGCTGGCCGAGGACGAGAGTTGCCGCGAGGGCTACAGCGGCGGCGGTCAGGTTGGGAAGCGCAAGCTTCATTTCATCCCCTTTTGTTGGCGTTCCCGCGGATCCTAACATCGGCGCGCACATCTCGCAAATATTGAATGCATAAATATACAACATGCACCATTTATTTGCATATGCTGCGCGAACGATCACGATCCAGCTTGTTTCGGATGACGGGGGCGTCGCTAAACTTCCAACGCGGTAGGGCTTTCGGAGGCAGTTCGCGTGCAGATCCGAACCGGGACGCAAAGCCAACTATCCCGTGAAGGTCGCGCGTCAGCCGAACTTGTAGGGCAGCAGGCGTTCGCCAAAAGCTTCGCCGCGCCAGATCAATTGCAGGCCCGCGACGATTTCCGCCCCGTAGATGGCGTAGGGGATTTCGATCGATTTCAGCCAGGGTGCGACCCACTGGTTGAGAGGCGTGCCGTCGATGCTGACCAGTTCGCAATCGCCGGGGATTTTCAGGCCGCGTTCAAGCGCGCGCCGATTGATCCCATAGGCGATTTGGTCGCTCACGCAGAGGATGGCGTCCGGCGTGTCACTGCCGCCGAAAATTCGCGCGCCGGCATCGTAGCCGATTTGCAGATGCGATCGCCCTTCCCCGTCGGCCCGGATGATCGCGTCGTCGGGCCATCCACGCTCCCGCAGCCTGGCCAGGAAGCCGGACACACGGTCGCGCGATGCGGACGAGCCCAGCCGCGGAAACACAACGGCCGGGGCGCACCGACCGAGATCGGCGAAGTGGTCGGCGACAGCCGCGCCGGCTGCGGAATCGTCGATACCGACGAACGGCCCCGTGCCGCTCGGATTGCGGCGGGTCACGAATACAGACGGAGCGCCGGAGGCGGACAACTCGCTCAACCCGGGGCTGGCGACGGCCGCAACGAGGATATAGCCGCGTACCATCTGGGCCCGCATCGCGTAGAGATATTCGTCCTGAAGTTCGGGTCGGTCGTGCGTATCGCACAGCACCATGACATAGCCGGCCTCGCGCAGTGCGGCCTCGGTCGAACTCGCGATGGTCGCCATGGCCGGATTGTCGAGATTGGCCGCGATCATCGCCACAAGCTGGCTTTGTCCGCTCTTGAGCGCCCGTCCCACCGGGTTTGGCCGGTAGCCGACCGCCTCGATCGCATCGAGCACCCGCGCCACCGTCGCCGGGGAGGCGCGGCGCATCTCACCGTTGACGATCCGCGATACGGTCGAAACCGAGACGCCGGCCCGGGCCGCGACGGTGGCAAGTGAGACGTCTTCCGGCATCGGCCTCCATGGGGACTGGTCCGAATGCAACCTATAGCCACAGTTGAGCCTCGTTCCGAGACCCTACAGGACGATTTAAACCACACGATTGACAGTTTGGCAAACGTTTGCCAAGATCGTTTTGCCGTTAGGAGCGCCACTGGGCCTGCCCCCTGATGTCCGCGTCAGCGGAAGCGGGCGCCCAAGCGCGTGACAAAACGGCATCCGCCGCCCCGGGGGCGGACGCCAATGTGGAAGGAAACGTCTGGTGCTGAAGGATCCGTCGGAGAACGGACCCGTTGCGCCTGTCTCACGCGGCCCCCCGGCAGGGCCGGCGAGTGTGGAGGAAGATCGATCATGCGTGCCATCACCCCCGTCATCGCGTCTCTTGCGCTGTCCCTTCTGTCCGCCACCGTAGTCGGCGGGCATGCCGCGGCCGAAACGACGACTCTCAGAATGGCCTGGTACTCGGACGGCAACGAAGGCGAGGTGATGGCCGACCTGCTCAAGCGCTTCCACGAGCAGAACCAGGACATCGACGTCGTTCTCGATCAGGTGCCCTACAAGGCGGTCAACGAGAATCTGCCGGTGCAGCTGGCCTCAGGCCAGGGCCCCGACATCGCGCGTGTCGTCGATATGGGCGGCCTGTCGCGCTTCGCGCTCGATATGCGTCCCTTCCTCAGGGACCCCGGCTATTGGGAGGCGAATTTCGGCCCCTTCCTCGAATGGATGCGCCCGGCGGGCAACACGCAGGCTATTCCGGGCTTCATGACCCAGCTCACCGTCACCGGCCCCTTCGTCAACAAGACCCTGTTCGAGCAGGCCGGGGTCGCGATGCCGGGCGAGAAGGCGACCTGGGAGGACTGGGCGAAGGCAGTGAAGGAGGTTGCGGGCAAGGTCCAGGCGCCGTTCCCGCTCGCGCTCGACCGCTCGGGCCATCGCTTCTATGCGCTTGCGATGTCGCAGGGCACGAAGGTTTTCGCCGCGAACGGCGAGCCTGACGTCGTCGACGAGGGCTTCAAGCGCGCGGCGCAACTGGTCTACGACTGGCACAAGTCCGGCGTCATGTCGAAGGAGCTCTGGGGCTCGGTCTCCGGCACGGCCTATCGCGGCGCCAACGACGAATTCAAGAACGCGCAGGTCGTGATGTACCTGTCCGGATCGTGGCAGATCGCCCAGTTCGCCAAGACCGTGGACAACGCCTTCGATTGGGTGGCGGTCCCCAACCCTTGCGGGCCGGGGGGATGCAGCAGCATGCCCGGCGGCGGCGCTCTCATGGCCTTCAAGTCGACCCAGCATCCCAAGGAAGTGGCGCGGCTGATGGATTATCTCGCAAGCGAACCGGTGCTGGCGGAGTTCTGTGCGCGCTCGCTGTTCGTGCCCGGCCATCTCGGGCTCGCCAAGAAAGGCCTCGACTATCCGACGGCGAGCCCCGAAGCCGCCGCGGCGCTGAAGATCTTCACCGCAAGCGCCGCCCAGGTTTCGCCGCTCGCTTACCGGACCCAGGGCTACATCAACAGCCGGATCATCTTCAACGCCGTCATCAGCCGGCTCGGGCAGGCGGTGTCAGGCGAAACGAGCCTCGAAGACGCCGAGAAGCGCATCACCGCTGATGTCGCGCAGCAGATCGCCGAGCGCAACAAGAAGTGACGGCCACCGGTTCAGAGGATCGAGGGATCACCGCGATGTCGGACACTCCGTCCGCTGCCCGCCCGCAGCCCGGCATGGCCGCAGGCGCGCTCGCGCGCGTCGCGGTCCTGCCCGTGGACCTCGCGCTGCGCCTGTTCGATCCGCCGATGCGTTGGCTGCAGCGCCTGATCGGCGTGCGGCGCATGGCCTATGTGTTCCTGCTGCCCAACTTCGCATTCTTCGGCCTGTTCGTGTTCCTGCCGATCGGCATCAACATCGTGTTCTCGGTGACCGGCGGCTCGGCGCTGTTTCCGTCCGAGCGTCCCTATGTCGGCAGCAACCAGTTCGCCTATCTGTTCGACTGCGGCTCCTTTCTCGATCCGGCCAGCTGCCGCGAGGACCACTTCTGGCGTGGCGTCGCCAATACGGCAAAGTTTGTCGTGTTTCAGGTGACCGCGATGGTGCTGTTCTCGCTGATCACCGCGCTGGTCCTCAACATGAAGATCCGCGGGCGCGGCTTTTTCCGCGCGGTGTTTTTCTTCCCGGTCCTGCTGTCGCCCGTCGTCGTTGCGCTGATCTGGAAATGGATTCTGCAGCGCGACGGGCTCCTCAACGCGGCCATCACCACGCTCGGCGGCCAGAAGATCCTGTTCTTCGTCGATCCCAGCTGGGCGATGTTCTGGGCGGTGTTCGTATCGGTGTGGGCGCATATGGGGTTCTACACCTTGATCCTGCTCGCCGGCCTGCAGGCGATCCCCGCGGACCTCTACGAGGCGGCCGAGATGGACGCAACGCCGCACTGGCGCGTGCTGACACGCATCACGCTGCCGCTGCTGTGGCCGAACATGATCGTCGTGATCGTGCTCGCACTCATCAAGGGCGCGCAGACCTTCGACGAGGTCTTCGTGCTGACCGGAGGCGGTCCGGGCACCGCGACGCTGATGGTGGTGCAGTACATCTACGAGACCGGCTTCGCCAGCCAGGTGCAGAATTTCGGCCTCGCCGCCGCCGCGTCGGTCGTGCTCGGTCTGGTGCTTTTCGTCCTGACGCTCCTGCAATTTGCCGCCGCGCGGCGTAAAGAGATCTGAGGTAGCCGCCATGCGCCTTGGGATTTTGCTTGGTCAACGTCGCAACGGCCCCGGACGGCCGCTGCATTGGACCGACATCGCAGCCTATGCCTATCTCGCGCTCGGCGTCGTGCTGATGTTCGGGCCAGTGCTGTGGCTGGTGCTGTCATCGTTCAAGACCCAGAGTGCGCTCCTGGAGTTTCCGCCCTCGCTGCTGCCTTTCGCACAGGTCGAAGTGACGGTATCAGGCCAACCCCAGAAGCTGCCGCTGTTCCGCACCACGCTTCCCGACGGCACGGTGCGCGAACTGGCGCAGGTTCGGCGCATCGGGCTTGTCGCCCAGATGGTCGATCCCGCCGATCCCTCGAAACAGTTCCGCGTGGCTATCGACAAGCGCGAACCGGTGCGCCGCGTCGCACTCGCGACCGAGAACTACACCGAGCCGCTGCAGCGCTTCGCCTTCATCCGCTTCCTGTTCAATTCGGTCTTCGTCACGGTGGTCGCCACGCTGATCACGCTGCTGATCAATTCCATGGCCGCCTATGCGCTCGCGATCTACGCGTTTCCCGGCAAGCAGGCGGCGACGCTTGCGGTGATCGGAACGCTGATGATCCCGATGACCATCATCCTGGTACCGGTCTATCTGGTGGTGACCGAGCTCGGCCTTTCCAATTCGCTCTGGGCAGTGATCCTGCCGGGTGCGGCGACGCCGACGGGCGTGTTCCTGCTCCGGCAATACATGCTGACGCTGCCGAAGGACCTGATCGAGGCGGCGCGCATGGACAAGGCGTCCGAGTGGCAGATCTATTGGCGCATCGTCATGCCGTTGACCCTGCCGGCGCTGGCGGTTCTTTCGATCTTCTCGATCATGTGGCGCTGGAACGAGTTCCTGTGGCCGCTCGCGGTCCTGACCAAGACCGAGGTCTACACCCTCCAGATCGGCCTCAATGCCTTTCAGGGCGAACTCCAGACCCAGTGGCACTACCTCCTCGCGATGACGGTGGTGACGCTCGCCCCCGTCGCCCTCGTCTTCGTGTTCCTGCAGCGCTTCATCACGACGGGCATCGGCTCGACGGGAATGAAATGACAGATCGGGCAATCGACCAAGGCTGAACCGAAATGGCTGAACTGAAACTCACCGCCGCGCGAAAATCCTTCGGCAGCATCGACGTGCTGCACGGCATCGATCTCGCTGTGAAGGATGGCGAATTCGTCGTCTTCGTCGGCCCGTCGGGCTGCGGAAAGTCGACGCTGCTGCGCGTCATCGCCGGCCTCGAAAACGTGACGAGCGGCGAGATCCATATCGACGGCGCACGCGTCACCCACCTGCCCGCCTCCGAGCGGGGGCTGGCCATGGTGTTCCAGTCTTACGCGCTCTATCCGCATATGAGCGTCCGCAAGAACATGGGCTTTGCGCTCGAGAACATGGGGCTGAAGCCGTCCGAGATCGCGGCGCGGGTCGACCGCGCCGCCGCCATGCTGCGTCTCACTGACTATCTCGACCGCAAGCCCAAGGCGCTCTCCGGCGGCCAGCGCCAGCGCGTCGCCATCGGACGGGCCATCGTGCGCGATCCGAAGATTTTTCTGTTCGACGAGCCGCTGTCGAACCTCGACGCAGAACTGCGCGTCGCGACGCGCAAGGAGCTTGCCGCTCTGCATGCCGATATCGGCGGCACGATGATCTATGTCACGCACGACCAGGTCGAAGCCATGACGCTGGCGGATCGCATCGTGGTGCTCAAAGCCGGCCGGATCGAGCAGGTCGGCACGCCGCTCGAACTCTATAACCGCCCCGCGAACGCCTTCGTCGCAGGTTTCATCGGCTCTCCCCGCATGAACTTCCTGCCGGCGACCGTGACATCCGATGACGGCACGCTGCGCCTCAGCGTTGGCGAACGCGACATCGCGTTGCCTCGCACCGCGTCCGGCCTCGCCAATGGGGCGCGCGTGACGCTCGGCATCCGGCCCGAACATATCGACCTCGCCTCCGATGCAGGCATGCTTGCCGCGACAGTCGATCTGGTCGAACAGCTTGGCGGCGAGACCTTCATCTATGCCACGGCTCCCGGCCTGCCGCAGATCACGCTCCGCCAGAATGGCCAGTCGCGCTTTGACCGCAGCGATGCCGTCGCGATCCGCTTCGCCCCCGACCATTTGCACATCTTCGACGCGACCGGCGCGGCTCTCGCCCGGCCCTGATCGTCTCCGGAGTCTGACCCATGAAAGCCTTGACCCACGGCCGCTTCCGCGGCCTCGACGGCCACGCCGCGCTCTTCGACCTCGCGACCGGGCCGGCGGCGGCCCCACTCGCCAGCTTGCGTATCGCAATTCTCGAGAGCGACATCGGCCGCGTCACCCTGCGCCGGCCGGAGGGCTATCGGCTCGATCGCGGCTGGGCGATCGCCCCTGGTCGCACCGAGCCGCCATTCGAGGGCCGGCCGCGCGACGACATCTCCGGCTTTGCCGATCCGGCCACGACCGTGTCGGAGGACGGCGGGATCGTCACGCTGGCCGCCGCGGGTCTCCGCGCACGCGTGCGGCTCGATCCGTTCGGCATCGCCTGGTACCGCGACGGCGAGGACCAGCCATTCCTGCAGGACCGCCCGACCCAGGCTTATCTCCTGTCGCGCAAGACCACAGCGTTGCTGCACGCGATGGAACGGCATGAAGACGAGCGCCATTACGGCCTTGGAGACAAGGCCGGTCCGCTCGATCGGACCGGCCGGCGCTTCGCGATCGATGCCGTCGATCCCTGCGGCTTCGACGCCGAGCTGTCCGATCCGCTCTACAAGATGCTGCCGTTCTTCATCGTCGACGGCGCACGCGGCGCGCACGGCATCTTCTACGACAATCTCGCGCTTGGCTCGGTCGATCTCGGCTGCACCATCGACAATTACCATGGCCTCTTCCGCTTCTACCGCGCCGAGGATGGCGACCTCGACTATTACGTGCTCGCCGGACCGACCGTATCGGAGGTCACGCGCCGGTTTTCCTGGCTGACCGGCGGACAGGCCTTCGCGCCCCGCTGGACGCTCGGCTTCGCGATGACGACGATGACCATCGCCGACGCACCGGACGCGGACGCGCGCATCACCGGCTTCATCGAGGATTGCAGGCGCCACGGCATCCGTTGCGACAGCTTTCACTTCGGCTCCGGCTACACCTCGATCGGCAACCGTCGCTACGTCTTCAACTGGAATCGCGACAAATTCCCCGACCCGTCTGCGACGATGGCGCGGCTCAAGGCATCAGGCATGCAGCCGGTCACCAACATCAAGCCCTGCCTGCTCGATGATCATCCCCGGCTCAGCGAAGCCAAGGCGCGCGGCATCCTCGTCGCCGACGGCGAGACCGGCGAGCCGGCGGTCGCGCAATTCTGGGATGGTCTCGGCTTCCATGTCGACTTTACCAACCCGAAAGGCCGGCAGTTTTGGGCGGACGGCATCCGCGACGCGCTGCTCGCCTATGGTGTGACAGCGGTCTGGAGCGACAACAACGAGTACGAGATCTGGGATGAGGACGCGGTCTGCAACGGCGACGGCCGGCCGTTTCCGCAGTTGCTCGCCCGCCCCGCGCAGGCGCTGTTGATGCACAAGCTCGCCTACGAGACGCAGGCCGCGCAGGCGCCCGGCAAACGCCCTTATACGATCACGCGCGCCGGCGGCGCCGGCATCGCCCGCTACGGCCAGACCTGGAGCGGCGACAACGAGACCGCCTGGAAGACGCTGCGCTACAATCTCACCCAGGGCCTGAACATGAGCCTATCAGGGTTTTACAACATCGGCCACGACGTTGGCGGCTTCCATGGTCCTTCGCCGGGACCGGAACTGTTCTGCCGTTTCGTCGAGTTCTGTGCACTGTGGCCGCGCATGGTGATGAATTCCTGGAAGTCGAGCGGCATCGTCAACACGCCGTGGATGCATGCGAGCGTGCTCCCGCAAGTCCGATCCGTCATGGAGCTTCGCCACAGCCTGATCCCCTATCTCTATACGCAGATGTGGCGTGCGGCAGTGGAAGACGTGCCGCCGGTGCGGCCGCTGTTGTGGGATTTCGGTTTCGACGCGATTGCTGCGACCGTCGAAGACGCGTTCATGCTTGGCCCCGATCTCCTTGTCGCCCCGGTTCTCGGTGAGGGGGCGACAACGCGCGAAGTCTATCTGCCCGCTCATCCCGGCGGCTGGTACGACTGGCATGACGGGACGCCATTCGAGGGCGGGCGAACCATCACCGTGGCAGCGCCTCTGGGCCGGCTACCCCTGTTTGCGCGCGCGGGCTCGATCGTTCCGATTGAAGACGACAGCGGGCTGACCGCCATCGTGTTCGGCGCGCCCGATCGCGGTGGCTCCGGTCTTGTCTATGTCGACGATGGCGAGACGTCGGATTGGCGCAAGACAGGCAGGACGATCGAATTCCACCTGCGCCGCGACGATAGCGGCCTCGTGCTCGCTGTCAGCGGAGCAGAGCTCTCGGCACCCATCCGCGTCCGCGGCGTCGGCGTGCCGAATCTGCGGCTTGCCGGCACGGTCGAGTGAGCCGCGTCTGGCGCACTTGTCGCGAGATCTGAGGGACGTGGTGCCCCCGGGGGGCTGGAGAAGCACAGAGATGGTGCGCCATTCAGAACAAAGCTGCGAACTCGTATCGTTGGAATGACTTTATGATTTTTGACGCAAGAATATCACGGACATAGGCTCAGATCCGGCCTGTGTCCGTCTTGCCCTTCACCAGGATCGGGATCTTGGTGTCGTCGCAATGGGTTTTCCGATCGGAATCTAACAATTACCTGAGGGGCCCGCTCACACCGGGGCCAGCGAAATCATAACGCTGCGGCCACAGTCGTATGAAGGGAAACAGAGAGCGTACGACAACCGCTACGGCACCCGACGAAAAACGTCGCTTCCTCGCAGGGTTTTCATAAGGCCGGTATTCCTGTCCACATAAGCAAGCTCCCAACCGGTCCTCAGAATATCATTGCCAATCAAGCTTCCGACCCATGCGGTGATAGAGTTGCAGGATTTCATGGCGTTCTTCCACACGACCACGAATCTCACCGCAGTCGCGCTGGTCTCGCCAACCAAGTCAAACGGAATACCCTGGCAATCGAATCCAGCCGCATTGTTGGTATATACGCCTCGGAAGGAGCCGGCCGTCGGACCGGGCCATATCCTCATCTCCGAACCACGCGCATTCTTCCAAACCGAAGGAAGCGGTAGCGTTTGCGCAGAAGCACTTGAAAGGCTCAAGCCGACGACAAGCAAAAAGGCGGACATAAATCGAAGCATAGAACAAAGACCTCGGTTGGCATAACCTCAAACCACAACCTCTAATATACAATCTCTTTTGTTGCGTCAAACGGATGCATAACGACGCTAGCACGTGACGAGGATTTTGCCTTGACGACCTTCACGAGCATTGTGCGCGAGCGCTTGGCCGATCTTGGCAAGAGGGTAGCAAGCTTCGACAGGGGTGGCCGCTACGCCACACCGAATGAGATTCGAAACAGCACTCATTTCCCGCGCAAGCTCGCCGCGCTCCACGAAATGTACCCAGTCGCGAAGGCGAAAAAAGCGAAGGTCGATATCGGGACGCGTCGTGGTCAATGACACGGGCAACGGGGTCCCCGAGAGCAGTCCATAATGCAAGTGCACGCCATTTACGCGCAGCCCCGACGCCAGTCGCGCCCCCTCCTCGCCGCCAACCGCGTCGAACACGATATCCAATCCGGCGCCGCTTGTGACTTCAGCAATGAGAGCCGATAGCTTGTCGCCTGGCTCAACAAGGGTAACACGCAAGTTGAGGTCGGAAAGAAGCTGAAGTGATCTTGGATTTCTTACGATGGCAATCGGACGTATCCCGACCCGATTTGCCAACCTGATCAGAATTCGCCCAATTGCGGATCCGGCTGCGTTTACCGCCACGTGCAAAGCAGGCGACGACATAAGCGACCTACTTAGCAACAGGGCTGTCAGCGGGTTCACATAGGCGAAGGCGGCCTGTTCATCCGATAGGCCTGCGGGAACGCGAAAACACCACCGGCTGTCCGTCACCTTGAATTTTTGCCAAGCGCCAGCACTACCCAGAGGCCAAACCCGGTCGCCAACATTGAGGAAGGCGTTGCCGCCGGTCGCCTCGACGACACCTACGCCTTCGTAGCCAGGCACAAAAGGCAGTTCAGTCCGGTGGGCATACGCCCCAGAGATTGTGATAATGTCAGAGGGATTGATTGCGCAATGCGTCATCCTCACCAGAACTTGGTCAGCTGCAAGAGGCGGAGGACGATATGTCTCGATTTTGACTACGCGCTCGGCCGGTCCGAAATTTCGAACGATTGCGCGCTGATAATACTCGTCTTCCGAACGCATCGCAGTGTATGGTATCCATCGAGTTCTAAACGCACGTCCCAAGATTGACATGCAGAGTGGCTCTTCGTCTAATCCAATAAGTTCTCGATTTCGTATCCCGTTCCGGGACGTGGATATGCACGGCCATGTCCACAATGGCGCTTATCTTTCTTACATTGAGACCGCCATAAACGATTTTCTTCGCCATTCTGGATTGGAGGGCCACTTCGTGCCGGGGGCCGAGGGCCGTAGCTACCATGTCAAGAAGACTGAGCTGACCTACGAAAGCCCGCTTGGATTCGACGAGGCCGTCGTGGCGCGGGTGCGCGTTGGGCGCATCGGCAATTCCAGTCTCACCTTTGAAGGCTCTATAGAGCGCGAGTCGGACAACGCCGTGTCCGTGCTAGGTACCGTCATTTGGGTATGCGTCGACACCAAGACTCGAACGGCGACCTCAATTCCCAGCAGCACGCGCCAGGCAATTTCAGCCGCTCTAAATATGAACTCCTGATTCTTGAGCCCGAACTCCTTTCATCCGGCGGTCTAGCTGCTAGGCCGTCGACACTACGAAGCCTTGGGACGCCCGCGGAAGATCGGACGCCGCGTCCTTTTGGTAGTGTGGTCGAGCGTGGGGTGCTCGAATAAGTTGTTACACCCACGCTGAACGGTTCACGTCGTCTTCATCACCAAGACGATGTCGTCACCCTTAACACTCGTGCCGGGTGAACGGAGAATCCGCTCGACTTTTCCATCGTACGGCGCGCGAACGAACAGTTCCGATTTGACTGATTCCACGACGTACAATTCGTCACGTTCTTTGACGACCTGCCCTTCTTTGACCGAAACTTTCAAAAGAACACCATCAAGGCGCGCAAGAATTTCCTTGGTCATAGGGAGCACCTCCGATCAGAGATTAGACGCGGAAAGGTAGCAGACCAGCCACGATAAATCCAGTGGTAGAGTAGACATGGCACTGACATGGTACTATTCGGTGCCAACGGAGGAAAAGCACACGCTTCCGGTCTCACATGAACCAATGATGACAGAGCCCATGCCCCGCAAATCATGGCTCCCTCACCATCGACCCCGGCCAGAATATCCTCAAGTTGATGCATCGCTGGCTCGAAGAGGATACCTCACCGACTCGCGCCGTAATGTGACCGCCGGAGCCAAACTCCAAAAGCTCATGATCGCGCGAAGTGGCAAAGGGACAAACCAGCCAATGCTCGAATTGACCTAATGCCGTCGCGACATTTGCCATTTCCGTTTGATTTTGCGGTCAGTCCACCAGCTCGGCAACATATTGGACAACCACGTGCTGCCGGCCATACCTCGCGGGAAACTGATCCGCGCCAAATTTCGTTCAATTCCGGACTTGACCGCTTCTGCCGCGTCTTCGGCAGACATGCCGTCTTTGCCGGCGGCGGAGGTCATTGGGGTTAAAACAAACCCGGGACAGATAACGCTGACCGCAATTCCCTTGCTGGCCAATCGTCCGCGCAGCGCCTCTCCATAGAGACGCGCCCATGCTTTGCTTGCTGCGTATCCCGGCGGACCTCCAAAAGCCCGGAAAGCGGCAAGCGAACTCATGATCGCGATATGCCCATGCCGTCTGGAGAGCATCGCATCTATTGCCGGCTCGACAGTGTTCAGAACACCTAAGATATTCGTGCTTACCAACTGCCTGGCAAATGCTGAATCTTCCTGGCTTTTGGCAATACCGGCGTTCGCGATCACCAGATCCAAGGGATATTTGTGATCAACTGCTGTGATGGCACTCGCCATCGCGGCCTGGTCTGCGACATTCAGAACAAGCGCCGAAGCATCAGCTCCGCGGGCTCGGCAACGAGCGGCGGCGTCGGAAAGCCGCCGATCGTCGCGGCCAACAAGGGCGAGGTGCACCCCTGGACTTGCATAAGCCACCGACAGGGCTGCGCCTATCCCGCTAGAGGCCCCCGTAATAAAGATGCTCTTTGGAGTTGTCTGCATTAGAGTTCTCCAACCCATTGAAACAGCGTGGTGAGCCCAAGCCCGCCACCAATCCCGAGCATCGCCATTCCAAGAGCGCCATCTGTTCGCCGGCGCAGGAATTGCGAGAACAGCCGCGTCACGAGTATGGCTCCAGATGCGCCGAAGGGATGTCCCAGAGCGAGAGCGCCTCCTTCGTGATTGACCTTATCGGCAGCAATACCGAGGCGATCCAGCGAGCCGAGAACTTGCGCAGCAAATGCCTCGTTGAACTCGATCAGTTCAACATTATCGAGCGTGAGAGATGGCAATCGTCGCAACAGCCGATTTGTCGAGTCGACGGGCCCGAGACCGAGCAGATTGGGATCGACTCCAGCCGAGGCCGCGTCGATGAACATCAGCCCCTGCTTCAGGCGAAGCTCACGGGCCAGGCGCCTGCTCAAGATCATCGTCACGGAGGCGCCATCGTTGAGCGGGCACGAATTTCCTGCTGTGACGGTTCCGTTCTCGACAAAGACGGGCTTAAGCGACGAGAGAGCATCCAGCGACGTGTTGCGGCGTGGGCATTCATCACGGTCTATAACCGCGCGCCGAGTCTCGATGGGAACAATTTCCTCCTCGAAGGTCCCCGCATCGATCGACGCGATGGCCTTCTGATGGCTAGCTAGAGCGAAGATGTCCTGGCGCTCGCGCGAAATGTTGCATTCACGGGCTACATTTTCTGCCGCGACACCCATTTCCGGATCGCCGATATCGTTGGGGGAAAAGCGTGCCCTGTTGTAGAAACGAGGTAGACCGCCTTTGGTGCGCGGCTTTTCAATCCGCCAAGGAGCCCTGCTAGTCGACTCGACGCCTCCCGCAACGTACCACTCGCCAGCGCCCGATTGCACCAGCCTGCATGCTAGAATGATCGCTTCCAATCCTGAGCCACACTGCCGGTCTACGGTTAGCCCGGGGACACTGACGGGCAGGCCAGACGCCAACGCCGCAAGTCGGGCTATGTTGCCGCCAGCCGCCATCGCATTGCCAAGAATGACGTCGTCGATCATGCCTGGCCGAGCGTCAATTCTGTTGAGCATATGCCGGATGATTGGTGCGACGAGCTCGTGTGGCTCGACGTCCTCGAATGCTCCGAAGGCACGACCAATCGGTGTACGAAAAGCCGAGACAACGATAGGCTGACGATCAGGTTGTAAGTTCGATGGAGTCATACTGGCCATCTTGAAGCAGTTCCGCGATCTTTCCCCTGGCGATTTTGCCGCTGGTGGTCATCGGCCATGATGATGTCCTGTAGAGGTCTCGGGGTATCTTGTACCGCGGAAGAGATTTGCCCGCTTCTTCGAGGATACCTTTGCCACCCTCAAAGCTCCCACACAGTATCGCGACCAGACGCGTCCCCAGATACGCATCATCAACGCCAAGAACAACGGCTTCATCCACTTCGGCAATATTCTTCAGCACGGCTTCCACTTCCGAGACGTATACGTTGAAGCCGCCAGTAATCAGCATGCCTCCCTCTCGCCCCATCACCGTCAGGGCACCGTTTGGCTTGAGCTCGCCAATGTCGCCCACGGTTGCTCCGCTCGAATCGACTCTAAAGGCTTTGCCATCATCGCCCCAAAGATACCCGTCGCAAATCAGGTCACTCTTGACGTAGATGGTTCCTGCGGTCTCATCGCCAAGCATCTGCTCGGAGCGCCGTACACTGATCTCGACCCCTGGGTACGCCTTCCCAACTGTGCCGATTGGCGTTTCGGGGTCGGAGGGATGCACGGTCGAAACGGAAACAAAACCCAGTTCTGATGCTCCGTAGTACTCCATGATGCGAGCTTGGGGGAACATGCTGCGCATAAGCGCAACGTGCTTGCTGCTGAGCTTGGCGCCTGCGGTCAGCACGTCCCGAATCGACGGAAAGACAGGGGATGGGGGTGAGACTCGCTCCGCGAGCGCGCTGACCATCGTTGGGACCGCGACTAATCTGTCGATGTCGCCACGGCTCAGCGCGTTCGCCACGAGATCGGCATTCCATTGCTTCACAGTGTGGAACGTGCCGCCGCTGTGCAGGGTCTCAGCCAGAGAGTACAACGCCAGACCGTGGGCGAGAGCGCCCGGGCACATAGTTGCAGGAGCATCCTGCAGGCCGAACAGGGGCACTCCACGAGCCAGACTTGCGCGCCACGCCGCGCGCGACCGACTATAGGCTTTCGGTTGAGAGGTCGTGCCGGAGGTGAAATTCACCAAGAAGGTGCCGTCTTCGGTCTCTGGCGGCTGTTTAGGGTCGGCCGGAGGATTGCCTTGACGGGGCTTCACGAACGCATCGGCAGTCTCGACGTTAAATCCCATGCGCCTTGCAATATCTGCAACGCTGGTGCTCGTCGTCTCTGTGACGATCAGATCCGGCCTCAGTCTTGTCAGTATATCCTGAAGCTGGCTGGGCAGCATCTTGGGATCAAGAACCGCGCACACGTTGTTTCCGCGAGTGGCGCCAACAAACAATTCAGGGAAGAGCAGGTGGTTTCCGAGATCGAGCGCAACGACCTTATCGACCCGATTCAAGATGGGAAGCTCCTTCCGGCCCCCTGGCAACGACGCGACATAAGCCCAGAATAATTGCGATCGATTTTCCAGTTCGGCAAAACTGCGCACCTTGCCGTCAATGATGAAGGCGGGCTTATCCGGGGTGGCCGCGGCGTGGTGATGAAGCTGCTGATGAAACGGCATGTAAAACCCGACTCGTCGCTAGCGATCTACTACGGCGTCAAGCGCAGGTCGGTGCACGTCGCACCGGCACGCATAGGGCCTCGGACGCGGGCGTAATGCCTGATGTCGTCACTCATCCAAGACCCAGGATACCCAACTTATCAAAACAGACAGTAACTACCAGAGGTTTAGTTTACACCGGAAGACAATCATCCGCAAATTTCGAGAAGCGGGCGATGTCGATGCGCCCGAATGGAGTTTTCCCATGGCCTATTGTCGCGCTAGCCGCTTCCGTCTGATCTGCTCTGGTCGACTGGGCGGGAATTTGATTTCTTAGTGTTTCACCTGCCGGTGATCCAACTTGCCCCCCCGAGACGCTGCTTGCCGGCCTAAGAGGAGACCATCCAACGCCTGCTTCTTTGCAGAGTCGCGAGAGCCCCAACCAGTCAAGATCCCCGTGCGAATTACTTGGTCGCGGCTACCGCAACTTTACGCGCCAACATCACCGGTAGAGAACGCTCGCACTTCACCTCCGGGCAATTCGAGAAGCAAGAACCCTGCATTGCTCACGCCACGACAGAGCCCTTCGACGCGTACTGTCCGAGCCTCGTTGAGCGCTATCGATATGGACTGTCCATATCGCCAGATATTTCTACTGTAGGCGTCTGCGATCGGCACGAAACCGGTTTGGGTCCAGCTTTCAAAGCGCGCCAACCAGCTACTTGCGATCCGTTCAACGAGAGCCAATCGTTCGATATCGCAGAAGCGACCGAGGGAAGTCGTAGGGTAAATCACCCCCTCCGGTTCCGATGCAAGATTGACCCCGATCCCGACATAGATCCTGTTGGCGTCGCTCTCGATGAGAGTTCCAGAGATCTTTGCATCATCAACAACTATGTCATTCGGCCACTTGATCTTCACCGCAGCCCGATCATTGATCAGATCTCGCAAGACGTCGTGTATCGCGAGGCCAGTCGTCAATGGCAAAGTCGTGAAATCTTCATGCTCCGCATGATGGGGCAGCGTAATTGTCATTGCGACATTGTTCTTCGGGGCGTGCCAGACGCGACCAAAACGGCCCCTTCCGGCCGTTTGCTTGACCGCAGACACCACAAATGCACCGTCGCTTCCAAGCTCGACCAAGCGCTTGGCCTCAGCATTGGTGCTATCCAACTCATCATAGTCGTGAATAGGAACGGCGCACTTAGATCGACCGATCATGTTCCTTCCTGCGACCTTGCATCCAGCTGCCCGTCTACCGGCAACTCTGTCCTCGAACGCCTAGGTAGCGTGTGAGCATTTGGTTGATCAACCGAAAGTGTTGCGCCAGAGGAGTATTCCGATCCGAACAACGGTTGCGTTCGTTGGACGCGCGCAGAAAGCCTCTAGAAGCGCCCCAATGGCTTCCAGCGCTAGACGATCTCTCTTGCCAACCCTGCGGGATGACAATGAGGATCGGGCGCATCCGGGTCATCGAGCAATGCACGGCACACATCGTCTGGTCCATCGACGATCCCTCCATCGAACGATCTCAATGTCTTCGCGCCTTCGTATTCGCTCGACAACTGCACCAAAGTTTCGTGCGAATTCATCCGTGCAGCCAACCCCTCTAGGTAATCATGCAGAGCAGGTGATGACCGCGGAGCTTGACCATCACGAAGGTGCTTGCTCCCGGTTAATGATCGGGTATGAACGTCGTACAGACATCGCTATAGCCGAGGCGAGAACGGCTTTAGCCAAGTCGCCAGGCACAAAAGGTAGCGAGCTAAGCATCGCCTGATTCGGGCTCAGGTGTAGCAGGGCGGCCATCCACGGAATTCCCATCAGATAGCTAATTCCGAGCCCGCCTATAACGCAGAACGCGATCGTCTTAGGCAGCGTCAGATTTCTCCAACAGCTCTCGACCGCGTAGCCAACGAACAAGGCGATCACGGGCCAGGCAAGAAGGAAACCTCCGGTCGGCCCCAAAAACACCGCGAAGCCACCGCGGCCACCCGCGAGCAGCGGTAGACCGACCGCCACCAAGATAATGAACAGAACCTGCGAGAGCAGGCCGCGCTTCGCACCGAGAATTGTCCCTGCCAGGAGCGGGCCAATGTTTTGCACTGTGATTGGAACGCCAGTGACTGGCAATGGAAATGGCGGAAACAACCCGACGGCGGCCGTCACCGCTGCAAACAGAGCGATGTAAACGATATCTTTGGTCGCCATGGCTCCCCCACAACCAGAGCATTCTAGGGGTCGTAGGCTCGCGCATCAATAGCATTGGCGACATCGTCCGCCATTTTTAGAGTCCTTATGATGACCGGCAGCGCTACCGCGATCACACTCCGCTCCAAACCGCGAGCCCGCTGAGCCTCTCTGACCTCGGCCGTGATCTTTGCAACCACTGGAATAAAACGAAGCGCCAGCGACAGTCCGAGACTGACCTTCGCTGGGTTGATGCCAATACGCCGCAGCCCCCCGATACTGCCCTCGACGGCTTCGATCATGGACGAAGCCGGCGTGCTCAACGTCACCAATGATGCCAATAGGAGAAGAGCAACGAAACGTGAGACCACTAGCCCCGCGAATACCGCGTCTCTGGTGAACAACTGGAACAGGAAAACGACCAAGAATATCCAGAACGCAGGACGAATTTGCGCTATGAGGATTCTGCCGGGAATCTTAGCGAGAACGTATAGCCATACGATTCCACTCAAGACAGCACCGATGATCCAAATGTCGTGAATTAGAAAGAGTGCTGGCTGTTCGAGGGAGTCGATGACCTCAGCAATGCGTCTCTTGTTCCGCAAATCAAGGAGCGTTGTCGGCTCATCCATCACGACATAGGTTGGCTCCATCGCCAGCACCCCAGAAATCGCTATGAGTTGCTTCTGGCCGCCGCTCAGATGATGAGAGGCGTGCTTGCGAAATGGCAGCAGGTCATATCGGCTCAATGCCTCGGTGACCTTCTGATCGACGAGCTCCTTCGGAAGCTTTAGATTCTTTAGGACGCGGACTCATTAAGGCGCAGCCATAGCCGGATTGACGCGAGTTGAACGAATGCGAGGTAGTTGGCGGCGAGCCTATCGTAGCGTGTCGCCACCCGACGACATTGTTTGATCCTGTTGAAGAACCGCTCGACCTGGTTGCGAGCACGATAGAGATAGGGGCTGAAGCAAATCGGATCGCTGCGATTGCTTTTCGGCGGGATGTTGGCCCACGCGCCCTTCTTCATGGCAAGCTCCCTGATCCAGTCCGCATCATACCCACGGTCAGCAAGCAGCATCGACCCGGATTTCAGACGAGACAGCAGTTTTCCGGCAAGTCGAACGTCATGGGCCTCACCCGGGCTCAGCGCCAGCCGTATCGGCAGACCATTGCCATCGACCACCGCATGGATTTTGCTCGTCAAGCCGCCGCGGGACCTTCCCATCGATTGGCGCTGGTTCCTTGTGATGCAGGCTCCATGCTGATGCACGCGGACAATGGAGGTGTCGATCATTTGGACAGCGGCATCATGGGCAGTGGCAAGCGCTTCTATGATGCGGCCCCAAACATTGGCCCGCCGCCACCTAACGAAACGGTTGTAGCAAGTGGTGTATGGGCCAAACGCCGTCGGCAGATCACGCCAGGGTGCTCCTGATCGGAGGACCCAGAAGATGCCATTCAGGACCCGTCTGTCGTTCACCCGAGGAACGCCACGCGGCTTGTTCGGCAGCATCGGCTTGATGGCGGTCCATTCATGGTCGGCGAGTTCGTAGCGCATGATTCGAGTCCCCAGTTCGGGAGCTTGAATCACGGCAGTCCGGCCAAACGCAACTCTCCTGGCCCGCTCTTGGTACGGCGCTTACGGACAGGAGCGGACATCAACCAGTCCTCAATCCCTGCCAAATGCGTCGAAAATGACCCGCAGCGGACTCAGCGCGGATGTAGGCTCGTACCAAGAGGTAGATCGCGTAAAGCCGCTAGCAGGAGCTAGGTGGTTGCGTTGACGTCTATCCCTCAGCGGTGGGCTCCCTTCCACGCTTTCGCATCACAGGCTGCGGCTCACCGCCATCAGCAGTGCTGGTATCCACCGATACAAGCTCGGCAATCCGGAGCTTAGACCCGTCCCTAGCGACCCTAACTTGCACAGTGGTGCCCGCCGGAAGCGTCACATACCCTGCGGTCTTTAGGACAGCTATATGCAGAAAGGCGTCTTCCCCCGAGTCCAGAGTTACAAAACCAAACTTCTTCTCCAATCTGAACCAAGTCACACGACCGGTCGCAATCATTTCCGACACCTCAATAGGCCCATGCTTTCGACATAGCCCACAGTTACGATTTCAGGACACTTTATGCTGTCGGACCTCTCCTGGCGTCATGTTCAACGCTGCGGCGTCGTCCGCCCCAGCTCCCGCTGAACTAAGGAGGCGGTCCAGCCTTCGGGAATGGCATCAAGCACATGGTCAACGGCTTCGTTGCGCCCCGTGGCCGCAAGCCATATCTGGCGCTCGCCGCTGTCAGTAATCACACAAATCGACGCGAATGACCATGCCTGCGGCCAACGGAGGGGTGGTTTTCGCTACATCATCAGGTCCGACAGGCTTCCAAGGGTGTCTGGCGGGAGATAATGTTGAGCAGTCGGAGGCGACCAAAAAGCGGAACCTTCCGCATGGTTCCGGTCGCAGATTAAAACAATGCGGTGGCTATCTATCCGAAAAGAGCGCACTCTCTCGCCACCACCGAGCGGCCCTTAGCATCTATCGGTGATGTGAACGCATTGTATTGCGCTCCCGCTCAACCCGCAGCGGAGCATAAGTATGTCGACTCAACGATCCCCGGCACACTCATCGACCTTCGAGTATCGTCTCGCGCAAGAGGCAAACAGTCTGCGCGCACAGGCCAAGGGAATGCCCCTTGGAGTCCGGCGGACGGAACTTTTACGGAAGGCCAAGCAGATCGACGTTGCTGGAGAGATGAACAAATGGCTGACCTCACCGGGACTGCAGCCGCCATCGTAAAGTCTGACCTCTGTGCACCTATATTCAGTTAGCAAGCAACCAACCGAGGCTCCCTGAATTGCATTCGCATCACCGACCGAGTCCGAGGCGTCGGTGGCTGAGAGACCGCGTGTGCTCCCGCCTAAAATTGGGAGCGCCAAGATGACAATTTACTTCTTCGACATGCGCGATGGCGCAGACCTCTATCCCGATGAGGAGGGGCTGGAACTATCCAATCTCAAAGCAGTGCAGATCGAGGCCGCACGGGCATTGGGAAGTATGACTAAGCAAACGATATGGACGAAAGCGAAATCTCAGCTAGGCCATCAGATGGCAGTAGAAGTCCGCGACGCGGTCGGACCAGTGCTAACAGCCGGTTTCTCGTTTGAGACCGAACGATACAAGCAATAAAGCCACCTATCGGCGAGACTTTCCACATCTATGCGGAGGAGCGCAAATGCCATCCATTGAACAATGCAGAGCGTATGCGGCTGACTTTAAAATCCAAGGAGCCGATCCGAAAAATTCAGCAAGGCGCTCTGCGGTACTCATGAGCATTTCAAGGAGCTGGGTAGCACTGGGGCACCAGCTTGAAAACCTTGCAGATATCGTGAAATCTGAAGGAAAGTAAAATCTGCATCGTTGGTCGGGCTGCTTGTACCTCCACGCGAATCCAGAGCTTAGCAACCAACTAGGATCGGCTCGGGTTAGGTACCACATCACCGGCCGAGGTTGCCCAGGCGTCGGTGACGAGAGAGACACGAGTGCTCCCGCCGCCTTCAGACTGGGAGAAGATCGTGGCTCCGATTCAACAGCCTCTGCGAGAACCACCCAGCCATTGTCCCCGCTGTGATGGGGTTCCGCGACTTTACCTGACGCTTCCCAACACTGCCAAAGGCACCATGACTTACGTCTATCGCTGCCAAGCATGCCACCAGCTGATATGGGACGAGTAATGCTGCTTCAGTTGGGGTCTCTCAACGCTGGCTTCCGCTATGGCCCATCGCTGCCGCGATCCACGGCCGAGGATATGTCGGCTATCGACCTAACTTAACGGGGCTAAAGCATCGCGATTGACCCAGACTGACTCGTTATGCTGTTAGCGTTAGGGGGCCTGTAGGGGCCGAACGCCGTGTCGTCCAGACGTGTCTCGCGTCGAGCTGCATAGTACGCATGTGCTCGGAAGGGCTTCAGTTCAAGGTTCAATACCCCTAATTGCGCAGGTTGGGCTGTCAAAGTTTTTCATCCCTGAGATGGAGATACTCTGGCGTGAAGTCCGCCAGCTCCTCCAGCTCCTTCCGTCGGAGCAGCTTCAACGTGCGCCTCTCCCACTCAATGAGTCGGAGTTGTCTTAGCTCCTGTATAGTCCGATTGATGTGCACGACGGACAAACCGCAGGCATCCGCGATGTTCTGCTGGGTGAATGGAAGATAAAAGCTGGCGTCCTCCAGCAATCCGACAACTTCGAGTCGCGCCGCAAGCTCGCAGATGAGGTGCCCCACTCGTGAGCGCGCGTCGCGGGCAAGGCCTGCAATCCATTCGCGGTATATCGCGGCATCGACAAGGGTCTCGCGCCAGAGCGCGTGAACCAGTCCGGGAGAGCCACTCAGGATATCATTGAGATAGGTGTGCGGCACAAAGCCAACGGTCGATGGACCCGCACTGCAAATATTGTGGTCCATGACGGGTAGCTGCAAAGTGTGCAGGTCGGGCATATCGCCAGCCAGGTAGATCGACAGGATCTGGGCTCGGAGGCCGACGACCTTCTGACGAAACACAAACCCGCTCATCACGATGGCGCACCGGGACGCTCTGTCTCCTTCACGCACGATGTATTCGCCGTCAGTGAATTCCTTCACCGTATGGGGCATATTCGCGAGCTTGGTCCGGTCCTCGTCGGAGAGTCCAACAACGGCTTGCAGCCGTTTGATCAATATTTTGCTTGGCATTGCAGCACCCGAGTTCTGGGGCGGGAGCGCAACGCTCTCAGTTGCCAGCTGCCCTGCATTAACGCCAGCAATGCCGATACGCTAACACAAAACTCCGGGGGGAACATGACCTCGGAGCTGTTAGCATTCTCGGCAGCAAACCACGCCCTTAGGAGGGAGGCTCAGATTGAAGTGCGGTAAACCGCAGTACGAAGAGCGTCCGGCCGTGTGGTAATGGACCGTCGGTTACCTTCATCTCCCACGGAATGTTCTTCCACAGATTTCCCATTGAGCCTTGTTTGATGATTTGGCCACTCATTTGCACGGCTTCAGCTTGTGCGGCTGCAATGTCGGGGAGCTCAGTGCCGGCATCATCCCGCGAAGAGCTATCAGAGATATGGAAGAAGTAGCGCGGCATGCTGGCTCCGTCGCAGATTGGATCGGCCTCTAACGATGGTCCCAAGGTTCCAAATCAGCACAGCCATTCTGTCACCGCTTTGGCTGGTCTGCATTAACGCAAGTAAATTTCCAGCCTACCCCGGCTTTCATGAAACACGTAATTTCGGTGTCCGTCGCGCCGGGCAACTCAAACAGAGCCGACGTCAGCCGCCTTGTTGCCCATCCTCGTCAGCGGGAACAATTGCTGGTGACCGCTCCTCCAATTCCCGCAACCGTTCGATTTGGCCTCTAAAGCTCTCCGGTTGTTCCGGCTCAAGCTGCAGCGACGCACGCAGTTGCTGGCCAATCACTTTCATAATTGCTCGACTGTGGCTGCGGTCTATGTCCTTGGGATGGGGCATAGCGAAGCCTCCTTCGGCCAATGCGGCGCCGAGATTCAGAAATAGCGCCTGCTCCTCCGCAGCTTTCCGTGTGCGGGCACGGCTGCCCAATCTATGGAACTGGAGACCGCCACTGTTGGCTATCTGCGCGAGCGCTCGGAGAACGGCAGGCCCGGTGGTGGACCTTTGGCTATCCGCGACATGCGCCGTTTGGTTGGCGGCGCGCGACGGTCTCACCGAGCCAAGTCGCCCCGAGGCACTTCGTTCCGAAATCACTTGGCGGAGATACGTCCAGCTTGCGGCCCAGAGCCAGCGGCGGCGCACAGTTCGCCGAACCGGGGTCTCTCTACCCGACCCTTGCTCAGACTTCGTGTGCACGTGCACTGGAGTTGTGGGCCGGTCAGGTGGGTCCGGAGTTGGCCCATCGCGACATATTGCGCTGCCGCCCGAAGTCGGTCGCTATAGGGGCAAAGCAGACATTGCTTAGTCACCTCACGTCGCCGGGTTTATGGGTACACGGCCTAGCCCAAAGGCAAGATCTTCGTCCACAACCGGAAAAACGATCTGGTTGTCCGGATTCTGGAAGACGAAGCCGACCTTCTTGCGAACCTGCTTGCCATCCCGTTTTGTGTCGAATCCGTCGACGACGACCTTGCCTTCAGTCGGCAGCTGAAGGCCGTTGAGCAAGCGCGCAAAGCTACTCTTTCCCGACCCGTTCGATCCGACAATCGCGATCCGCTGCTCGGAGAGCGTTAGATTGATATTCCTGAGTACTGAGAATCCATCAAAGCTCAAGGAAACGTCGTTGATTTCGATCATTGGCTGTCACTATCTGCTGGACGTACACCAGTTTGCAACTTTCGCCCTGTTAGGCAATCGAAAGCGACTTTGTTCGCCTATCAGGTCAGGCCCTTCCTTTGAAGTCTTGACGGCGGTAGGCCTATGGAAGGAGCGGATCAATCTCCCCTGTTTGGATGTCCTCAACGCTTCTCTCACCTTGATTGCCGCGTGGCAGCCGGCAGCTGCAACGATCCTATACGGAACCGCAGGGGCGGCATGACCAGGCACCCCGCCTCAACTCTTGTGAGAGTCGGAATCTCGCGATGGCGCCGGCACAATTGCTGGCGGCGTGAATGCCTTCTACGCCCGCCGGTGAACTCTTCCCCAACATCGAGACGCGCGGCAAAGCCCGACGAAAATTGCGAAATCGTCACGCGCTTCACCCACCGGCCCGATCACCTGCGTCATGGCAATCACCACATTTTCGCGGTTCGAAAAAGCGAGATCGTTGCGCTCAGGGGGCGTTCGCGCCTTCGATCCCGCCAGGAACGGCGATGGAGAGTCCGGTCCGCTCTCGCTGGCTTGGGCGCTGACTGCCGCCGGGCTGCTCGTCCTCCTCTCCATGGCGCTGTGAGCACCCCGATGAGGTGTGAACGGGATGTTGGCGATTGGGCTTAAGTCTCGAGGACTACTCAGCAGGCGTCGCTGAGACAAGGGGGATATCACTCGCTATCGCTGCCCTTCGACTGCCGCACGCCCGGAGAGTTCAACCAGATCACAGCCGTATCGATCTGCAGCGCCTTTCTCAAGGCAGCGTCACGGAGCAATCCCTCGGGCAGGAGCTTTGCCTCCGCTCGTAGAGTTTGCGCCTCTCTTATGAGACGCTCCTCAAGTGCTGCTGCCTGCTGGGCTTGACGCTGAGACTGCATGGCGAGCTCCTTTTCCTAGAGGAAGGCGGGAGCGCACCGGGCGTTCTCATCACAGGCAAAAGCCACGATCCGCACTGTGACACCCAATCCTTGTCCGAAAGCAGCCGGAATGCGAGTCATTTAAATCGCTCGATTTGCTTTGGACGAGGTCGCTTACGGCGTGCTAACGTTTGATATCACCGCACGGTCCGCGGCATCTATCGGTGACCGAGAGCCGAATGCTCCCGCTTCGTACAGACTGGAGATGGTGATGCAAAACGGCGCTGGACCTTTCTCAGAGACTGAGCTGACGATCGTGGAGCGCTATACGCGCGCCGCGGTCGAGGACTTGGATAGTCCCGAGATCCTGGACTTGCTTGAGAAAATTGAAGACGAGATCAGAAGACACATCGCCATAGCAACCGATCGAGAATAGATCAGACTCGTCTCTCGGCCTGTGCTATCGTAGCCAATGCGAGCAATTTCAGTCACATGTTTGGTCCTGATCTGGGCCACCTCGGCAGCGGCCCAAACGGTCGCGCGGCAGCAGCTTCAGCACGGCTTGGTCTCGCGGCAGGCCAGTGCAGGAATGACAATGAGCTTCTCCTTTCTCACCTCAAGGCCCTGCGTTAGCCTGTTCGAAAATCCAGAAATCCGACTTAAGGACGTTCCGCAAGGAGCGGCTTTAATCCTCGTGCAGCTTAGCCAAGCTGATCACGAATACGGCGGCCAGGAAGTTCTCCTGCCAAAGAACGGCATCCTTCCGGCTGGCGCTCTTCGGACGTTCGGACCTTGCAACCCCGGTGTCTACCAATATGAGGTGACCGTTAAGTCGGCCGCTGGCGAAGTCCTGGGGCGGGCGCGGCAATCGCGTTCGTTTCCCGATGATATCGAGTTCAAACCGCCGTCGAACGAACTACCCTGAAGGAAGCGAGCAGGAGCAACGGAAGGGAGCCTGACAGCAGGCGGCAACTAGAATGCGGTATGCACCGTGAGGTCAAAGAGTGCTGGTTGGCTCGACAGCCATAGTGCTGTTTGGCGCGGCGCTCATCCGGTGGTCAGCGTTCGGACTGTTCGCTGATCGGGACTTATTTTCATACCTCAGGGCGGCCCGCCTTCTCCCATTCAACCTGAGACCAGTGAACGTCGGCTGTTGATCCAGACCGGACTTCCAACTTGGGACCGCTTTCGATATAAGGCGTGTAACGTAGACTACGGTTTGTAGGGGATCTACGAAATGGATCCAGTCAGCGACCCAGCCAAGCTGAAGGCAGAGGCGACGTATAACGCGGCAGCGGACCACTTCGATGATGGCCCGCTTGCGTTCTGGGATCGCTATGGTCGGCTCACCGTACAAAGGCTCTCGCTCGCACCGGGATCGGCGGTCCTTGATGTAGGTTGCGGGAGCGGCGCTTCCGCGATACCAGCTGCGATCGATGTCGGACCGCAGGGGCGAGTTATTGGGATCGACCTTGCAGAACGGCTGCTGACGATTGCGCGCTCGAAAAGCCTCGCGCAACATCTAGACAACGTCGAGTTCCGTCGTGCTGACATGACGGCACTGAGCTACCCAGATGCATCATTCGACGCCGTGATCTCGGTGTTTTCGCTCTTCTTCGTGGCCGATATGGTCGCTGAGATTCGCGAACTGTGGCGCGTGCTGCGGCCCGGCGGAAAGCTCGCCATCACCACCTGGGGTCCAAGAATGTTCGAGCCTGGCTCTGAAGCATTCTGGTCGGCGGTGAAGGCGTTCCGCCCCGGTCTCGTCGCAAGCGTCAGCCCTTGGGAGCGCATCACCAGGCCGGACGCGCTGCGCCAGCTTCTGTCGGAGAGTGGGATCAGTGGCGCTGAGGTGACCTCGGAAGACGGCCGGCAACGGCTTCAATCCGTGGAGGATTGGTGGACCATAGTGCTCGGTTCAGGTTACCGCTGGACGGTCGAGCAGATGAGCGAGGGCGAAAGAGCACGCGTCAAGGACGCGAACCTCAAGAGGCTGCGGGAGAGCGGCACGACATCAGTCGAGACAAACGTGATCTATGCCATCGCGCCGAAGATTTAGCATCGCAATCCCAGCTGCGAGCTCAAGCGCGGAAAGGTCTCGTTTTCTTCCAACCCATCTTTGTACGAGTAACACTACGTGATTTGCTCGTTGGCTTGTTCTTCCCAATATCATCGGGACTGGGCGATCAATTTGCCTGCCGCTTTTGAGCCGCAGCCTGGTCGATTAGGAAATCGTCCAATTTCCGGCCGCTCCGAAGTTGCGGCCGCAGCCACCTGGGCAGCCTGCCGCGTCCCGACCAGGTCTCCGCCGGGTTCTTCGGATTGCGATATTTGGGTCGGACGGGTGGATACGGTCGGCGCTTGCGGTCGAAGCGTGTGACCGCATCAGCCAAGCCAATCTTATGCAGCCGTTCATCCAACCGCGCTTTTTGCAGCAAGAGTTTCTCAGCGAGGCTGGCGACAACTTGTTGATGCAGACTCCAGAGCTCCTCAAGGGAGAGCGAATTGAAATGCTCAGTGTCCATGGCTCAATCCGAATTCTTTGGAGAGAAAGCCCGCGCAGACAACTTGGGAATTAACGAGCAGACAAATCTCCATTCCTCTTGGTCGCACATCCACAGTTAACTCCGGGAGGTAATCGGAGAAAGGCAGGACGGGGGTAATATCATGGCGGCGCATTTATTTGGTGCGGGGCGACTACGGGCGAGCTGTGATGCAGCGTGTAGCAGCCTAGCGCTAGGGCGAGCGTATTAAATCGAAGATCGAGAGCACAATTAATTCATTGCGCGGCCAGATTTAAGCCGCATGATGGCCCAGGTTGGCGCGAACGGTGATGCTGGCCGGGGGCGCAACACCGGGAGTTTTCGATGACCGGTTATTTGCGATTGTGCTTCGTCAGCTTGGTTCTTGTTGAAATTCTTTCGACGGCGCCTGCGTCCTCCAATCCTCTTGCGGACATCTTCAATACCGCTGCACCACAACCTGCTGTGCCCTCTCCGCCGCAAGCGGAATGCGTGGCACGCCCCGGCAGCTCGATCCCCGCCGGCCAGCATTGGGTCTATCGAATGGACGGGCACCGCAAATGCTGGTTCCTGACCGAGAGTACCGCGAAGGTGAAGACCGTTCCTCGACGCGTGGCCAAAGATAGCACCGCCAGTTTGGACCGGAGCGGGACCGTGCGGCCCCGGCAGATCGGGGTCGTTGGTGCGCGCGCGGAGTTGCTGAGCCCGGCACCGGCCGAGCCGTCTCAGCCGCCTCACCCTGAAGTCAAGGTAGCTGATGCTGACTCCGATCTCGATAGAGACATCGCTCTGATGTCGGCGGACCTCATCTCTGCGCATGGCCGCCGGCCGACGCCCCTCGTGCCCGGCCAAATTGATGTCGAGCAACTTCTCGCGACCGCGCCGGCAACCGATGTGGTGACTTCGTCCGAACCTCCGATTATGCCGATCGGCGTACGCCTCGCGGAGGCTGGTAACGAGGCGGCGAGCCGGACGGCAACTTGGCTCGGCGTACTGCTGATGATGCTGGGGATGCTCTTCATCTTAAGCACGAGCCGCTCGCTTCGGCATGCGGTGAGATTGCGCTACTGAAGCCAATACACTTGGGCAGAGTACCTGACGCGCTGCCGTGCGACGGAAGAGTTCCAGGCGCCCGTATAGCCAAATGGCCACAGGTACAAAGGTTCCGCGCGCATTCGTTGAGTTTGGTGCTGCCTCAGGCGGACATTGACTACGGATGACGACCCCGTTGGGATGGAATTGTCGTCATGCGGTACAAAGTGTTCGTGGTGGACAGCAGCCGGCGAGTGATCTGCGCCGCGAAGTTCGATTGCATCGATGAGCAGGCTGCGAGATGTCGAGCCGAGCAAATGTATGGCGAGCACGACGTTGAGCTTTGGGAAAGCGATCGGCTCGTCGCTAACCAAATTTGTCGTTTAGCGGCGGTCAGTTAGCTTCCCTCGACGCAGCTTGCCGGAACCATTTTCGGTTCGGGCTTCACATCACTTTCGGATGCTACTTGCTGGGGCCTTCCTGCGCGTCAAAGCGCACCTGCCGGCAATCGCGAGACGGGTGTCGGGCGGCGCGCGGAGTAACAACAAGCTATGCGAAGCTCGTGGGCAAGCATTGTAATGTCGGAATCCGAACCGACTGGACGCGATCGAGTCTTGTCTAGTTGGTCCGTTGCTCAGAACCGAACTATATTAGCGATCGGCCCGGCGCAAATGCCGGGCTTATTCGTTGCGCCCGTCTTCGCGGCTCAGCTCCAAGGAGCGAGCACGTGCGCCGGAGGAGCCGGTCATATGGCTTTGGGATCACACGAGCAATCTCGCTTCGTAGCTCAGTCCTCGAGCACGCTATCATTTCCCCTGAGCTCTGGGGTGGCCTCACGCACTGGGACCTGGTGCGAGCGATAGCGCGACTCGCGCTCACGGGGTGCCGGCCGTTCAGACGGATTGCGACCAATCTTGGCTTGGAGTTCGAGAAGGTCGGTGAAGACGTCGGCCTGGCGGCGCAACTCGTCGGCGATCATCGGCGGCTGGCTGGCGATGGTGGAGATCACCGTGACCCGCACGCCCCGGCGCTGGACGGCCTCGACCAGGGGGCGGAAGTCGCCGTCACCAGAGAATAGCACCATCTGATCGATGTGCTCGGCGAGCTCCATGGCGTCTACGGCGAGTTCGATGTCCATGTTGCCTTTGACTTTGCGGCGCCCGGCGGGGTCGACGAACTCCTTGGTGGCCTTGGTGACGACGGTGTAGCCATTGTAGTTTAGCCAGTCGACCAGCGGACGGATCGAGGAATATTCCTGATCCTCGATAATGGCAGTGTAGTAGAATGCCCGCAGCAGCGTCCCGCGACTTTGAAATTCACTGAGTAGGCGCTTGTAATCTATGTCGAAGTTGAGTGTCTTCGCTGTGGCATAGAGATTGGCTCCGTCGATGAAAAGCGCAATCTTGCTGGGACCTGACATGATGGACGATCTCTGGACGCAAGTGCCATGCTGCGGGCCCAGCGCGGGTCAACCCGCCAAGTGAGACGGCACTTCTAAGGCTTTCATCGAAGCTTGACCTCGCAAAGCTATACATAGGTATGTCCGCCCAGGAGTTGGGGTCAGCACTATCGATTGTTCTCCGTGCACATGGACCTGGACGGAAAGATCGCGCGAGTGAAGGAACTCATCGCGAAGCGTGAGGAGTTGGATACCGAGCTCAATGAGCTTCTTGGTGGCGCGGCTCGCGAGCGCCGCGGTCCCAAATGCTCGATCTGCAACGAGACGGGACATCGGGCAACCACGTGCCCAACAACGTCGTCCGCGGCACTAACAGCTTAGACTACAAAAGCCCGCTCCGGCGGGCTCTTTTCTGTCGGATCCAGTGCCTTGCGATGCGATGAGGATCTCCTGTCCCAAAAGGCGAACTGGAAACAGGGCGTTTGGTTCAAGCGCGTGTTTGCGCGCGCTGCTTCACGATGGCTGAGGTGACGAGCCCGAAAGCGAATAAGGTAAACATAATCGCTATCGTGATCTGCCCGATCGCGGCGATCCGCGCTGCCGGCGATAGTGGCGCGATGTCGCCAAAACCCGTCGTCGTGAGCGTCGTCAGACTGAAGTAGCTTGCACTCCCGAAATCGAGTCGATGCTCGGTGCTTCGTGCAAAGGCGAAGGCATTCGCGCCAGGTCGATCAATGAGAAGGTAGAGGTAAGCGAAGCCTTCGACAAAAAGCACGTAGGCCAAGACGACAAGTTGGATCGCGTGTGTGAGCGATATCGATCGCGTGTCATGCCCGCCGAGCATCCGGTTGGTGGCCATGATCAGCGCGCCGAACGCAATGCCGATGAGCATCACAGCGCTGATCCCAGCGTATATCTGCACTATCTCGCCATCCGCCGTGTTTCCCCCAGCCAGAAGGTTGTATGTCAGCGGCTCAGCCGAGCTCTGCCGTCCGCGCGAGACAGGCGCAGCACAGAGCGACAACAGCAGAAGATCGATCGAACATCTGATAACGGTCCCCCACAGACGAATTCCGCTTCTGCAGACCTCCGCTCCCGACAAGGTTGCACTCGACATGGGCATGCGGCGAAAGCGGCCCCACTCATCGGCATGGCGGACACGCCTCGCAAGCCCGGCACGGTTGGCGGCGCAATCTGGCGGTCAAATGCCGATGGCGCTTCTCTCTTGAGAGCTCTCGCTTCATGCTCTAAGTGTACAGCTCGTGCAACCATGCCTCAGAAAACACAATGAATCTCAGCCCCTTAGAAACTTCCGCGCCCGTTCGACCTCGCTCCGATCGACTGTCTCGCTCGATCCAAGCAGCGATCGGTTGGCTGTGGGAAACTCAAGATTCGTCCGGATTCTGGGTCGGTATGGTCGAGTCGAATTCGACTATCGAGGCTGAGTGGTTGCTGGCCAGCCATATTGTTGGCTTCGAGTTACCATCTGAGAAAGATGTCATCGGGGCTCTGCTGCAACGACAGCGGCCCGATGGATCCTGGGGAATATACCCTGGCGCCCCGGATGGCGATATCAACTCGACCGTGGAGGTTTACGCAGCTCTGCGGGCCAAGGGATTTGATCCCGGTTGCGACGAACTGGTTCGCGCTCGTACATGGATCCTGGAGCACGACGCGATTAGAAACCTCCGCGTGTTCACGCGGTATTGGCTGGCTATGGTGGGCGTTTGGCCTTGGGAGCATACGCCCAACCTGCCTCCAGAGATTATTCGATTGCCGCTTTGGTTTCCATTCAACATCTATAATTTCGCTCAATGGGCTCGTGCGACCATGGTGCCTCTCACCGTCGTCGCAGCACGGACCCCTGTTTGGCCGCTCCCCGGCGGCAGCAAACTCGAAGAGCTGTTTCCATGTGCCTATGAGGATTTCGACTTTTCGATTCCGGCGAAACGCGCGCGCACCTTCTCGCTGGAATGGCTCTTTTTGAAGATTGATCGCGTCCTTCATAAGGCGCAGAGGCTGAAGCTGATCCCCTTCCGTGAGAATTCGATCAAGCTGTGTCTTGAATGGATGATCCGGCACCAAGATGCGGACGGTGCGTGGGGGGGCATCCAACCCCCTTGGATATATGGATTGATCGCACTGGTTAACGAGGGATACACCATGGACCACCCGGTAGTGTCCAAGGCAATCGGCGCGCTGGGCACACACTGGAGCTATGAGCGAAATGGCGCCACTCATATTCAGGCGAGTGAATCTCCGGTATGGGATACTCTGTTAGCAATCCTTGCGCTCCACGAGGCGGGAGTATCTTCAAACAAGGCCGAAGTTCGCAAGGCGCTGGAATGGGCTCTCAATCAGCAGGTTCTAGTCCCTGGCGACTGGGCTGTTAAGATCAAGAATGTGCGCCCTGGCGGGTGGGCCTTCGAACGCGCCAACAACTACTATCCCGACGTTGACGATACTGCCATTGCTCTGCTCGTTCTCGGAAAGCTACGATCAACGAGCGGCGAACTGCGGCCGAGAGTTGAACGTGCGATTGAGTTGGGCGTCGAATGGACGTTGGCCATGCAGTGCCGCAATGGCGGTTGGGCTGCCTTCGATAAAGACAACGACAAGGAAATTATCTCAAAGATACCATTTTGTAATTTCGGCGAGGCAATTGATCCACCAAGCGTCGATGTCACAGGCCACGTTATCGAGGCCTTTGCGGCGCTCGGGTATGACAAGTGCCACCCAGCTATTCGTCGCGCTCTAGACTACATCCGAAGCGAACAAGAAGAAGCTGGAAGCTGGTTCGGTCGCTGGGGCGTCAATCATATCTACGGCACCGCTGCTGTTCTGCCGGCGTTGAAAGCGATAGGCGAGGACATGACGCAGCCCTATGTACTGCGGGCCATTGCTTGGATCCTATCGAGGCAGAATGACGACGGCGGATGGGGTGAAACCTGCGCATCCTACATGGACCCTGAGCTTCGAGGACGGGGACCAAGCACGCCCTCGCAAACAGCATGGGGCCTTATGTGCCTGCTATCTGCGAATTCCAGCCCCGAGATCGACGTGGCGCTTCGGAAGGGTGTCGAGCATCTCTGCTCAACCCAGAAGAGCGATGGAACCTGGGACGAGGACTACTATACGGCGACGGGCTTTCCGGGCTATGGGATCGGCGCTCGTACCAACTCGACCGCCGAGGAACTTGCCCAGCGCTTGCAGCAAGGTACGGAGCTATCACGCGGTTTCATGTTGAGCTTCAACATGTATCGGCACTACTTCCCGCTGCTCGCATTGGCGCGAATCGCTGCAAATCCTTCCTAGCTAGGTGAGCTTGGATCGGCTTCCGTATCTCGCCAGCTCCCGAAGCGGCACTCCGAGCGTTTCGATGTTCCCAGCCCAGACAGGGACCGAGAAGTTACGCAGGCCATGCGTCTTCCACGTTTGGACAGACTGATAGAGGACCTTGCTCGCCGTCCTCATCGAGTTTCGCGTTGTGAAGAGCTGATCGTTAGCCCAGAACATCAGCTCTCTCATCTTCTCAGGAGACACATGCGGGTGGTTCCAAACCAGGCGCGTGGTGTCGTACTGAGAATAGTCAAACGTCGTTATTCCGTACGTCTTGTGGATGTAATCAAACAATTTGGTCTCGGGTTGAGGCGTCAAGATTTGGATTTGCGGCGCATCGATATGGAAACCCTTGAGTTCACGAATGCATCGATTCGATCTTGGCCTTCCCGCCAGAGATGCCGCACACCACCGAGGGATCAGTGCGGCCAGGCTGAGCCAAGAATGATCGAGCAAAAATTCTGACGGACATAGTTCGTGTCCTTCAGCGCCAGGACGTCCGCCTTCACATTTCCGAACGTCGTCAGCGGCTTCTTGATGATACCGTTGGCGAAGTGATCGATGATATTCTCCTTGAAATTTGTCTCGCGTGGGTGATGGACGCAGACATGGTCGCGCTGTTCTTGCGGGAAGTCGTGAAAGGCGATGCCGAGCACGTCCATCTCCACACCGGCGGTCACCAGCGCGATGGTCGGGCGCATATGCTCGGGGATCCCCGGCGTGGTGTGGAGCGCGATTGCAGTCCAGACGTCCTCGATGTCACGCTCGGGCACGCCGTAGCTTTTCATGAATCTGCGGGCGGCATTGGCGCCGTCGACCTCGAAGCGCAAATCAGGGCTCGAATATTTCTCGGTCAGACCCACGTCGTGGAACATGGCGCCGAGGTAAAGCAGTTCCGGGTCGTATTTCAGCCCGCGGCGCTCGCCCGTGAGAGCGCCCCACAGGAAGACGCGGCGACTGTGGTTGTAGAGCAGGTCGTCTTCGGTATCGCGCACAAGCTGCGTGGCGGCGCGGGCGATAGCACTGTCGGGAACGCGGATGCCGGCGATAATCTCGGACATGGGACAATTTCCTTGGTTGAGTAGCAGGCTCCTTGCTTTTCGGTATTAGGCAACAGAGCCCGTCGCCGGACAACGAGCGGGATGCTATGGATCAGGACAGCGGTACGTCGTTTCCTGACAGCACACCTGTCGGAGCCTTCTTGGCGGCAGGAGACGACTGCTCTATCGCCGGTTAGCTCGCGATCTATTCCGATTCCGCCCGGCGGAAGCTGGCGCGATATTGGACGGGAGTCACACCAAGACGGGTGCTGAAGACGATCCTCATCCGGTCCGCCGATCCGAAGCCGCAATCGAAGGCAATGGCCTTCAGCGGTCGGTCGCTCGCTTCCAGCATCATGCGCGCGGCATCAACGCGGGCGCGCTCGATGAATTCGTGCGGTGTGGTCCCGGTCACCTGCCCGAAATGCCGGGCCAGATTCCGGGAGCTCATTCCGACGACAGCGGCAAGCGACTCCAGCGTATGGCGATCCCCAATGTTCGCCATGACGTGGTCCTGGATGCGTGCGATGGGCGATTGCGGATCGGCAGGTGCCGTGAGATAGGGACTGAACTGCGACTGTCCGCCCTGGCGCTGGGCAACCACGACCAGACGCTTGGCAACCTTGAGCGCCGTTTCCGCGCCGTGCCGCTGCCCGACGAGTGCCAAGCCCAGATCTATCCCAGCCGTCACACCCGCCGCGGTGATCAGCCGTCCATCGCGCACATAGATCAAGTCCGGTTCGACTTTCGCCTTCGGGAATCTCGCCGCCAGCGCCTGTGCATCCTGCCAATGGGTCGTGACACGCCGATCGTCGAGGAGGCCGGCATAGCCCAGCACAAAAGCTCCTGTGCAGATCGAGCCATAAACGCTCGAGCGCCACGGCAGCTCCTTGACCCACCGAAGCAGGCACGGTTCCGGCTCCGCTTCCGGTGGCGTCGGAGTGCCGGCCACCAGAACGATGTCGAAGCCGCCCGCCGCCTCCTCGAAGGTCAGGTCGGCGACCATGCGTATGCCGTTCGACGCGCGTAGCGGTTCGCAGTGAGCAGCAACCAACACGGTTTCGTAGCGATCCGCGCTGCCGAGAAACGTGTTCGCCTCACTGAACACGTCCATCGGACCCGCCACGTCCAGGGCCTGGACCCCTTCACAGACGACGATCGCGACAGCTTGTACCGGCACCTGCCTCTCCACTCAGGAGACTCATTATGCAGGTAGTCCGGGCTCTGACGCAATCTTGGTGCAGCTCCTTTCATTCTGCGCCGATTAACCGGGCTTGGAGCAGATCGATCTTCGTGATGGGACAAGCTTCAGAAAAGGGCGGTTCTCATCTCAGGAGCACTCTCCCGAGACGGTGGCGATGAAGGCGCGAAGGTCGGCCAACATCAGCCCCGGCTCCTCCAAAGCAGCGAAGTGGCCGCCTCTCGGCATGTCAGTCCAGTGAACGATGTTATAGGTCCTCTCCACGAATGAGCGCGGCGTGGGCAGAAACACGGGATCAGGGAATGCCGCGACACCCATCGGTGCTCGCACATGCGTCCCAGGTGGAAACCATTCTGATCCTTCAAGCCGCTTGCCGTGATAAATCCACGTTGCGGTGACGACAGACGATGGCGCGACATAGAGCATGATGTTTGTGAGCAGTTCCTCTTCGGAAAATTTGCTCCAGATGTCTGGGCTGCCGTCGGCAAGCTTGGGAAGGTCCGCCCATTTGCCAAATTTTTCGAGTATCCACGCGGCCGCGCCCACGGGACTGTCGGACAGCGCCACGCCCAGGGTCTGCGGGCGTGTCTCCTGCTCATGATTATAGCCGGTTTCCCAATCAAGAATTTTGGCCCGACGGGCTATCAAATCCCTCTCCTCGACCGATGTCGCCGCCGCGTCCTTGGGAAAGACGCTGACCATGTTGATGTGAAAGCCGAGCAGCGCGTCAGGTCGCTCGTTGGCCATCCAGCTCGCGATATGGGCCCCCCAGTCACCACCTTGGACAACATAGCGGGTTGGTCCGAATAGCTCAGCCATCAGCTGGTGCATGAGGTTAGCGGCCCGACGCGGGCCAATTACCCCAGTAATCGGCGTCGAGAATGCAAAGCCGGGAAGGGAAGGGACGATTACATCATGTCCGTCCGACGAAAGTGGTTCGAGCAGCTGTTCGAACTCCAGGTAAGAGCCTGGCCACCCGTGGAGAAGTAGAACGGGCGGCTTCGAACCGTCACCCCGCATGTGCAGGTAGTGAATTCGCTCGCCCTGGATGTCGGTCGTGAAGTTCGGCAAGCGATTTAGGCGGCGCTCGACGTCACGCCAGTCGAAATCGTTCTGCCAATAGGCGACGAGCCGCCTTAGATCGCCGATCCCTACACCTGCGGACCACCCGCCGGCATCTGGAAGTTGATTCCAATCGTAGCCTGCAAGCTTGGTCCCGATAGCAGCCAGCCTCTCATCGGGTATGTTGATGGTGTAGGGGGCGGCCATGCCGTTCTCCCGATCGTAGGTGTTTAGCGCGAAGTTCCCGACATGGAATCGCTCCGGCTCAAATCGTTGACAACATTACGACCGCATAACGGAGCCGGGTCCGGCTCGTTCCGTTACTTTCTCGCGACGCTCAGGCAGCGCTGGGAGCTCGGTGCCCTTTGAGTTGGGCATCGCCAAGAACGCGACGCATCATCTGTCCCGTTGCACACAGGCAGGATCAGCCAGCATTGGAGCAATGTGCCGGGGTAAGGTTGGAAGTCGATAGGGGTCAATATTCGGCTCTGACGCAAGTTTGGTGCAGCGCCCGACCGTCACGGCCATTGGTGAGCTCGTCGCGACATTATTGTGATCCCGGCGCCTTGTCCGGCGTGGTCAAGGGCTCGTCCTTGGAATCCACGACGAAGACTGCCAGCAAGCTGGCGGACTCGATGTCACTCGCGTTCTCACTGACCCTGTGATGCGAACCGGGCATTTCGTAAAAGCTTTCACCTGCGTGATAGATCTTCGCGGGTTCCTCGCCGACTTGACTGCGGATGGTCCCGGACAGCACATAGGCGTAGATAAAGGCCGACGCTGCGTGGTGATGAGCCAGCGACTTGGCTCCGGGAGGATAGGTCACCGTCACGGCAACCAGCCTCTTTCCTTCGAGGTTCGGCAGTGCGTGCGCGAAGGCGACTTTCACCTGCTCCCGATTCTGCGCGATCGCTGGTGAAGCTCCCAGGGCGATCGCTGCTGCTATCAGCGGAACGGTGGCCGTCCGCCATGCTCCTCCCGCTGCTTTTGTCAACATGCCTCGAGGGTTTGATACAGCACCAATCTGATAGTCAGATCCACTGATCGACATCATCGCATCTCCTCTTACAACGAGTTCACGCAACTGCTTGAAACCAGAACGCAGAGCCGAATCGATGGTCATGGTGACGCTTCCGGTGTGAAGCCATCGCCGCCGCCATCAACTTCGACCTGATGTGCTGCTGCCGCTGAGCAGCACCGACAACAGAGCGGCCAGAGCGAATCCCGCAGCTACCCAGCCGAGCCGCTGCATCGCGCCATTGGAAATGACCGCAGCGCCCGCCGCGGCACCCTTCGCACTGCCGAGGTAGATCGTGGAGGAATTCATCGAGAGACTGATCGGCGCCAGTGCCAGCGCGCCCAGGATATCGCGGCGCTTGGCCAGCGCCAGACGCTTACCCAGGCCGGCCGTGACGCCGGGCCGTTGGCGCGGCAGCCGGATGAGAATCCCGAACAGCGAGACCACCGTCAGCCCCGCCACACCGAAAAAGGTGGCGCGCCAGCCAAAGCCCTGCCCCACCAGTACGCCTAGCGGCACGCCGGCGATGATGGCCAGCGTCAACCCGGTGGTGATAGTGGACAGGGCGCGGCCACGGCGCTCCGGACCGCCCAGTACGGCGGCATATCCGCTGGCCGCCGGCATGAAGCTTGCTGCCGACAGGGCCAACAGCAGCCGCGAAGCCAACAGCCGGGCATAGTCTGGCGCCAGCGCTGCGAGCAGGTTGCCCATGGCGAAGCCGCCCATGGCGACGACCAGCAGCCGACGCCGCTCCAGCCCGGCCGTCAACACGGCCATGACCGGCGCGCCGATGGCATAAGCGAGGGAGAAGGCGGTGACCAAATGACCGGCGGCTGCCAGACCCACGTTCAGGTCTCGCGCCAGGGCCGGGAACAGCCCGGCGATCATGAATCCCTCGGTGCCGATGGCAAAAGCGCCGAGAGTTAGCCAGATGAGAGAGGCCAGCGAGTCGGCGACGGTAGCTTGCGCGCGCTCGGGATTCAGCTCCTGGAGCACAGGATACGTCCTAGTCATGATGGTGAGCCTTATGCGGGGAAATCCGGGAAGGGCGAAGCAGCGATCAAGTCGCAGGCGTTGGGGCTCTTGAACCCCGGGATGAAACGTTCGCAGACGGCGGCGTTGACGGTGCCATACGTGGTCGCCGGCTTGTGCGCAAAACCGGCGAAATACTCCTGAATGAAGCCTTCTTTGAAATTTGTGCGCGGGTACTTGGCGACGATTTCCTCGCGCAGCTCCGCTGGGAACTGATCGAACCCCACCCCGATGACGTCGAGAAGCACACCGGAGTTCAGGAGTGCGACTTCAGGACCCATATACTTCGGGATGCCGGGAGTGGTGTGCAACGCGATCGCTTCCCAGACGGTCTGCACCTGATCTTCAGCGATGCTATGGGTGCTAAGAAACTGCCGCGCGGCATTTGCGCCATCGACCTCGAAGCGCTCGTCTGGACTCGAGAACTTCTTGATCAGCCCGAGATCGTGGAATGCGGCGGCGACGTAAAGGAGCTCACGGTCGAAGCGGAGATTCCTCTGACGTCCCTGCTCAGCCGCGAACAGGTAGACGCGGATCGAGTGATTGAACAGCAGATCGGTGGAATGCTCGCGCAGGATGTCTGTCGCCTCTTTCGCGAGCAAGGAATCGGGAATGACAAGTGCATTGGCGAGATTTGGTGTTGCCATCGTTGCGCCCTTTCAAGAGTTACTGTGGGTTTGGTTGCGCGTTGTGCGCGCGCAACCACGAAATTATGCTGATCAACTCGCTCCGATCTCGAGCACGATCTTTCCTTTCGGCGGAGGCCGCACCCGTTCCAGCATCAAATGAGCCTCGCGCGCATCCGAGAGGGGTAAGACTGCCCCGACGTTTGTTCGCAGCTTTCCATCATCGATGAAGCGAGCGATCTTCGTCAGATATTGGCTCGTGACGTCGACCAAAAAGAAGGTGGCTTCAACACCGTAGCGCTTTGCAAGATCCCGATCCGGGCGGGACACTGCCGAGATCAGCTTGCCGCCGCGACGAAGGACCTGGAATGAGCGGTCTTGGGTTTCGCCGCCGACCAGATCAATGACAGCGTCTGCGCTCTGCACTTCTTTCTCGAAGCGCTGCGTCCGGTAGTCGATCACCGTGTTTGCGCCGAGGTTGCGCACAGCGGAAATATCGCCCGTAGATGCGGTTACGACGGTTTGTAGACCCGCGTGACGGGCCAGTTGAACCGCATAGGATCCAACGTTGCCGGCCGCACCGTGAATGACCACCGTTTGACCTGCCTTCAGTTGGGCGTGATCAAACAGCGCCTGCCATGCCGTTACGGCAACAACAGGAACGGACGCGGCTTCAACGTGGGTTAGCGAGGTTGGCTTGTTCGAGACCATGCCCGCGGAAGCCAGAGCGTACTCGGCGTAGGCCCCGACAAACTGCGGATTCGTAACACCATAAACCTGATCTCCCACACGTAGTTCGGTGACTCTGGGTCCCATCGCGACGATTTCGCCGGACAGATCCGAACCCAATGTGAGAGGAAGCGGTTGCGGCAAAGCGCTCTTGCCGGACCTGATCCAGCCGTCCCATGGCCCAACTCCAGCGGCCGCAACTTTGACCAGGACCTCGCCAGGACCTGGCTCGGGTCGCGGCACGCGCTCGAACTTCATGACGTCTGGCGACCCAAATTCGTGTACGCGCCAGGCCATCATTGTTGAATAAGTTCGCTCTTCGTTTGCCTGAGGAACAATGCTGCTCGGGGTCATCACATCCTCCTTGCGCTCAGCTTGTCATGATGGCCGTCGGCCGTTCGTCGGGTTGCGCCGACGACTGCTAGTTGCCTTCGCCGCAAATCCGAGGGCGACGCCTCGCTTGTCCACATATCGCAACGGCTGGTGCCCAGGACAACGAGCGAGGTGCTATGGATCAGGACAGCGGTCCGTCGATTCCTGACAAGGCCAGTCGGAGCCTTTACGGCATTAGAAGGGGTGTCGGCGTCAGATCTCAGATCACTCTCGATCCATTCCGATTCCACCCTGCCGAAGCTGCTGCGATATGCGTGAAAGCGCGTGCTCATCTTCACGAAACGCCACGCGGCACTCATGTGCGGACGCTACAACCTGAAGGACAATCGGACGGGCGCCTGGTAGCAAACCAGCGGTGGAAGCGAGACGATCCAGGCAGCCCGTCTTCGCCAAAAGGCTTGGCAAGCTTCACTGCTTCGCTATCGGAGAGATGAGAACGAAACGGCAAATTGCGCTGACAGAGTGCGATCCAAGTGCACTGGCATCGTGATTCTGAATGTCAAAATACGGCGCTCAGCTCATGGTCCTCGGCGGCGGGCTCGGCCTGCTCGTACCGTCCTTGACCTCAACGCTGCTCGACAGTGTCGAGAAGTCGAGATCCGGCCTCGCCGCGGGCGTATTGAACGCGACGCGGCAGACAGGCAGCGTGCTTGGCGTTGCCCTGTTCGGATCGCTGGTCGGAGAGAACAACGCGTTCATGACGGGCGCGCATGTTCGCGGCGGTCATCTGGCGAACGCAATCGTACAAGATCGTGGAAAAGCGCAGTTTTGGTGCCCAGGGGCGGAATCGAACCACCGACACTGCGATTTTCAGTCGCATGCTCTACCAACTGAGCTACCTGGGCGTGCTCCAAGAGAGGGGCCAAAGCCCATCGAGCGGGCGGTTTATAGTGGGCCGAGAGCTGCCTGTCCACCCACGCTTCGCCTTCGGCCTCGCGGGGCGCGACGCGGCTGTGTACAAGCTCGGGCGGGCTTGCCATGGCGTGCCGGCCACCAAAATAAGATATTGATATTGCTAGCTATTCTACATCATCCACCTCGTCATCCCGACCGGGAATGACGTAGGAGCCTTTCAGCCAGCGGTTCAGATCGACGTCGCGGCAGCGCGAGGAGCAGAACGGGCGGGTGGCCTGCAGCTGCGGCTTGCCGCAGATCGGGCAGGTTTTGAGGGGCGAGGTGCGCTTTTTGATTTGGTCGTCCATGGTCGGGATAGCTGTACACGGGGTCGGGGCATTCAAGGACCCGGCGGCAAACGGGTTTCTCGGGCCGCTGCGCAGAATCCGCGCCGGCCGATCCTACTGTGCATGGGGTTGTTTTCGGGATTCCGGTCAGACTGCGGTGGCGTTGAGCCAGCCGAAGCGGATCGGGAAGCCCTCGCCGCCGAGCAGCGTCGTGGTCTCGTAGAGCGGCAGGCCGACCACGTTGGTATAGGAGCCGACCATCTTCACGACGAACGAGCCGGCGATACCCTGCACGGCATAGCCGCCGGCTTTGCCGCGCCATTCGCCGGAGCCGATATAGGCCTGGATGTCGTCCTCCGAGAGCCGCTTGAAGCGGACGCGGGTCTCGACCAGGCGCTGGCGGAAGGCCTCGCGCGGCGTCACCAGGCAGATCGCGGTGTAGACGCGGTGGTTGCGGCCCGACAGCAGCCGCAGGCACTGCGCGGCTTCGTCCACCAGGTTCGCCTTGGGCAGGATGCGGCGGCCAACCGCCACCACAGTATCGGCAGAGAGGATGAAGGCGCCGCGCAGCTCGTCGTCGAGCTGCACGGATTTGAGCGCGGCATCGGCCTTGGCCCGCGCGAGGCGGTTGGCGCAGGCGCGCGGCAGCTCGCCCCGCCGCGGCGTCTCGTCGACGTCGGCCGGCCGGAGCGCATCGGGGTCGATGCCGGCCTGGTTGAGCAGCGACAGGCGCCGCGGCGAACCGGAGGCAAGTACGAATTTGGGGCGGCCGAGCATCGGGTGATTGAGGGATCAGGCAGGGGTGAATTGCGCGCGGAACCTATCGGAAGGGGGCTGATTTCACAACCCGGAACCCGGACTTTGCTGATTCGAGGTTTCCGACATGCGTGTGCCCTCGGTCTGTGACGCAGGTGTTACGGCCTCTATCCGCTCGCGGCGCCCACTTTGGCGAAACGCCGGCGGATCCGCATCAGGAGCTGGTCACAGACCTCGCGATAGGCGGCGAGCTTCTGGTCGCGGCTGCCTTCCATCGTGGTCGGATCGTGCGTCGGCCAGTATTCGACGTCGGCGGCGAGCGTGCGGGTCAGCTCCAGCGCCTTGTGATGCGCCTCCGGCGACAGCGTGATGATGAGGTCGAAATTCAGCCCCTCCCAGTCCTCCAGCTCCTCGAAGGTCTGCGGCTTGTGGCTGGAGATGTCCTGGCCGAGTTCGGCCATCACGGCGACGGCGAACGGATCGAGCTCGCCTTTCCTGGCTCCGGCGGACTTTACGTAGAGGCCTTGCGGGAACATGTGCTGCAGCAGGCTTTCGGCCATCGGCGAGCGCACGCTGTTCATCGCGCAGGCGAACAGCACCGATTGCGGATCGCGTGCGCGTGGCGGACCCGCCATCGCACCTAACCCTTCCAGTGCAGGACAGTGATGAGCGTGAACAGCCGGCGCGAGGTCTCGAAATCGACCCGCACCTTGCCCTTCAGCCGCTCCTGCAGCGTGCGCGATCCCTCGTCATGGATGCCGCGGCGGCCCATGTCGATGGCCTCGATCTTGTCGGGGGTCGCGGTGCGGATCGCCTGGTAGTAGCTGTCGCAGATCATGAAATAGTCCTTCACGATCCGCCGGAACGGCGTCAACGACAAGAGGTGCGCGACCACGGGCGTGCCGTCCTCGCGGCGGATATCGAACATCAGCCGGTTGCCGCTGATGCCGATATGCAGCGTGAACGGGCCCTTCCCTTCGGCGCCGTCGGGCGCGAACAGGTTCTGCTCGATCAGATCATAGATCGCGATCGCACGCTCATGCTCGATGTCGGGCCCGGAACGGCCGATCGAGTCCTCGTCGAGGGTGACCGCAACGATGCGATTGGTCGAGTCGTCCTGTTCGGGCGGCTTTGTCATGACAGATTGAGGCGCAATCCAATCGAGCGCGAATGGGCGTCCAGCCCCTCCGCTTGTCCGAGCGTCATCGCAGCCGGCCCCAGCGCACGCAGCTGGTCCGGGCCGCATTTCAGGATCGAGGTGCGCTTCATGAAATCGGCGACCCCGAGGCCCGAAGAGAATCGTGCCGAGCGCGCCGTCGGCAGCACGTGGTTGGAGCCGCCGACATAATCGCCGATCGCCTCCGGCGTATGCGCACCGAGAAACACTGCGCCGGCGTTGCGGATTTTTGCGGCGAGCGCGTCGGGATCGACGGTCATGATCTCGAGATGCTCGGCGGCAATCGCGTCCGCAAGCGGGATGGCGTCGGTGAGGCTCCTCACCATGATGACGGCGCCGAAATCGGCCCAGGACTTGCCGGCAATCGCGGCGCGCGGCAGCGTCTTCAGCTGCGCTTCAACGGCTTTCTCGACATCGGCGGCCAGGCGCGCGCAATCCGTGATCAGGATCGACTGCGCGCTGGCATCGTGCTCAGCCTGCGCCAGCAGGTCAGCGGCGATCCAGTCGGCATTGCCGGTGTCGTCGGCAATGACCAGCACTTCGGAGGGGCCGGCGATCATGTCGATGCCGACCTTGCCGAACACCAGCCGCTTGGCGGCGGCGACATAGGCATTGCCGGGGCCGACGATCTTGGCGACCGGCGCGATCGTCGCGGTGCCGTAAGCGAGCGCGGCGACAGCCTGCGCGCCGCCGACGCGGTAGATCTCGGTGACACCGCCGAGCGAGGCGGCTGCCAGCACCAGCGGATTGAGCTTGCCGTCCGGCGACGGCACCACCATCACGAGGCGCGACACGCCCGCAACCCTGGCAGGCACCGCATTCATCAGCACCGAGGATGGATAGGCGGCAGTGCCGCCCGGCACGTAGAGGCCGGCGGATTCGATCGCCGTGTAACGCCAGCCGAGCTCGACGCCGAGCGGGTCGGTGAAGCGCTCATCCTTCGGCAGCTGGCGGCGGTGATAGGTCTCGATACGGTCACGCGCGAGCTTGAGCGCGTCCAGCGTCGCCGCATCGCAGGCCTTGGTCGCGGCGTCGATCTCGGCGGCCGAGACGCGAAGGCCGGATGCATCCAGCGTCAGCCGGTCGAACTTGGCCGTGGCCTCGAGCAGGGCGGCGTCGCCGCGCCTTGCCACATCGTCGACGATGGCGCGCACGGCGGCCTCGACGTCGGCCGAGACTTCGCGCTTGGCGGCGAGGAAGGCCGCGAATCGCTGGTCAAAATCGGCACTGCTGCGGTCAAGACGAACGGGCATTTTTGGCTTGGCTTCTGCTGGTTTTAAGGGGGCGCAGTCCGGCTCACCGGCCCCTGCTCAATGGCGCGGCGGGGAAGCTGCGTCAACCCTTGGCAGCCCTTGGCAGCCCTTGGCAGGCTCGGCGGCAACCTGAGCCGCATGCACTGGTATACCGGCCGCCTCACCCCTCCCCCTCGATCTCTACCGCCGTTCCCAGTTCGTCCGCCCCGAGATCGGTCAGCTCGCACTCCAGGCATTCGACGTCGAGGCGGATGGCGCCGCCCTGGGCGAACAGCAGCAATGCGCTACCGCCAGGCTCCTCGTTGCGGCCGTCCTGGGGATGAAACTCGATGCCGACGAGGTCCAGGATCTTGCCCGGCGCGGCCAGGTCGATGTTGCGCGACTTGCAGGCCAGCACCCGGTCGAAACGAAGCGCCGACACCAGCCGGCGCGGCTCGGTCTCGCCCGCCAGGGTCTGCTCCCAGTCCAGCCGGCTCATGCCGACCACCAGGCGCTTCTCGCCCTGCCGCCAGATGATGTCGGACGGCTGGACGCGGGCGTCCTGCACATGGGTGGAGATCACGGCAAGATCGTCCGCATCGAGCGCGATCAGTTTGAGCGGGGGAGACATCACCGGCACTTCTCCTCGAGGGGGGCGGACAGGCCTCAACGCGCGCCGGCGCCGAAATATCCAAAAGCTCGCAGCCGGCGCGGCGGCTGCGAGCTCGAAGGCTACACTGGTCAGCCTCGCTGAGACATCCCACCCCCGCCCGCAAGCAGGGCGATCCGCTCAGCTCTTGAAGAACGCCAGCAGGTCCGCGTTGATGGTTTCGGCTTCCGTGGTCGGCATGCCGTGCGGAAAACCCTTGTAGGTCTTCAGCGTGCCGTTCTTGAGCAGCTTGGCCGATAGCGGCGCGGAATCCGCATAAGGCACGATCTGGTCGTCGTCACCATGCATCACCAGCACCGGCACGTTGATCTTCTTCAGATCCTCGGTGAAATCGGTCTGCGAGAACGCGACGATGCCGTCGTAATGCGCCTTCGCCCCGCCCATCATGCCCTGGCGCCACCAGTTCTGGATCACCGCTTCCGACGGTTTTGCGCCGGGACGGTTGTAGCCATAGAAGGGACCGGCCGCGATATCGCGATAGAACGCCGAGCGGCCGGCGGCGAGCGCGGCCTGGAAGCCGTCGAACACGCTCTTCGGCAGGCCGCCGGGATTGGCCTCGGTCTTCAGCATCAGCGGCGGCACCGCGGATAGAATCGCGGCCTTCGCCACGCGAGACTCGCCATGGCGGGCGATGTAATGCACGACCTCGCCGCCGCCGGTGGAATGGCCGACATGGAGCGCGTTCTTGAGGTCGAGATGCGCGGTCAGCGCCGCGAGATCGTCGGCGTAGTGATCCATGTCGTGGCCGTCGGCGACCTGCGTCGAACGGCCATGGCCGCGGCGGTCATGGGCGATGACGCGATAGCCGCGGGTGACGAAGAACATCATCTGCGCGTCCCAGTCGTCCGACGTCAGCGGCCAGCCATGACTGAACACGATCGGCTGGCCCGAGCCCCAATCCTTGTAGAAAATCTCGACGCCGTCTTTGGTGGTGATGGTGGGCATTGGGGGCTCCTTTAGTGAGAGAGTCATTCCAGGGCACGCAAAGCGTCGACCCGGAATCCGGAGATTGTCGCACGAGATTCCGGGTTCATCGCTGCGCGATGCCCCGGGAATGACGACGAGCTGGCGATCAGGCGAACGCCATCGGCTTGTAGCGGCGCCAGGCGCCGACGGTCAGCACCACGAAGAACACCAGCACGAGGCCCTGCACCACGGCGAACACGGGACCCGACGGCGGCGCCGGCGGCACGGCGGGTGCGAGCGCGGCCAAAGCCGGGATCTTCAGGAACGACTGGATGATCAGCACGAAGACGTTGAAGTAGAGCGAGATCATCGCGGTCACGATATAGACCGGCCGCCAGACGCCTTTGAGCTTCATGCCGTAGAGCGCGATGCAGGCGATCGCGAGCAGCACCAGCGAGATGCCGGCGATGATGTAGGAGGGCAGCAGCTGCTTGAACGGGAACAAAAATCCCGTGGCATTGGTCAGGATGGTGAAGAGCAGGAAGATCGCCGTGAGGCCCGGCATCGGCTTCGAGCCGAGCAGGCCGAACATCACGACGAGGCCAGCTGCGATGGCGATCAGACTGATGACGACATGGACCAGTGTGAAGGCTTGCAGGCTCATCCCGAGAACCATGGCATCGCTCCTATCTCTGCGTTGAGATCAGGAGATTGATATTACGCTCCTCATCGAATTGCCACATGCGTCACGATCACACATGCGCGTCCAGCCATGCGTCATCGTGCGAATCGACAAACGCATGGCTGAATTTCTTGCAGCGCTGTCAGGTGCCCGGATGGAGCGCTCACACTTCCTTGGTGTCGAAGATCAGCAAATCGGCGCCGCCGCTGGCGAATTTCGGCACGTCGCTGGCAGCCGCCTTGCCCTGTTCGCTGCCGAACGCTTTCTGGATGTCGCCTACTGTGTCAAAGGTGAGGATGGCAACGAGGTGAATGCCCGAGGGGCCTGCGGGCGAGCCGACTGGCCCGGTGCTGACGGCGTATTTCTTCAGGCCGGGAAGCTTCTTGGCGAGCGGAATGTGGGTTTCGGCATAATGCTTGTCGAAGGCGGCAGCGTCTTTGGGCGTCTTATAGAGCACGACGAGTTCGGCCATTGAGTCCTCCCGTTGGGCGTTTTGTTTTTAGCTCCTCATGATGAGGAGATAGTCTGCAGTTGACGACAAAACTGCAAGCCTCATTCGTCTTGCCATCTGCTTGTCTTGTCCTTGACTAAAGCGCCGGTTTTGCGGCGTCGCCGAGATAGGCGTGCAGCGAGGCCACCACCTGTGCGCCCTCGCCGATGGCGCCGCCGACGCGCTTGACCGAGCCGGAGCGGACATCGCCGACGGCGTAGACGCCGGGCACCGAGGTCTCGAGCGGCGCCACCGGCCTGCCCTGGTTCAGCTCGGACTGCGCGCCCGTGACCACGAACCCGCCGCGATCGAGCGTGACGCCGCAGCCATCGAGCCAGCCGGTGGCGGGATCGGCGCCGACGAACAGAAACAGATTCTTGATATCGGCGGAATCCTCGTCATCGGACAGTCGGCTCTTCCAGCGGATCCGCCGCAGCAGCGAGGCCTCGTCGCCTTCGAGCGCCGTGATCTCGGTGTTGAACAGCAATTCGATATTCGGCGTCGCTTCGATGCGCTCGATGAGATAGCGCGACATGCTGGCGCCAAGGCCGCCGCCGCGGATGATCATCAAGACCTTCCGGGCGTGGCCCGAGAGAAACACCGCTGCCTGTCCCGCCGAATTGCCGGCGCCGACCAGCGCCACCTCCTCGCCGGCGCACAGTTTTGCTTCGACCGGAGAGGCCCAGTACCAGACGCCGCGGCCCTCGAACTTGTCGAGATTGGCGATATCAGGCCGGCGATAGCGCGCGCCGCTGGCGACCACGATCGAGCGCGACCGCAGGGGATCGCTGCCCTCGAGCGCCACGGCAAACGCGCCGTCCTTGCGCGTGCAGTCGAGCGACTTCGCGGTGACAGGGATCATGATGTCGGCGCCGAATTTTTGCGCCTGGTTGAAGGCGCGCGCCGTGAGCGCCAGGCCGGAAATGCCGGTCGGAAAGCCCAGGTAGTTTTCGATGCGGGCGCTGGCGCCGGCCTGGCCGCCGAAGGCTCTGATATCGAGCACCGCGACCGATAGTCCTTCGGACGCCGCATACACGGCGGTCGCAAGCCCCGCCGGGCCGCAGCCGACGATCGCGACGTCGTAGATGCGGTCATTGCGCGGGCCGCCGATCATGCCGATCGCGCGGGCAAGCTCGGTCTCGCCGGGGTTGCGCAGCACCGCGCCGTCGGGGGTGACGACCAGCGGCCAATCCTCCGGCTTGGGCGAATAGCGCGCGATCACCTCGGCAGCGTCGCGATCCCCGTCGGGATCGAGGAGGTGATGCGGCTGGCCGTTGCGGGTGAGAAAGCCCTGCAAACGCACCACGCCGGCCGAATGCGACGGGCCGATCAGCACGATGCCGCCGACGCCGGCCTGCAGCAGATTGACCCGGCGCAGGATCAGCGCGCGCATGATGCGCTCGCCGAGCTCGGCTTCAGCAACCAATAGTGCGCGCAGCCGCTCCGGCGGCAACAGCAGCGTCTCGACCTCGCCTTCGGCGCGGCCATCGACCAGCGCCGGGCGGCCGGAGAGCTGGCCGAGCTCGGCCAGAAATTGGCCGGGGCCCTGGTCGATCACCGGGGACACGTTGCCGAGCCCATCGCGCTGGCTGATGGCGACATCGCCCTTCAGCACGACGAACATGCCCGGTCCAGGCTTGCCGGTCTCGAACAGCAGTTCGCCGTCTTTGTAGGTGCGAAGCTCGCCGAAATTCCTGAGGCGTTCGATCTCGGCAGGCGTCAGCGTCGGAAACGTCTGCTCGGGGCGGGTGAAACGCGCCATCTGCGCGTCGCGATCGGTTCGGTGTGATTCGTCTTGCCCCGTGGTCACTGCATGCACTCCAAAAAATCTTCAGTCGCCCGCTTTCAGTCTCAGGTTTCGCCGGCGGTGCCCTCATCTAGGGACCCATCGCCATCTTGCGAGGGGTCGGCGCTTGCGGCGCGTTCGCGCGCCTGCGCCTTGCGCCGCTTCAGGTTCTCCCGCAGCGCCGATTTCAGGCGATCGTCGCGCGATGAGCGGTCTTGTCTCGTCGTCTTGTCGTTCTGGTCAGCCATCGCGGGTCCATACAGCGGGTCCGCAGTAACATGCCTAGCGATTGCGGCAGCTCAAGAGGCCCTAATGGTCCCAATCGTGCGAAATCCAAAATGGGTCGAATCCACCCCACGGGCCAACTGGCCAGTTGGCCGGGACCGGAACCGAAATCGGCCGAAAGTCGGCCCTTTCAAGCGGAAACGGCCGTAATATCCCCGGTATCGCCCCGATTTTCTCGTTTGGATGGGTCTTGCAAGCTTGCACAGCGGGGAGGCCTGTGGCAGATATCGGCCCGCTTGGTAGGCCCCCCGTAGCGGCCGATTCTGATCCCAGCACATGCTGCCGTAGCTCAGTGGTAGAGCACTCCATTGGTAATGGAGAGGTCGACAGTTCAATCCTGTCTGGCAGCACCATTTTTCATCTTCGAAAATGAACGTGAGCAGGCATTCTCGCGGCACGATACGCCCGAGTTTTGCGCGTCTCCATTGCCCTCCTTCTTTGAGGAGGGCGCAGGGAAGACCGGGTGCCGACGGGCACCCGCGGTCCGCTGCGCGAAAATGTAGCGCAAGGAGACCGCACAGCAGCATACAGGTGACGCCGAACACGCGGCCTTCCCTGCGCGATGGTTGGACGGCTTATGCCGTGCTCTCCCCGGAGACGAATTCCCTTTGCCTCCGTCACCTCACGAAATTCACCGTCACCGCGCCGGTTGACGCCAATGCCGCATTCGCAAGGCTTGACCGTAGCGACGACGGCCGAGACCACACGGTTTTGCCGTACGCAGCGCTCCGTCTCCGCCCTGCGGGCTTCGCCGGATAAGCCGGCTTGGCCCGAGAGCGTCGTCGGATACAGGCGCCGTTCGTACGACACGGCTTGTGCCGGGCTCACGGGGTTCGGCTCAATCCTCCGCCCGCCCTGCCCTCACATCCGCGCCGGCGCTTGCCGCGTCCACCGCTTCCCCGACCCACGTTCGCGACGACGTACGATCGCCCCTCTCCATCGGGCCGGGATGGCGGGAGAATGCCGCAAAACCGAATTTCGGTAAAGTGGAATATTTTTGCGGAAGGGGATTGACGGGGGTTGGCGGGAGGCGGGTGTTTTGCCCGACGGGTTGGTCCTCCCGGATTGCGCTTCGCTGCATCCGGGCTACGAGCACGATGGGCTTCGCTGCGCTCTACCCCCTCCCACGCGCCGCGTGTTCGACCGCCCAGGTAAGGTTAATTCTTCCTTTCGATTGTCGGTAAAATTTTATCTATTATCGTCCCGGCCATTCAAGACGAGCCAGGGGCTTTCGATAGTGTTTGCGTTTTGCCTGATCGTGACTGGGACTGCACTGCTTCTCTCCGGCCTGGTGGCCTTCGGCCTTCATAGAAATTCGCTGCACTCATTGGCGTTGCTGTAGCCGACCACGAAGATCGTAAGGGTCCGCGTGGTGCAGGACCGTTGCATGTTTGGGCGCAACCCCTGCGGCGCATCCTTCGAGACGCCCGCCGCTGGCTGGCCCTCAGGATGAGGCGGAGTGTGTGGCAGCAGCTTTGGCGGGCGCCGATGCCGTTTAGCCTCATCCTGAGGAGACCGCTGGAAGCGGTCGTCTCGAAGGAGGAGGCGTTCGCGCAGCTCGCTCAACAAGCCCATACACGATAGCAGACTACGCTCTCTCCACGGGACGTGCCAGCAACGCCGGCAGATCGCCCATCCGGTAAAAGACGTCGTCGCAGATCGCGGCCAACTCCCGCGCGGCGTCCGGATGACCGCCGACAAAACCCAGGACTTTCATTCCTGCGGCCTTTGCCGCGCGGGCGCCTGACAACGAATCCTCGACAACGACGCAGGCCGCGGGATGAGCACCCATCGTTTGCGCGGCATGCAGGAACAGGCCGGGATCCGGCTTCCACGAGCCGACCTCGTACGCACTGAAAATGCGGCCCTGGAAGTGCGCAAGAAGCTGCGTCAATCCGAGCGCATGCGTGAGTTTCGACATCGGCCCGTTGGACGCCACGCAGACCGGAACTTTGATCTCAGCCAGCGCGTCATGAATTCCTTCGACGGGCTTCAGTTCGGCATCAAACGCCAGCGCCGTTGCCTGTCGAACGTCGGCAACGAACGTCTCCCGGACGCCGCGGCCGAGACGACGCTCGATCTCGCGCACGCAATCGGCCATCTTCACCCCGCGGAATAGCCGGACGGTGTCCTCCACGCTGATCGCCACGCCCTCCTCGGCTGCGACGCGGGCGAAGACCGTGAGCGCGATGATCTCGCTATCGACCAGAACGCCATCAGAATCGAAAATAACGAGCTCGGGAGTTACGCGTATATTCATCTCGCGGAGGTGTCCTCATCGCCTAATTGACGCCTCGTGAAGCGATTGTCGGCGCGTCTTAGCCGCCGGCACAGCTCGCGATTGATGTTTTGCAGGACGATGACATAGGCGTGGATGTCGGCCTTGTAGCAGGCGTAGAGCTTTTGCGCTGAAAGCTCGTACAGCACGGTCTCGCTCTCCGCAACCACCGTGGCGGAACGGTTCTGCATTTCGATCAGCGTCATCTCGCCGAAGAAATCACCACGCTCCAGGACGGAGATCGGGATGGCGCTTCCCGAATCCGCCCGTTTGCTGACCGCCAGCCGGCCGGACTTGACGATGAACATCGAGCGGCCCTGCTCCCCCTCCGCCACCACGGTCGCGCCGGCATCGAAGCGGCACTCGACCAGCATCGAGATCAGCAGGTCGAGGCTCGCGTCGGTGAGGCCGCCGAAGAACGGCGTCGCGAGCAGGAACGCTTTCAGATCGGGGGAGCTGGCCGTCATGGCGCGAGGATAAGTCTCCTCATCAGATGCGGCAAGATGGCAGCGGCTACGAACTCAATTCACCGCCGCGTAGCGCCCGCTTCCGCCACAGGTCGATCATGACCTTGCCGGTTGCCGCGAGCACAGCCGCACACAGCGCCGCCTTCGAGATGGTCTCCATCGTCCCCTCGATCAGCAGGCAATGGACCACGCCGCACGCGACGATGAGAAGCGCGAGCGGGACATGGATGAAGCGCCAGGTGCGCAGGCGCAGGCCCAATTGGCGGCGCAAGCCCGCCAGCAGCGCAACGGCGAAAATCGCCCACATGGCGATCACGCCAAAGGGAGAGAACGGCGTCGGCGACGAGAAGGTCAGCGCGTCGATCATGTCGGGCGGGCTGGTGAACCAGAGGCCGGCGACATGGATCACCACCGCCAGGGCCAGCGCGCCGCCGATCCAATGATGGGCGCGCCGGTTACGATAGGCCGATAGTCCCGGCAGAACTCCCCCGATCAACAGCGGCTGAACCAGCACCAAAGCGAGGGCGATGATGCCAGCGAAACCGGCGAGGATGTAGACCGGGCCGCGCCAAGCGAGCTGCTCGCTTGTCGCGGCGAGTGCGATCGGCGCGCCGATGGCCACAGCGAGGGCGGCCCAGATCAGAAATCTTCCGCCCTTCACCTGCAACCCGGTCAGGCCGGCTGAAGCACGAAATGCGCCTCGAGGCTGGTGTCCTTTGCGCTGCGCATGATCGGCCGCAGGAAGACGGTCTTGAACTCACCGCTGTCATAGGCGAGGTGACCATGCGGCTGGCCGAAGATCGGAATGATCTGCGGCATCTCGAGCCGGAAGGCGCCGTCCTTGTCGGTGAGCGTCGCGCCGTGGCTCTGCGGCTCGTGCTCCTGTCCTTCGACCGTGTGCGCCCAGATCTGGATGCGCTGCCCGGCGAGCGGTGCTCCATCGCCGGCGCGGCGCACGGTGCCGCTCATCCAGAAGCCACCCTTGCCGATGCGCTCCACGATCGGCGCTCCCTTGCGGTAGTTGTTGGCGCCGCCGGTCATGGACTCCGTCGGCGCGAGGCCTTCCGCGCGGGCAGGCAGCAGGAACTCTGAAGCGCCGGTGGCCAGAACGCCTGACGCCAGGACGGAGCCGCCGGCGATGAGCAGGTTGCGGCGATTGAGTACGACAGGGGCCATGTCTGTCCTCCTGGTAACGGGAGCGCTGCGCTCAAGAGTACAACAACAGGCGAGAAACGCCCAGCTGAGACGACGGGCGTCATGGGGCGCCATAACAGGGTTGTGAAGGAGGCTCTACCCATCCCGCGCCGCGACACTACATGACGCTCTCTCAGACGCGCGGTTCCCACACTTCGGTAGTCCCCCCATGATCCCCTTCTCCGTGCTCGACCTCGCGCCCATCAAACAGGGTTCCGACGCCGCGCAGGCGTTTCGCAATTCGCTCGATCTGGCGCAGCACGCCGAACAATGGGGCTTCAAGCGGTTCTGGCTCGCCGAGCATCACAACATGACGGGGATTGCGAGCGCGGCGACCTCTGTGGTGATCGCCCATGTCGCGGGCGGCACGAAAACGATCCGCGTCGGCTCCGGCGGGGTGATGCTGCCGAACCATTCGCCGCTGGTCATCGCCGAGCAGTTCGGCACGCTGGAATCGCTTTATCCCGGCCGGATCGATCTCGGCCTTGGCCGTGCGCCGGGCACCGACCAGCTCACCGCGCGGGCGATGCGGCGCGACCTTGCGACGGCGGCCGAAAACTTTCCGCATGACGTGCTGGAATTGCAGGCGCTGCTTGGCGACGTCAAGCCGAACCAGGCGATCCGGGCGGTGCCTGGCATGGGCACGAAGGTGCCGCTGTGGATCCTCGGCTCCAGCATGTTCGGCGCGCAGCTCGCGGCGATGCTCGGGCTGCCGTTTGCGTTCGCCTCGCATTTCGCGCCGCAGATGCTGATGCCGGCGCTGCGCGAATATCGCGCGCGGTTCGAGCCGTCGGCGCAGCTCGATAAGCCCTATGCCATGGTCGCCGTCAACGTGTTCGCCGCCGACAGCGATGCCGAGGCGCAGCGCCTGTTCACCTCGCTGCAGCAGCAGTTCATCAATTTGCGCCGCGGCACGCCCGGACCTTTGCCCCCGCCGGTGGACGACATGGATGCGCTGTGGTCGCCGGCCGAGAAGGCCGGCGTCGCGCAGGCGCTGGCGATTTCCGCCGTCGGCTCACCCGCGGTGGTCGAGGAGAAGCTGAAGGCGCTGATCGCCGACACCGCGGCGGACGAGTTGATCACCACCGGGCAGATCTACGATCACGCCGCACGGCTGCGCTCGTTCGAGATCGCGGCCGAAGTGCGGGACCGGATTGCGAAGCAGCCGGCAGTGTGAGGGGCACTTCGCCTCCCCGCTCGCGGGGAGAGGGAGCGCGCTGCCTGCGTAGCTGGAGCTCACTTCAATCCAGCAATGGGCTGACGCGCGACGTCATTTTGTGGCACAACGGCCGCCATCGCCGACCGACCTTTGAGGCCACCCATGCCCGCGCCAAAACCGCCCGCCTTCGAGACCCTGAGCCTGCATGCGGGCCAGCATCCGGATCCCGCGACCGGCGCCCGCGCGGTGCCGATCTACCAGACCACGTCCTACGTGTTCCAGGATTCCGACCACGCGGCGGCGCTGTTCAACCTGGAGCGCGCCGGCCACATCTATACGCGCATCTCCAACCCGACCACCGGCGTGCTTGAGGAGCGGCTTGCGGCGCTGGAAGGCGGCGTCGGCGCGATCTGCACCGCGAGCGGCATGGCGGCGATGCATCTCGCCATCGCGACGCTGCTCAATGCCGGCGACCATATCGTGGCATCGAGCTCGCTCTATGGCGGCACCATCAACCTTTTGGCGCATACGCTGCCGCGCTTCGGCATCACCACGACCTTCGTGAAGCCGCGCGATCTCGACGCGTTCCGCGCCGCGATCAAACCGAACACCAGGCTGGTGATCGGCGAGACCATCGGCAATCCCGGCCTCGAAGTTCTGGACATTCCCAAGGTCGCGGCAATCGCGCATGAGGCCAAAATCCCGCTGCTGATCGACAACACCTTTGCCACGCCCTATCTCAGCCGCCCGATCGAGCTGGGGGCCGACATCGTCATGCATTCGGCCACCAAATGGATCGGCGGCCATGGCATTGCGATCGGCGGCGCCATCGTCGACGGCGGCCGCTTCGACTGGCGCGACTCCGGAAAATTCGGCGTGCTGACCGAGCCCTATGGCGGCTATCACGGCATCGTCTTCGACGAGCAGTTCGGCACCGCGGCCTTCATCATGCGCGCGCGCACGGAAGGATTGCGCGATTTCGGCGCGTGTCTATCGCCGACCAACGCGTTCCAGCTATTGCAGGGCGTCGAGACGCTGGGCGTGCGCATGGACCGGCACATGCAGAATACGCATTTGGTCCTGGAAGCGCTGAAGTCCAACAAGGCGGTCGACTGGGTGCTGCATCCCTCGCTGGAGAATCACCCCGACTATCAGCTTGCCAAGACGCTGCTGCCGCGCGGCGCGGGCTCGATCATCTCCTTCGGCATCAAGGGCGGCCGGGCCGCCGGCCGGAAATTCATCGAAAGCTTGCGCATGATCAGCCATCTCGCCAATGTCGGCGACGCCAAGACGCTGGTGATCCACCCGGCCTCGACGACGCATCAGCAGATGGATGCCGAGCAGCTCAAGGCCGCCGGCATCGGCGAGGAGCTGGTGCGGCTGTCGGTCGGCATCGAGAGTGCCAGCGACATCGTCGACGATCTCGCGCAGGCGCTGCGCATCTCGCAGAAGGTTTGACACCATGCAGCTTTCCGTCAACGGCGCCGAAATATTTGCCGCAACCGGCGGCCGCGAATTCGACAAATCCCTGCCGACGGTGGTCTTCCTGCATGGCGCCGGCTTCGACCATTCGAGCTGGGCGCTGCATACCCGCTGGTTCGCCCATCACGGTTTTGGCGTGATCGCGCCCGACCTGCCCGGCCACGGCCGCTCGGCGGGACCCTCGCTCGGAAGCATCGCTGACATGGCCGACTGGACAGCGGCGCTGCTCGATGCAGCGGGAGCTGCGAAAGCGCATCTGATCGGCCACTCCATGGGATCGCTGATCTCGCTGGAGACGGCCGCGCGTCATCCTGACAAGGTCTCGGCGCTGAGCCTGATCGGCACGGCGGCGACCATGACGGTTGGCCCGGACCTGCTCAAGGCCGCCGAGGCCAATTCGCAGGATGCCAACGACATGGTCTCGATCTGGGGTCTTGGCTTCAAGGCCGAGCTCGGCGGCAGCCTCGCGCCGGGCCTGTGGATGCATGGCGGCGCGCAGGCTGTGCTGCAAGCTTGCGAGCCGGGCGTGCTGTTCAGGGATTTGTCGGCCTGCAATGCCTATGCGAACGCGCCTGCCGCGGCCGCGACCGTCAAGGTTCCGACCACGCTGATCCTCGGCGAGCGGGACATGATGACCCCCGCGAAGGCAGGCAAGGCGCTTGCGGCGGCGATCCCGCATGCGAAGACCGTCGTCGTGCCGGGCGCGGGCCATATGATCATGGCGGAGCGTCCGGATGAGCTGCTCGCGGCATTGAAAGGCTGATCGGATCAATTGTCGCGTCGGCGCGTTGCCGTCGAACATCCCTGCGATTCCAAAAGGGAACTCGACGCATGCCAAGACAGGAAATCATTCGCAAAGCCAAGCAGGACAAGCGCGCCGGCAAATCGGCCAGCACGCAGGCCGGCGAATTCGTCAAGGACGAGATCGACAAGATCAGGAAAGGCAAGCACGGCGCACGCTCGACCAAACAGGCCATTGCCATCGGCCTGTCCGAGGCGCGCCGCGCCGGGGTCGATCTGCCGCCGCCGCGCAAAGGCGCAAAGAAGTCGACGCGCAGAAGCGCAAAATATGCCTACGAGGTCGGTCAGGGCAAGCGCACGCCAAAGCGCCGGCCGAAAGTGTCGCGCGCCGTCGAGAGGGTCCTGAAGAAGGAGCCACGCTCGATCGCATCGCGGAGCGCGCTGTCGAAGCAGGGCAAGAGCGCCGCAAAGCGGCGGTCCGCTGCGTCCCGCTCGGCGGCTGCGCGCAAAGCGAGCCAAACCAAGGGTGCCAGGGTCCGCTCCGCGGCCGCAAAGAAAGCGGCGCGCACCAGGGCGCGCCGCCGGAGTTGATCCGCATCAGGAGCCCGGCGTCCACTTCCAGACGATGTCGGAGACGGTGACCGGCTTCGGAATCAAGCCGAGCTTGGCAAAGCGGTCGGCCACGGCCTGCTGGGTTGCGATCACCTCGGCATCAAGCGGCACGACCCTGAAGTTGGAGCGATCCACGAAACGCCTGACGGCCTCGATATCGACACCGGTTGCCTCCGCCTGTGCCTTGGCGACCTCCTCGTGGTGCTCGTTGGCCCAAACGCCTTCGGAAGCGAAGGTCGTGTTGAGCTTCGCGACCAGCGATGGGTATTTTTGGGCGAAATCCGAGTTCGCGATGTAGAACGCGTTCGGCTTGTGCACGTCCTTGTCGAGGACGAGAACGCGCGCATTCTCTTTCAGCTCGGCGAGCGCGAAATAGGGATCCCAGATCGACCAGGCATCGACCGAGCCTTTGACGAAGGCGGCGGTCGCATCGGCCGGCGCGAGCGGTGCCGGCGTGATGTCGGACCAGGACAGGCCGGCTTTCTCGAGCGCGGCGACCAGCAGATTATGCGCGCTCGATCCCTTGCCGAAGGCGACGCGCTTGCCCTTGAGATCGGCCAGCGTCTTGATGGCCGAGTCTTTCGGCACGATGATCGCCTGGGTGTTGCCTTCGGATTTCACCGCAGCGACGTAGCGGATCCTGGCACCGCCGGCCTGCGCGAAGATCGGCGGGGCATCGCCGACATAACCGAAATCGACGCTGCCGACATTGATGGCTTCCAGCAGGGGTGGACCGAACTGGAAGTCGATCCACTTGATCTCGATGCCGAGCGGCTTGAAGGCGTTCTCCAGCGTCTGGCGCTGGCGCACGGCGGGGAAGAAACCGCCCTTCTGCGTGCCGATGCGGATTTCCGCCGGCTTGTCCTCGGCACGCACGGGCGAACCCGCCGCACTTGCCAGCAACAGAGCGCCGGCGATGATGTGTCGTCGCGTGATCATTTGCAAAGTCCTTTCGGTCTGCTGGTGTTCAGATTGAGACAAGATGACGGCGCTCCGCGAACACGGCGCGCGCGGCGCGTTCGGCATCCCGGGCCGACCGGAACTGGCGGCCCTCGAGGCTGTCGAACAGGCGTTCTGAGGAGAAGAAGCGGAAGCCGCGCTCGTCGCTGGCAATGATGCCGGCGGTGCGGTCGTGAACTTCGATGATATAGGCTTTGGGCATGGCTGCTCGTTCGCCGAACGGGTCGGCGTTCCTGTCAAGAGATTGCGATCGGGATTTTGGCGCGGCGATCAGCAGCAACAACAGGCGCCGGTCGCGGCCGAGACGCAGCGACGCATCATGCGCTTGCGCATGTCGCCTCTCACTCGCTGGTCATTCGATGTCATCCGGCAGCCTTCGGCTCGACAATGCAGTTTCGATGTTTCGAATATCGAGGGATTGACCCGATCGGTCAATGAAATGGCTATCCATATTTGCCGCGGTCGCGTGCGCGCGCTTCTCTGCGCGCAAGCCGCCGCAGCCGAAATCATCTCGCGATGATGTCCACACGCACGGGGGGCCATAGCGTGGTACCGTTGCCCGCCATCGTGGTCGCCGCCGAAGTCTCGCAGAATTCGTGGAAAGAGCTCACCACATCGTCGCGGCGGCGCGCTCCGGCCAGAGGCGGTCGTACTCCGCGCCGCCGACCTTGTTCTGGCTCATCTCGGCCAGAATTTGGCCGGGCGTCGGCAAAGTCTTGGGATCGACGCGCTTGTCGGGATTCCAGAGGTCGGCGCGGACGATAGCGCGGGCGCATTGGAAATAGATCTCGTCCACATGCATCACCATGACGCTGCGCGGCGCCTTGCCTTCGACCTTGAAGGACGCCAGCAGCTCCGGATCAACGGAGAGATGCGCGCGGCCGTTGGCACGGACCGCGTTGCCGGAGCCGGGGATCAGGAACATCAGCGACACGCGGGGGTCGCGCACGATGTTGCGCAAGGAATCGATACGATTGTTGCCGCGGCGATCCGGCAGCATCAGCGTCTTGGGATCATGGATGCGGACGAAGCCGGGAAGATCGCCGCGCGGCGAGCAGTCGATGCCTTCGGGGCCGATGGTGGCGAGCGCCGCGAACGGCGCCTGCTCGATAAAGATGCGGTAGAGCGGGGTGACATGATCGGCGACTTTCACGGTCGAGGCATCGTTGGTGGCGCCGTAGACGGCCTCTAACTGCTCGATCGTCTTGATCACCGTCATCCCACTTTCTCCCGTCCTGCCCGCTATTCGCGCCAGCCTTCATTCCTGATCACGCGCACGAGCTGGCGGCTGTGATCATCGGCATTGCCGGCGTTGACGATGGTAACATCGGCCTGCGCCGCCGTGTCATCGACGTTGCGCGCGAGCCGGCCGGCGATGTTGCCGTCGCTGTTTCGCGCCCGCGCGGCGAGCCGCCGCGCCAGCAGGTCCGGCGGCGCCGTGATCGCGACCACGGTGACATTGGCATAGGCCTGGCGCAAGGCTGATATCACGGTGCGCGAGACATTGACGACGACAGCGCGCCCGGCGCGGATGTCGTCGTTGATCTCCAGCGGCAGCGCATAGGAATGCCCGTGCGCGTCCCAATGCACGGCGAAATCGCCGTGCTCGCGCGCGCGGCCGAATTGGTCCGGGCTCATTGCGATATTGTCCTCGTCGGCCGAGGCGGCACGCGTCACGACACGCCGCGGGAAGACGATATCGTGATCGTCGGCGCAGGCCGCCTGCGCCAGACGCAACAGCGTATCCTTGCCGGCGCCGCTCGGCCCGACCACGAGCACGAGGCGGCCGGGGCCGATCGCCCCCGCCTTGCCCTGCGCCATGGCCGTGGTCTCGCTCATGCGACGCGGCCCCCTTCGCGCCAGACGCTGCGCACCACGGGAACGCTGCCGGCGACGTGGACGCGGATCAGATCGGCGCGCTTGCCGATTGCGATCTCGCCGCGGTCGGTGAGGCCGACCGCATCGGCCGGCGCCTTGGTCACGGTGCGCACCGCCGCCGGCAGGCTGATCGACGGCGCATGCTCGGGCAATTGCAGCGCGCCCATCAGGAGGCTCGACGGGATGTAGTCGGACGACAGGATATCGAGCAGGCCTTCGCGGGCAAGATCGACCGCGGCGATGTTGCCGGAATGCGAGCCGCCGCGCACCACGTTGGGCGCGCCCATCAGGATGTCGATGCCGGCCTGGTGCAGGCCGCGCGCGGCCTCGAGCGTGGTCGGGAATTCCGCCACCGCGACACCGTCGCGCACGGCATCCGCGACATTCTCCTCGGTGGTGTCGTCATGGCTCGCCAATGGAATTTTGTACTGATGCGCCAGCGCCACGATCTCGCGCATATTGGCAAGGGCGTATTTCTTCTGATAGTCGAAGCGCCTTGCGAACAGCTGATCAAGCTCGGCGTCGGTCATGCCGCCGCCCTTGCCGCGATAATAGTCGCGCAGCTTGACCTCGTCGCGGAACTGGCGCTGGCCGGGAGTATGGTCCATCAGCGACATCAGCTTGACGTCCGGTCGATCGATCAGCTCCTTGGCTTCCTCGACGACGCTTGGCATCGGAATCTCGCAGCGCAGATGCAGGAAGTGGTCGGCGCGCAGCAGGTTCGAGTCGCGCGCGGTCGTAATGGCCGCAGCGAGCACGCCGGCGCGGCCATCGACCTCCTCGGCGCCGTCCTCGCGCCAGACCCGGAGCGAGTCGAACACGGTGGTGATGCCTGAGGTCGCAAGCTGGCCGTCATAGGAGATCACGGCCGCGACCGGATTCCAGAATACCTTTGGGCGCGGCACGTAATGCGCTTCGAGATGGTCGGTGTGCAGCTCGATCAGGCCGGGCATGATCAGATCGCCGCCGGCATCCTCCGCACCCGCGGGCGCCCTGCCATCGCCGATCTCGGCGATGCGCCCGTCAGCAAGAGCAAGCCAGCCCCGTTCGATCACCCGGTCCGCCAGCACGAGCCTGGCGTTGGCAATCACTGTGTCCTTCGGCTTCATTTCCATGTCCTTCAGGCCGCGGCGGCAAAGCTGGTGACGTCGACGATGCGGTCGGCAATCAAATGCCGGATTTCGTCGTCATGGACAATGGCGACCATGGCAACGCCCTGGCGCTTCTTCTCGGCCACCAGCGCGACCACCACGGTGCGGTTGGCAGCGTCGAGCGAAGCGGTCGGCTCGTCCAGCAGCAGGATCGGCAGGTCGGAGATGAAGCCGCGCGCGATGTTGACGCGCTGCTGCTCGCCGCCGGAGAAGGTCGCGGGCGGCAGCCGCCAGAGCCTTTCAGGAATGTTGAGGCGATGCAGCAGCGCGCCGGCGCGCGCTTGCGCATCGGTTCGGCTCATCCCACCGGCGATCAGCGGCTCGGCGACGACGTCGATGGTCGCAACCCGTGGCACCGCCCGCAGGAATTGGCTGACATAGCCGATGGTGGCGCGACGGACGTTGAGCACTTGCCGTGGCTCGGCGGTGGCGAGATCAATCACCTCGCCGCGATGGCGGATGCCGATGCGACCGGAATCGCAGCGGTAATTGCCGAAGATCATCTTCAGGATCGAGGATTTGCCGGCGCCTGACGGCCCGGACAGCACGACACACTCGCCCGGCTGGACCTGAAAGGTCACGCCGCGCACGACAGGCAGCTCGATGCCGCCTTGCAGGTGCATGGTAAAGGTCTTGCCGGCGTCGGCGATGTCGATCATGGCGGTCATTGCAGAGCTCATGGCGGCAGAATCGAGGAGACGAGGAGCTGGGTATAGGGCTCACGCGGATCGTCGAGCACCTGGTCGGTGAGACCTGTCTCGATGACGCGGCCGCCCTTCATCACCATCACGCGATGCGAGAGGAGACGCGCCACCGCGAGATCATGGGTGACGATGACGACGGCGAGATGCAGCTCGGCGACGAGATTGCGCAGCAGATCAAGCAGGCGGGCCTGCACCGAAACATCGAGACCGCCGGTCGGCTCGTCCATGAACACCAGCCGCGGCCCGGTGACGAGGTTGCGCGCGATCTGGAGGCGTTGCCGCATACCGCCGGAATAGGTGCGCGGCGCATCGTCGATACGCGCGACGTCGATCTCGACACGGGCGAGCCAGTCGGAGGCCGACTCGCGAATGCGGCCGTAGTGATTCCAGCCCACGGCCATCAATCGCTCGCCGACATTGGCGCCGGCCGAGACCGCCATGCGCAGCCCCTGCGCGGGGTCCTGATGCACAAAGCCCCAATCGGTGCGGAACAAGAGCCGACGCTCGGCCTCGCCGAGCGAGGCGAGATCGCGGGTGACGCCGTCGCGCATCCGATAGAATACCTGCCCGTCGCTCGCGGCGAGCTGGCCCGACAGCATTTGCAGCAATGTCGATTTGCCGGAGCCGGATTCGCCGACGATCGCCAGCACCTCGCCCGGATAGAGCGCGAATGACACGTCCCGGCAGGCGGCGATGCGGCCGTAGGACTTGCTGAGGGAGTTTGCGATCAGCAATGGCTGATCGGTTTCCTGAACATCCTGATCAGCCATTGGATGCCTCCGGCGTCTTGTCCTTGTAGGGCGCAGCCCTCAGGGCACCGTGATGGCCGGCGGCCTGACGGCCCTCGCAATAGTCCGTGTCGGAGCAGACGAACATGCGGCTGCCCTTGTCGTCAGTGACAATCTCGTCGAGATAAGAGTCTTCGGCGCCGCACAGCGCGCAGGGCGCGTTGAAACGATACGGCTCGAACGGGTGATCCTCGAAATCGAGCGACACCACCTGCGTGTAAGGCGGGATCGCGTAGATGCGCTTCTCACGGCCGGCGCCGAACAATTGCAAGGCCGGGCAATTGTCCATCTTGGGATTGTCGAATTTCGGTGTCGGCGACGGGTCCATCACGTAGCGCGCATTGACCTTGACCGGATAGGCGTAGGCAGTCGCGATGTGGCCGAAGCGGGCGATGTCCTCATAAAGCTTCACATGCATCAGGCCATATTCGGCGAGCGCATGCATGCGCCGCGTCTCGGTCTCGCGCGGCTCCAGGAAGCGTAGCGGCTCCGGGATCGGCACCTGATAGACCAGCACCTGCTTTTCGTGCAGCGCGGTCTCCGGGATGCGGTGACGGGTCTGGATCACGGTCGCCTCGTCGGTCGACGTCGTGGTGGCGACGCCCGCGGTCTTGGCGAAGAATTTGCGGATCGAGATCGCGTTGGTGGTGTCGTCCGAGCCCTGGTCGATCACCTTCAGCACGTCCCTAGGTCCCAGGATCGCTGCGGTCACCTGCACGCCGCCGGTGCCCCAGCCATAGGGCATCGGCATCTCGCGGCTGGCGAACGGCACCTGATAACCCGGGATCGCGATCGCCTTCAGGATGGCGCGGCGGATCATCCGCTTGGTCTGCTCGTCCAGATAGGCGAAGTTGTAGGCGGGCGCGTTCATTCCGCGGCCTCCTTCATGGCATCGGGCGTATTGGCTTCGGCGGAAGCTTCGGCAAATTCCTTGCGCAGCTTGCGCAACAGGCCAAGCTCGGACTGGAAGTCGACGTAATGCGGCAGCTTCAGATGCTCGACGAATCCGGTCGCCTGGACGTTGTCCGAATGCGACAACACGAATTCTTCATCTTGCGCCGGGGCGAGGGCCTCTTCTCCGAGCTCGCGGGCACGCAGCGCCCGATCGACCAGCGCCATCGACATCGTCTTGCGCTCGCTCTGGCCGAAGGCGAGGCCATAGCCGCGGGTGAAGCACGGCGCTTCCGTTGCCGAGCCCTTGAACTGGTTGACCATCTGGCACTCGGTCAGCTCGATCGAACCAAGCGGCACGGCGAAGCCGACATCTTCGGCTGTGAATTCGACCTCTACCTCGCCGAAGCGGATCTCGCCGGCAAAGGGATGGTTGCGGCCGTAACCGCGTTGGGTGGAGTAGCCCATCGCCAGCAAGAAGCCTTCGTCGCCGCGCGCGAGATTTTGCAGGCGCAAATCGCGGTCAGCCGGAAAGTTCAGCGGCTCCCGCGTGAGATCGCCGACGCCGGCGCCGTCTTCAGCCTGTGGGGAGGATTCGATCAGCCCGTCGCGGCCGAGGATGTCGGTCACGCGCGGCGTCGGCGCCGTTGAGGCTTCGGCCACGGCCGGCGCTTCCGGCACAAAACCCTGGGCGAGCGAGGGATCGAGCAGGCGATGCGTGTAGTCGAAGGTCGGCCCGAGGATCTGGCCGCCCGGAATGTCCTTGAACGTCGACGACACCCGCCGCTGCACCCGCATCGCGCCGGTGTCGACCGGCTCGCTGGCGCCGAAGCGCGGCAGGGTGGCGCGGAAGGCACGAACCAGGAAGATCGCCTCGATCAGATCGCCGCGCGCCTGCTTGATGGCGAGAGCCGCGAGCTCGCGGTCATAGAGCGAGCCCTCGCTCATGACGCGATCGACGGCGAGTCCTAGCTGCTCGGAGATCTGGTCGAGCGAGATTTCGGCAACGCTTTGGTCGCCGCGCCTGGCATTGGCGAGCAGACGATGGGCGTTCTCGATGGCGCGTTCGCCGCCTTTGACTGCGACATACATGCCTCTAGCCTCCCTTGCTCACGAGGCGCGTGGTGCGCGGGATCGCGACCACGGCATCATCGGCGACCAGCACCACGTCGATGCCGCGCGGAAACAGCGTTTCGTTGAAGCGCAGCTGCTCGAACAGGTCGAAGGGCTTGAACGACGCCTCAAGCGTCGCCACGCCGTCGATCCCGGGCCCGCGGAGCTCGAAACTCGGGCCAGAGTCCAGGCTCCCGACCTGAATGATGACCGTTGTCGAACGGTCAGGGTATTCGTTGGTGCCGAGCGCGAAGCGCTGCAGAGCAGGCAGCAACACCCCGTCGCTGATCAGCGCGAAGGCCGCGATGGAAGAGTCCTGCACCACCGGCGCACCAGTGTGAAACTTGAGCCACTTCAGGACCTCGGTGCTCTCGGCCATCCGCGCATCGAGCCAGAGCGGCGTGTCGTGATCGAACAGCGTCAGCGCGATCGCGGCGGTGCCGCGCACCATCGTATCAGGCGTTCCCGCCATCGGCACGATGCGCTGGACCGTGCCGGGCCGTGCCATCGCGTCCATGACCGAGCGAAAGGTCGATTGCGCCGACAACACCTTGTCGGCGAATCCCTGCGGCAGTTCCGCAATCGTTGTCATGGCCTCACCCTTCACCGCGCACCATGGTGTAGAAATCAACCTTGGTCGCAGCCGTCTCTTCGGCCTGCTGCTTGCGTCTGACCATAAGCTGCTCACGCAACGGCGCGATTACGTCGCGCTCGACGGCAGCGCCGAAATCGCGCGACTGCACCAGCGCGTCGCACAGCGCGATCAACCGTGCCTTTTCGCCGTCGCGCCCGAGCGTGTAGCCGAAGCCGACCTCCCCGCTGGCAAGCCGCACCGCAGCGCGGGACACGGTCGCCTCACCGAGATTGAACGGCGCGCCATCGCCGCCGACCCGGCCGCGCAGCATCACCAGACCGTTCTCCGGTTCGCGCAGATCCTGGTGGCCGGGCAAAGCAATCGTGCAGAGGCGAGCGGCGATCTCGCCCGCCTCCGCGTGCGCCAGCACGGCCATGGCGGCCTTGCGCTGGGCTTGCTGGGTATTGTGCTGGGTCACCGAATCCACCGGCCTTCCACAAAAACTTGCCGAATTGAAGTTGTCTATGATAGTAGACAACTTCATACGGAAACGCCATGACTGTTTCGTGACAAGCGCGTGATTTTAGGGCTAGGCTGATCGCCGACATGAGCATGCAGGACACCGCTTCCTCAGGCGTCGCGCTGTGGCGCCTCGTTGCCGACGGCATCGAGCGCGGCATCGCCGATGGCCGTTTTGCCGCCGGCGACAAATTGCCGGGCGAGATGGAGATCGCCGAAACCTATCGCGTCAACCGCCACACCGTGCGGCGCGCGCTCGCAGCCCTTGCCGAACGCGGCATCGTGCGCGCCGAGCGTGGCAGCGGAACCTATGTCGAGGCGCAGAGGCTCGCTTATCCCTTGCGCTCGCGCACGCGCTTCTCGGAGATCGTCGGCGCCGAAGGCCGCGAGCCGCATGGCCGGCTGATCGAGGCGTCAGAGGATGCCGCAACGCGCGAGCTTGCACGGGAACTGGGCGTGAAATCAGGCGCGCCGCTGGTGCGGATCGAGGCGATCCGCCTCGCCGACCGCACGCCGATCTGCGTTTCCACCACCTGGTTGTCGGCCGAGCGATTTCCGGGCGCCGGCGCGGTGTTCTCAGCCACGCGCTCGATGACGAAGATGCTCGAGCATTACGGGATCCGCGACTACCGCCGCGGCGCCACCAGGATCACCGCCGGCATCGTCGACGCGACCGATGCCGCGCGGCTCGATCTGCCGCTGGGACGGCCGATCCTGGTGGTCGACGCGACGGACCTCGATCTCGAGGGCAAGCCGCTGGTGACGAAGCATTCGCGCTTTGCGGCGGAACGGGTGGAGTTTTTGGTGGAGCCGTAGGGGCGCTCGCTCTCTCCAGGAAAACGGAGCTGTAGGGTGGGTTAGCCTTGCGGCTGCGCGAAGCGCAGTCGGAAGGCGTAACCCACCTTTTCTGTCTCCGCGTTGATGGACAGTGGTGGGTTACGCCTACGGCTAACCCACCCTACGGCACCGGTGCTTACGCCGCGCGAACTGCGCTTCGCGCAGTCGCGGGGCTAACCCACCCTTCTGTAACGGGCTTTCAAAGGTCAATCCCTTTTTGCGTGGTACCGTTCGCCGGGGTCTTGCTTCTGTACGGGGTCGGCGCAAGGCCGCCACCTGATGGGGTCTGAAGAGGAT